>CAYZCV010000027.1:0-31362 GCA_964476965.1 uncultured Opitutus sp. | reverse complement strand
GATCTCAGCCATGCCCCGACCGTGGTGCGGGTGCAGAGCGAGAACCTGCTGAGCGATGTGTTCCGCCTGACGGGCGCTGACGGCTACCGCACGGTGACGGCGTCGCTCGAGCTGATCGCGCGGGCGGGGCGCGGGGTCCTGCTGTACATGGAACACGCCCAGGGGGGTGCGGATGTGATCCGGCGGCTGGATGCGAAACCCGGCGACGGTCCCGGACCGATGGGCTTTCGCGACTACGGCGTGGGCGCGCAGATTCTTAGGGCGTTGGGGCTGCGGCAGATCCGCTTGTTGACGAACAATCCCCGCAAGGTGGTCGGGCTCGAGGGGTATGGTCTGGAGATCGTCGAGCAGGTCGCGATCTGACGGCGAAAAGGGGTTGCGCCGCGCGGCGTCAGGCCGCACACCTGACCTTCCTTCTTTCCCATGAGTTTCGACGCTCCTCAGCCTACGGCCATCAACGGTGCCCCCTTCTCGGTGGGGATCGTGGCTGCGCGCTACAACGGGCAACTGGTCGGCGCCCTGCTCGGGCAGGTCGTGGCCGGGCTGGAGGCCGCCGGGGTCAAGCCGCGGCGCATCAAGGCCATCCGCGTTCCCGGCGCCAACGAACTCCCGTCGGGCGTCCAACTCCTGCTCAAGAAGCAGAAGACCTTCGATGTGGTCGTGGCTCTGGGAGTGATCATCCGCGGCGATACGATCCACTACGAACTGGTGGCCGAGGCGGCCTCGCAGGGTCTGCAGCGGGTCGCGCTCGATACGCGCATCCCGGTGATTGCCGGCGTGGTCGTCGCGGAGAATGCGGCGCAGGCCGAGGACCGCTGCCTGGGGCACATCAACCGCGGGGCCGAGTTTGCCCGCGCGGCGCTGGAAATGGCCGCGCTGCGGAAGGAACTTTCTTCATGAGCAAAGCCCAGTTCGCCCAGCGTCGGGACGGTCGCGTTGCCGCGATGCAGTACCTCTATGCCTGGAGCCTCAACGTTCCGTCCAATCTGGCGGAGGACCTCCGGGTTTTCTTCGAGAGCCTCGAGCAGCCGCGCGAGCACTACGCGTTCGGCGAGGAGCTGATTCACGGGACGCTGCAGAATCTCGCGGAGATCGACGCGCGCATCCGCACGCTGGCGCACAATTGGGAGTTTGAGCGCATCGCCCGCATCGACCTCGCGATCCTGCGCGTCGCGATGTTTGAGATGATGTTCCGCAAGGACATCCCTCCGGTCGTCTCGATCAACGAGGCGATCGACCTCTCCAAGCAGTTCTCCAACGCCGACGCCAAGCGCTTCATCAACGGCATCCTCGACCGTCTCAAGGACAGCCTCGGCCGCGACGCGCGGAAGGTGGATTGAATGGAAGAAGTCAGGATTCAGGAGTCAGGAGCCAGAAGCTGCTGAACCTTCTGAATGCTGAATTCTGACTACTGACTTCTCTTCAGATCAGATGCTCGGACTCTTCAAAAAGTTTAAGGACGGTCTCGCCAAGACGGTCTCGGCGCTCACCACCAAGACCCGCGGGTTGTTTGGCGGGCGGAAGATCGACGCGGCGTCCCTCGATGAGCTCGAGGAGGCGCTTTACACCGCGGACTTTGGCGTCGAGACGACGGAGGAGATCATCGCCGAGATCAAGACCGCCTATCGCAAGGAGAAGGAACTTCGCGGCCAGGAGGCCGCCAAGATCGGTGCGGCGGTGCTCGCGCGCGTGCTCGAGGGCGCCGAGGGGCGGCTGGAGATGAAACGCGCGCCCGGGGCCAAGCCCGTCGTGATCGCGCTGATCGGCGTGAACGGCTCCGGCAAGACGACGACCTCGGCCAAGCTGGCCTGGAAGCTCAAGCAGGAGGGCAGCGGGGTCATCCTCGCCGCGTGTGACACCTTTCGTGCGGCGGCGGTCGAGCAGCTCAAGACCTGGGCCAGCCGGCTCGAGTTGGAGATTGTCGCGAGCCACACCGGGGCGGACTCGGCTGCGGTGGCCTTCGACGCCTGGCAGGCGGCCAGCACCCGCGGGCAGGATTTTCTCATCATCGACACGGCGGGCCGGCTGCACACCAAGCACAATCTCATGGAGGAATTGGCGAAGATTCGCCGCGTGCTGCAGAAACACGACGCCTCCGCCCCGCAGCATCGCTGGCTGGTCGTGGACGGTTCGCTCGGCACGAATTCGATCGAGCAGGCCAAGGCCTTTCATCAGAGCTTCGGCCTGACTGGCCTCGTGGTGACCAAGCTCGATGGCACCAGCCGAGGCGGTGCGCTCGTCGGCATCTACCGGCAGTTGAAGATCCCGATCTACTTCCTCGGCCTCGGCGAAAAGGCCGAGGATCTGCAGCCCTTCAGCGTCGACAGCTACGCGAAAGCCGTCTTCGGCATCGAGGAGTGAGGGCAGGCTGATCCTTAACCGCAGATAACACCGATTTTCACCGATGCCCGACCGAGGGTTCGATCGGTGGGCATCGGTGTCATCTTTGGTTCAATTTCTGTCTCATCGGCTTGATGTGACTTCGCGCATCTCCTCGCGCCACGCGCGCCCGCGCCGCAGCGCGCGGGCATGGGTCGAGGGATCCACATTCCTTCCCGTGAGCGGCACGGCAACGCGCTGACTGGCGAGTTCCGGGAGCCGCCCCGCCAGACACGCCGCCAGCCCGGCCGCTCCCGCACCCTCGATCGAGACCGCGTGCTCCTCGGCGAGAACGAGCAGGGCATACGCGATCTCGTCTTCGCTTACCGTGACCGCCCGATCCACCCAGGGCCGGGCCGTTGCCAGAGTCAGGCCACCGGCCTGTGCGACGGCGAGGCCGTCGGCGATCGTTGGGAGCAGGGGAACGGGGACCGGCCGCCCGGCGCTGAGGGCGGCGCCAAAGCCCGCCGCGTGGGCCGGCTCGACGGCGATGACCTGCACCTCGGGTCGAAGCGATTTGATCACGGTCGCGACACCCGCGAGAAGCCCGCCTCCGCCCACGGGCAAAACGATCGCATCGATGTCCGGTTCCGCGAACAGGATCTCCAGCGCGAGGGTACCCTGGCCGGCGATGACATGGGCGTCGTTAAATGGATGCACGAAGGCAAAGCCGTGGGTGGCGGCGAGGGCACGGGCATGGAGTTCGGCTTCTTCGAAGTTTGCGCCGTGCAAGATGACGTGGGCACCGAGCGCGTGGCAGCGCGTCGCCTTCACCCGCGGAGCCGAACGCGGCATGACCACGGTCACGCGGATGCCGAGCTCGCGTCCGTGATGGGCGAGGCCCAGGGCATGATTCCCGGCGGATGCCGCGATCACTCCGCGGGCCCGAGTCTCCGCGTCGAGGCACTCGAGAGCGTGCCGGGCGCCCCGTTCCTTGAAGGAGCCGGTCGCCTGCAGGTAGTCATGCTTGGCGATGATGGTCATCCCCGCGAGTGCGCTAAGCGGTCGGGAGACCGCACACGGTGTCGGGCGCAAACCGCCGGCGATGCGCGCGTGCGCCTGCTGGACGGAATCGAGGGTGATGAGGGGAGCGTTCATGGCTGGGACGTGAAAACGAAAAAGCCCCGGGCTTGTGGCCCGGGGCTGGTGGAAAATCGCGTTATGCTTGGTGCTGTACGTTCAAGCGATGCGTCCACGCCCGGGCCGGCGGCGGATCATAATGATCATGCCGATAATCATGGCGCGGGCGTTGGAGACGACGGACTGCATCGAATGGATGATCAGTTATGACTGTCGCAGGGGCGAAGGCAAGTACGGTCATGTCAACGATGAGTTGACATGACCGTTGAGCCTAAAAGCTCGTCCGGAGACCGACGGTCACGTTGCGGCCGGGCAGGGGAGCGACGTCCTTGAGGAAGGACGTGTGCAGACGGATTTCCTCATCGCTGAGATTGCTGCCGCGCACGAAGAGATCGTAGGTCATGCGTCCGAGGGTGAGGCGGTAGCCGGCGGAGGCGTTGATCACGCTGTAGCCATCGGTTTCCGACTCATTGGGCGCGATGCGATCCTGCTGCGCGACGCGCTGGACATCGGCCGTGAAGCTGAAGGCCCCGGTGATCCACGTGAAGCCGAGGCGGGCGCGCGCGGGCGTGATGCGCGGAAGCTCGGTCGAGTCGTCCGTGTTACGCCCGCGGACGAGATCCGCGCCGACCGTGACGTCGAACTGGTGACGGTCGCTCTCGTGGAGGTGGAAGACGGATTCGAACTCGACGCCGTAGAGTTCGGCATCGCGCTGCACGTAGGCGTAGACATCGAGGCCATCCTCCTCCGCGCCCGTTGCCTGCTCGTAGATGTAGCCGTCGAAGCGATTGGCGAAGACGGTCAGGGCGCCCGTGACGCTACCGGTGCGCTTGCGCAGGCTGACGTCGAGCGCGAGGGACGTCTCGTGATCAAGATCGGGGTCGCCGACTTCGTAGGCGTTGGTACCGATGTGCGGACCATCCGAGAACAGTTCCTGGGCATTGGGCGCGCGCTCCGTGCGAGCGAGCGAAGTGCCCAGCGTCCAGTCGTCCGACAGATTCCAGATTAGGCCGGTGGAAAGGCTGGTGGTGTCGTCCTCGGTGCCGAGGCCCGAACCATCGGCGAGCGTGATCTCCTGCTGCTCCGCGCGGGCGCCGAACTGCCAGACGGTCTGGCCCCAGGTCGCCTCCTCGAAGACGAAGAGCGCGCGGTTAACCGTCTTGCTCGGCGGAACAAAGGCTTCCTCGCCCTCGGCGGAGAAGCGGCTGATCGACGCCTGCGCGCCGATGGCGCCGGTGAACGGGCCGACGGCCGTGTGCAGCAGTTCGAGGCGGCTGTCATAGCCCCGATTCGTGAACACGGTGCCGATCTCGTCCCCCTCGAGCTCCTGGTGGCGGTACTGGGCGGAACCGAATTTGAACTTGGCGCCGGTGAACGCCCCGAACGAGCGGGTGATGGCGGCCTGCACGTCGAAGCGGCGCTGGCGAAGATCGATTGAGACGGGCGCCTCCTCGGCCTCCTCTTCCTCGGCTGCTCCCGCCTCCTCCTCGTGGTGGTGGGCATGCGCGCCGGCGGGCACGCCGTAGAGCGTATTGTGGCCGTTGAAGGAAAACCCGACATGGCCTGCGCTGCCGAGCAGGGTCAGGCCAAAGGCGCCACCGTCAGCGACCAGGGAGGTGTTGGGGATGGTGCCGGCGATTTCCTCCGGCGGCTCCTCGCCATGCTCGGCCGCTTCCTCGGCCTCCTCCGCGCGGAGCGCGGCGCTCTCGGCGAAGCCGGGCACGTCCACATCGTCCGCGGTGCGACGGTAGCCGTCGACATGCCAGGCGACGAAGCCCGACTGGCCCTCGGCGAGCAGGCCGCCGGCGAGCTCATTGTTGACCGAGCTGGCGCGCACCTCGGCGCGACCATTGATCGCGCTCTCGGGTGGGTTGGTGTGGATGCGGTGCGTGATGACATTCACCACACCGCCGACAGCCGCGTTGCCGTAGAGCAGGGTGGCGGGACCGCGCACGACCTCGACGCGCTCGATCAGCAGGGGATCCAGCGAGACGGCGTGGTCGGGGCTGCTGACGGAGGCGTCGATCAGGCCGACGCTGTTTTCGAGAATGCGGACGCGGTCGCCGGCGAGGCCGCGAATGACGGGACGGCTAGCGCCGGGACCGAAGTAGGATGAGCTGACGCCCGACTCGTTGCCGAGGAGCTCGCCGAGGGAGCTGGACTGCTTGAGGGCGAGCGCGCTGCCTGCCAGCACGCTGGTGGGCTGGGCGAGATCTGCCTGGACGCGTCCGTAGGGATGTGCGGTGACGACGAAGTTTTCGAGCGAGACGGGTTCTTCCTCCGTGCGGGGAGGGGTGCCCTGCGCGACGAGCGCAGAAGCGGTGAGCAAGCTGACAAGGGACAGGCGAAAGGTGTGCATGGGATGACAGGTAGCCGAGGTTCCGGGCAAGGATGCCCGCTGAAGGAGATGAACAGCCGGGGTCTCGACGAGATCCGGCCAGGACGCGCCAGCAGGCGCGTCCGGGATTCAATCAGGCTACGCTGACGGGGGGCCTCGCTCCGGCTGGCGGAGGTAGCGAGGCGGGGCCAACAGTAGGGCGGGGCGACCGGATTCGGCCGCGGCCACGACGGTTTCGACCGGAAGAGGCAGATAATCCGCGGCCGGAAGATCGACCCCGCCCGCGAACCAAACCACGGCGCACCCATGCTCCGCCGATTCGACCGGTGCCGGGTGGGGGTGGTCGCAGTCAGCGGTGCTGGCTTGCTCGGCGCGGTGAACGAAGGCGTGGGCCTCGGGCGACGAGCTGACCAGCGAAAGCCCCAGCACCAGCCACGCCAGCGCCAGCGCGAGCACGCGCGCAGGCGTGGTCAGCGGGCGGTGGAAGTTGGCTGGCTTTGGTCGCATACGGTCGAGTGGAAGGAACGGGAATCCGCCCGTTCGTCAAGGCGTCTCACCCGGTCGCCGAAGCAGGCGCAGGTCGATGAGCCACCAACTGCCGTCCGCGCGCCGCTCGATCCGGGCAAGAATGTCCCGGCCCTCAGGCGCTGCGGCGAGGGTCTCGGCGGACACCTTGAATTCCATGGTCATGGCCCGCATGACCCCGGGCACCTCGGAGTGCCGCACCAGCAGGGTACCGCGCTCAGGCATGGGCGTGATGATGCGTCCGCGGATGGGGTAGCTCTGGACGGCACTGGCCGTGCTCGGATCGCAACCGCAGTCCTCCGCGGCGAGATCCCTGGCGTCGGGCAGGGTGATCACTTGGGTAACGAGTTGAGACGGCTCCCCGGGCACGGTCCGCGCCACGAGGATTTGGCCTGGCGAGGCGTCGTAGTCCTTGAGCAGGGCGATGCGCGGAAAGCCGCCCGCGCGACTGGCCTCGCCCGTGCCGCCGGGGAGGGTCACGCCAACCCCGGCGCTTCCGCTCGGAGCGAGGCGACGCAGGCGGATTGCCCCGCTGGCCTCGAGCCAGGAGACCCAGTGAGTGCCATCACGCAGGAAGACCGAATCGACGCGACCGAGCGGGCGCTCGGCGTCGTTCACCGGGTTGGGCACAAAGAATCGATGGCCAGCGTCCGCCGAGGTGCTGGCCAGGACGCGCGGCTTGTCCTGAGCCGCGGTGAACCACGCGATGGCGACGGTGGCGCCCTGCACGGAGAGCATCGGCCCGTTCACGGGGCAGGCCGCGATTTCCCAGCCGTCGGCATGGATAAGCGATGGCGCTTCCCAACTCTCTCCGTTGAAGCGGGCCTTGCCCATGTCGCGCACCTCCGTGGCTGAACGATCCCGGTAGGCCACCAGCGCCGAGCCGTCCGGGAAGGCGACAAGGCTCGTCGAGCAGCAGTCACAGACCCGATCGTCGATCAATTGGTCCGGGCGGTCGCTTTCCAGGATGCGTCCCCATAGCTGCATGGCCTTGGCCGTGTCCCGTGCGCGGCCGTCGAGCCAGGTCGCGAGCCAGCGACCATCGGCCAGTGCCTGCAGTGCGACGAATTCGTTCTGATTACTTTCGCGGGAGAGCGGCTGCGCAGGCGACCAGGTAAGGCCGCGGTCCGCTGAGAAACTTATCCAGGCGCCATAGGAGGTGCCGTGATGCTCACCGGCGCCATGAGCCATCGCCGGGTTCCGCACGAACCAAGCCGCGACCAGGCGACCGTCGGGGCCGGCGGCGATTTGCGGCGTGTCCGCCCAATTGACGAACCAGTCGGGACCCTGCGCCACCGTCTGTGCCGGAGTCCAGGTCAGCGTGCCTGCGTCGAAACGCGAAACACGCAGCCGATGCTCCGCCCCGACGGGCTCGAGCCAGGAGAGGTAGATCGTGCCGTCGGGGGCGTTGGCGAGTTGGGGTGTCAGCGCCCCTGGTCCGGCGGGCGACGTCAGGTCCGTAACCGCGATGGACGCCGCCGGCGCCGAGTGCAGGGCGGGCCCGATGAGGAGCAGGGCGACAAGGAGCAGACGTGGGATCACCGTGCGTCGAGAATCGGACTTTCGTCCGCCGGCCGCAACGGAGAATCAGGGGGTAGGCGGGGGCAGTTCAGCGACGGTCCACATCGCGGTGCGGCCGGCGTGCTCCGCGCGGAGCTTGGCCACGTCGTCGGCCGACACCGGACTGGCCTGATTGCCCCAGCTATTGCGGATGTAGGTGACGATGGCGGCGATCTCGGCGTCCTTCAAAACGCCGCCCTGCGGAGGCATGGCGCTGCTGTAGCGTTTGCCCTTCACCTCGATCGGGCCGCTGAGGCCGTGAAGAATGATCCGGATGCTAGTGGAGGGGTCGGCGGAGATGACCCATTCGGAGCCGGCCAAGGGCGGGAACAGGGGAGCGATGCCCTGACCATTGCCTTGGTGACAAACGAGGCAGACGCGGGTGTAGGCGGCCCGTCCGGCGGTGAGGTCCAGCGCTGCGTTCTGCGTAACCGCGGGTGCTGCGCCGGCCACCTGGGCCGTGGCCGGCTGCGCGGCAGGAGGTTCGACCTTGGGTTCGACTGCGGCCGTCTGGGCTGGAGCGGCTGCGACCGATGCGGCCGCCGCTGCCGGAGCGGGGGTTGGAGCCGGTGACGGGGCGGCGACGAACTTCACGTCGTCCAGCCAGTAGGCCTCGCCGCGCTGCACCATTCGGGCGGTGATCGTCTGGTCCTTGCGCGCCGCGAGGAGGGTGGTCGCGTTGACCTGGAAGGCCATGGTCATCGCGGGCATCACGCCCGGGATCTCCTCGTGTTGGACGAGCAGGGTACGTTCATCATTCTGCACGGCCTGAATCACGCCGCGCAGCGCATGGCCTTCCGGGGTGTTGGTCGGTGCGGTCACGGATGTGCCCGGAGCCTTGGCGGTTTCGGGAGCTCTGGCGCAGCCGGAGACAATCAGCAGGGAGACCAGGGTGGCAAGGGAGAGGCAGGGGATCTTCATCGGGGAGAGAAACGGATTAGGAAATGAATTGGCCGGCGAAACGGCTCAGGGCGTGGCAGCCTTGACCTCCTCAAGCCACCAACCGTCTGGCTTGCGCACGAGCAGGCCAGTCACGGTCTGGCCTTTTTGGGCCGACTTGAGATCGGACTCGGTGACCTTGAGCAGCATGGTCATGGCGCGCATGACACCGGGGATCTCCTCATGCTTGACGAGCAGGCTGGTCTTGTCCGCCACGACGTCGACGATGACGCCCTTGAGCGGATGGCGGGCCGGCGCGGCCTTGGTCTGGTCGGATTTATCCGACATGTGGCCGGAGTGGGGAGTTGCGTCCGCCGCGTAGAGCGACGCGGACAGGAGGGCGGTGAGGACGAGGATGAGGCGGGGGGATTTCATGGGAGGAGACGGTTGGGTTTAGGGATGATTGAGGTCGGCCAGCGTGGGGCCGCAGAGTTCGAGGATGACGCCGGGGCGGTCTGGGTCGGAGACGGCGATCACCCGTTCGCGGGCATTCCCGGTGAGGGAAAATTCGACGACACGGACCTGGCTGATTTCCGTGTCCTGCGTCCAGCTCATCACGATCCGGTTGTCGGAGCGAAGCGCGATGCGCGGGAAACCGCTGGTGCGGGCCTGGGATGATTCCGCGATCAGAACGGCTGGACTCATGGTGCCGTCAGCGAACAGTCGCCGCGCGTAGATGCCGGCAACCTTTCCTTCGCCCTGGGCTTCCATCCAGGTCACGACGGCCGTTCGGTCCTCGAGCATCGTCAGATCGAGCCGCCCCATCGGAGCGCCGAGGTCGATGAGGGAGACGGGGCCAAAGGTCGCGGTGGCGTCAGGCGAGTGCCGGGCGAGGACGCGGCCCTTGCCTCCGGCCGCGGTGAACCAGGCCACGGCGAACTGGTCGCCGCGGGCGTCGATGGCCGGCCCGTTGACCGGGCAGGCTGGGATGAGCCAGCCGTCGTCGTGAATTGTGGCGGGGGCGCCCCAGCTGTCGTTGGCGAAGACGGCGAAACGGTTGTCGCGGATTTCCCCGGGCGTATGTCCGCGGTAGGTGGTGACGACCCGGCCGTCGCCGAGCACGGTCAGCGAGGTCTGGCAGCAATTGCACACATCGGGATCCACCGTCCACTCGCGCAGGACTTTCCCGTCGGGGCCCAGCACGCACGAGTCGAGGCGCATGGAGGGAATCGATGGTTCGCCGGGCACGCGGGGCAGCGGCTTGCCATCGGGACCGCGCGGGCGGGGGATGCTTTGCAGCCAGACAGCGAGCACGCGTCCACCGGGCAGGGGAGCGAGGCTAACAAACTCATGGCCGAGCGGCGCCGGTTGTGACCAGCTCTTCCCTCCGTCCGCCGAGCGGGCGAACCAGCCGTCGTAGCCCCGTTGGGCGGCATCGTCCGGACGTTGGAACCATTGGGCCCAAAGGGCGCCATCGGTGGCCACGGTCAGCGTGGCGAAATCCGCCCAGTTCTCCATTAGCAAGGGCGTGCTGACGATGACAGTCGGCTCGGACCAGGTGGCGGAGCCGGGGGCGAGCCCCGAAAGTCGGAGCGCGCGCTCGCCTTCGCGGGCGGACGGCCCCGACCAAGTCAGATAGGTGGTGCCGTCGGGTCCGGTGTAGAGGCTGGATTCGCCCGTGTCCGGGCCGGCGGGCGAAACCAGTTCGTTGATGACGATCCCCGTCCCGCCGGCGGTGGTGCCGGCGGGTTGGGACCAGAGCCAGCCGCCCACGGAGAGGCTGCCGAGCAACAACGGGGCGAGGGTGCGGATCAGCGAGATCTTCATGGAGAGCGGGCGGTGGGTGGGTGCGTGAGGATCAGAACGTCCGGCGTACGCTCAGCTCCACGCTGATCGGATCGGCCAGGCGCTGGAGCAGGCCGGTGGCCCACTCCTCGTACTCCTCGTCGAGGAGATTGCGGCCGCGGAGGGTCGCGGACCAGCCGGCGTTTTGATACGAGACGGAGGCCTCCAGCGTGGTGTAGGCCGGCGTCCAGATCAGGTTGGAATTGCCGGCGGCGCGACGATCGACGTAGCGCGGGCCGCCGCCGATCCGCCAGTGCGAGCCGAAGGTCTTGCTGAGATAGGCGCTGGCAACGATCTCCGGGACATTGCCCGGCGTGTTGCCCGCGCGGGAGATGACCCCGGTGCCCAGGTTCTCGTTGAAGTCCTCGTACTCGGCGGTCCAGGTCCAGGCGAAGTTCCCCTCAAGACGCCAGTCCCTTGTCGGCGACCAGGCGAGGGCGAACTCGGTCCCCTGTGAGACCTGCGCGCCGATCTGCTGGCTGATGCGCAGGCCGGTGTCAGGATCGAGCGTCGAGGTCAGGATGTCGTTCTTCTCGATGTCGTAGAACGCCACGGTGAAATCGACCTTGCCCTCCTGGAGCGTGCCCTTCGCGCCGACCTCGAACTGCCGGCCCTTCTGCAGGGCGAAGTCATTCTGGGTGGCGGTGAGGCTCACCAGCTGGGTCACGGGTTCGGCCGCGTGGCTGTAGCTGGCGTAGAGATTGACCTGCTCGGTGGCGGACCAGACGAAACCGGCGCGACCGGTCGTGGGCGTGTAGTCTTTGGCGAAGGTGGTGACGACGGGAGCGGTTGGCGTGATGAACGTCGTGCGATCGATCGAGATCCAATCGCGGCGCAGGCCGGCGATCAGCTTGAGGCTCGGGGAGAGGTCGAGGGCGTTCTCGATGTAGAGCGCGGTGGTGTCGATGAGGACGTTGTTGTTCTTTTGGAAACGCTGCGCGTCGCCTGGCCCGATGCCGACGTTGGGATTAAGCAGGGACACGCTGCTCAGCGTGGTGGCGTAGCCGGCGGGGGTGCCGCCGCGGATCAGGTCGTTGCGCTCGACGAAGGAACCGATCAGCAGCCGGTTCTTGCGGCCAGCAAGGTCACCCTTGTAGGAAACGTCGAGGCGGTTGCCGGTGAGCAGGTCGTCGCGATAAATGTGAACGAACGACGAGCGATCGACGAGCTGGGTGACCGGATTCCAGAGATTGCTCTCGAGATTGCGCCACTTGAGGAGCTGGGTCGCGGCGTAGGCCTCGTTGCGGATCTCCCACTCGGCGTTGGGGGTCCACTCGGCGCGCAGGCGGTTGAACGAGTTCTCGGTCGTGGCGTAGTTGTCCAGGATGTTGTAGTTGGTGCGGCGGGCGGCGGCGTCGACGCGGGGATTCACCAGCCGGTCGGTGGCCGTCACGGCACGGGCGATCAGGCGGGTGAACGTGCCGGTAGAGGCGTCATAGCGCTCGACCGCGTCATAGACCACGGGGTTGCCGTAGTAGCTTTCGTTCCAGTCCTCGAGATAGGTCGTGTACCACGTCAGCTTGAACGTGCGGGAAACGTCCCACCCGAGGGCTCCGCTGAAGCCGGCGTAGCGCTCGTAGGCGCGGTCAACATAACCGTCGCGCTCGGTGTAGCTGAAATCTGCGCGGGCAAAGAGCTTGTCCGTGATGACCGGACCGCCGGCGCCAACGCCGAGGCGGAAGCTCCCGTAGGATCCGTAGCTGGCGACGGCCTCGCTCCGGAACTTGCGGTCGGGATTCTTGGAGAGGTAGTTCACCGCTCCGCCGATCGCGCCCTCGCCAAACATGAGGGAGGACGGCCCCTTGAGGATCTCGACGCGATCCAGGTTGAAGGCGTCGACGGTGCGCGCAGATTGGGAACCGGTGTTCTGGCGGATGCCATCGCGCATCACCGTGACGCTGTTGGCGGTGAAGCCACGGGTGGCGAAGCCGGGAATCGAACCGAATTGGGTGCCGCCGGTCATGCCGACTGCGCCCTCGACGGCCTCGACGCCGGTCCGGAAGCCGCGCAGCTGCATCACCTCCTGGGTGACGACCGAGACGCTGACGGGCAGGTCGCGGTTGGCGAGGCCGAGGCGTGAGCCGGTCGACGCGGCGGCGTCGAGCGGGAGGGAAAAGGATTTTTCCTTGTCGGCCGTGACATCCACGGTCGCCAGTTCGAGGGGATCCTGATTGGTCGCGACGGTTTGCGCGCAGAGCAGGACGGGAGCGGCCGCGAGGCCGCTGATGAGAAGATAGGTGGGAAGACGGAAAGAGTTCATGCTGATTCAGGGGGGGGACGTCGGGCGCGCAGGGGCGCACGGAGCGTCAGTTTGCCCGGCGGCGACAGCCGCGGGTGGGCAGGTGGACACGACCGAACTCGCGTCAAGGCGCGGTCAGTCGGGACGGGCTGAATCAGGCGCCTCGGGGAGGCGGAGTCGGCGGAGCCGTGGCGATCGTGCTCAGCGGCAGCCGCTCGATGAGCAGCCACGGCGAGGACTCCGGGACCGTGAGGATGACTCGCGGGGCAGACGCAAAGGCCAGCTGGACCTTGTGGTCGAGCTTGCCTGCGCCCGAACCGGAACCGTCCTGGCCCTGCTTGGCGTCATTCACGACCTCGCACACGCCGCAGAGATTCTCGGCGGTGAAGGTCTTCTTGATGGCATCGCCCAGCGACATGCTCTGCGAGTAGGCCGCGATCATGCGGCCCCAGGCAAACGTCTGCACCAAATCCCAATGACTGCCCGTGGCCAGAAGCCACGCGGACAGCGTTAGAATAAGGGACAGTTTGCGGCGCATTGCGGGGAAGGGAGATCAGATTCGCCAGCGGTCGGCAAGAAAAGAGCGTGCTTAGAAGCGCGCCTGCCGGTTGTGATCAGACAAATCAAACGCGGGCACGCCGCTGGAGGAGGGTGACGGCCAGCAGCAAGACGAACGACAGGACGAGGAGCACGGCCGCGAAGGCGTGGGCATCCGCGTAATTGAGTTTCTGCACCTCGTCATAGAGCGCGATGCTGGCGACCTTGGTCTGTCCGGGGATGGCGCCGCCGATCATGAGCACCACGCCGAATTCGCCAAGGGTGTGGGCAAAACCCAGCGTAAGGCCCGCGGCGATACCGCGGCGGGCCAGGGGCAGGTGGACGCGCAGAAATGTCCGCCAAGGCGTGGCGCCGAGCGCGCGACCCGCGTCGATGAGCTCCAGTGGCACTGCCTTGAGCGCGGCCTGAAACGGCTGCACGGCGAACGGCAGCGAGTAGATGACGGACGCGGTGACCAGCCCGGTGAAGCTGAACGCGAGGGGCGTGCCGAAGGTATCGAGCCACCATTGCCCAAAACCCTGATTGGGCGAAAACGCGACCAGCAGGTAAAAGCCGATGACGGTGGGCGGCAGGACGATCGGCAGCGTGACGAGGGTCTCAATCACGGGGGCGATGCGGTTGCGCGTCGTGTTCAGCCAATGCGCGAGCGGGAGACCGACCAGGCCCAGGACCAGCGTCGTCAGGGCGGCGAGGCGCAGCGTCAGCGCGAGGGATTGCCAGAGCGCGGCGGAGAGCAGGAAGGCAGATTCAGGGGGCTCGCCCATCGGGTTGGGGCGACGCTGGCACGCCGTAGCCGAACCGCTCAAGGATCTTCCGCGCCTCGGGGCCGCGCAGGAAGGCGAGGTAGCGGGTGGCCGCCGGGTTGGCCGCACCGCGCGTGGTGATCACCGCGCCCTGGTCCAGAGGGGCGTGCAGGTGGGCCGGGACTTCCGTCCATTGCCCGCGGTCCTTCAACCGGGGCGAGAGCACGAGCGAGAGGGCGACCAGACCGGCGTCGGCATTGCCGGTCTCGACGAACTGGGCGGTCTGCGTGATGTTTTCGCCGGTAACCAGCCGCGGCTGGACCGAGGCCCAGAGGCCCTCCTTCTCCAACGCCTCGCGGGCCGCGCGGCCGTAGGGGGCGGTGGACGTCTGTGCGATCGCCAGGCGCCGGATCGAGGGATCGGCGACGGCGGCCGCGAGCGAGGAGACGTCGGCCCCGGGCCGGGTGGTCCACAGCACGAGCCGGCCGACCGCGAAGGTGGTCAGGCTTTCCGGCACGGCGTTGCCCGCGTTGATCAGCGCGAGCGGATACTCGAGATCCGCCGAAAGAAACACATCAAACGGCGCGCCGTGGCCGATCTGGGCGACGAGACTTCCCGAGGCCCCCGTCGTGGCGGTGAGGACGATGTCGGGCGCCTCGCGTCGGAAGGCGGCGTTCAGCTCGTCCAGAGCGTACACCAAATTGGAGGCGGCGGCGACCGACAGCGCCTGGGCCGCGCGCCCCGGCGTAGCGGCGAACGCCAGCAGGAGGACGAAGGCACTGCAGCGGAGGAAGGGCATGACCCGGGCTAGGGTGCGGGCACCCAGAAGGATTTCACCAGCTTTTCATGCCCGTGCTGGTTCAGGCCGCGGAAGCTGACCGACACCGCGCCCTCAGCGTCGAGCACATCGACCACCGCAAACAGGCCCTCGCCCGCTTGGGGAAGAATCGGGCCGTGACTCCAGGGGCCGGAGCCCGTCGTACCGTTGTCGTTGAGCGGCCCGGCCTGAAAGACGGGAAACCCTGCGCCCCCGCGCGTGCCATAGCGATTGTTGGAGCCGTCGTCGGCGGCGAGCACGGCTCCGTCGCCGCAGAGGAAGCAGACGCCCTTGATTCCGTTTTCGACCATCCAGTCGCTGAGCGCATCGCGCTCGCTCGGATACATACCCCAGTCGTCGCGCCCGGCGGCCTGCGGCGACAGCCACGAGGACGGGCTGACGATGAAGGTGAGCGGGAAGCGCTCCTTGGCGGCGAGCAGCTCGCCCTTCAGCCACGCGAGCTGACGTTCCCCCAGCAGGGTGGTCCCCGCGGGTCCCCGCTCGGTGCGCACATCGAGGACGAGGAAGCGCACGCGGCCGACCGTGAAACTCCGGTTGATCGCGCCATCGGGTGACGCCGGATCGGCGAGACCATGAATGGGAACATACTCCCGGAAACTCGCGTGCGCCGCCGCCCGCGCAGGCACCGCGCCGCCCCGGGCCCCGTAGTCATGCGCGTTCCAGGTGTAGATCAGCGGCACGCTCCGGTAGAGATCGGACTGGGTGACGGACGACAGGACGGATTCGTAGGCGGCGCGAAAGGCGTTGCGGTCCGTCGCGCCGAACGCGGCGTCGTGGAGATTCCCGGCCACGATAAAGAAGAGCGGGGCGATGGACCTGATCTCCGAATACACGGCGTGATCGGTTCCGGCCGTCGCGCCGGAGGAGAAGGCGAACCGGAAGGACGCCGGCTTGTCCTCCAGCGGAAGTGTGGTGAAGCTCCCGGTCCGCTGTTCGTCGCGCTGGGAGCCAATTTTGATCCGATAGTAATAGCGGGTGGACGGCTTGAGGCCGATGGCGCGGAAGCGCGAGATTTCCGGCTGGTCCCCCGGCCGGTCGCCGGCCTCCCCGAAACTCGAAAAGAGGGCGAAATCCGAGGACTCGCTCACCTCAAGCGTGGCGAAGCGACGGGTGAAGAGTCGGGCCACCACCGTGGCGCCGTCGCTCGTGACGCCGCCCGACCAGGGTCCGGCGGCGACCGATTGAGCGGCCACTGGCAGAGATCCGGCCGTGAGGGTGAGAACGAGAAAAAAGAGGAGGGAACGCAGGCAGAGCATGAACGCGTCGAAACCTACGCACCCACGGCGTTGCAAGCGAATGGAAAAGTGTCCTGCTGAGTGGGATTCATGACGGCTGCCACCCCATCTTTGACCCCAGTTACGGTCCTTTGTGGCTTTCTCGGCGTAGGCAAGACGACGCTGCTGCTCCATATCCTCGGCCAGGCAGAGGGCCGGCGCTGGGCGGCCGTGGTCAATGATGTGGCGAGCGTGAACATCGACGGAGCCGTGGTGCGGGTGGAGGCGGGGGGCCGCGAGATCGTTGAGATCGGCAACGGCTGCGTGTGCTGCTCCAGCAAGGACGAGCTCGCAGAAACGATCGCGAGGCTCGCCATGACCGGCCGGCCCGGTGGACCGGAGGGGCGGCCCTTCGACCATATCCTCGTGGAGACCACGGGCGTGGCGGAGCCGCGCGGGATTGCGAATCTCTTCGTGCGCAGGAATCCCTTCGGACGATCCTTGGCGGACTTCGCGACGTTGTCGGCCCTCGTGACCGTCGTCGATGCCCGGGCGTTTCTGCAGGCATGGGATGATCGGCCGCGGCGCACGGTCGTGACGGGGACGGAGCGCCCGATCGTGGAACTCCTGCTCGACCAGGTGGAGGTCGCGGATGTGGTCGTGATCAACCAGTGCGATCGCGTCGATGAGCGTGGTTGCGAGCGGATCGAGGCAGTCCTCACGGGCATCAATGCGCGGGCCGAGCGGGTGCGGACCGAACACGGCCAGGTGGCCTCTGAGTTTCTGCTGGGCCGGGTGCGATTTGACCCAAGTGCAACGCTGGGGGGCGCGCGGTGGATCGGGGCGCTGAACGCGGTTGCGCCGGGTGGGGGACGTCCGCTGGTCGCCCGAGCTGTGGCCCCGGCCGCGCCGCCCGAGCATGAGCGCAAGTACGGCATTCGCAGTTTTGTCTATCAGGCTCGGCGACCCTTCGATCGGGCGGCCCTGACGCGTGTCCTCGAGTCGGGTTTGCCGGGTCTGCTGCGAGCCAAGGGGTTTTTCTGGGATGCCGCCCAACCGGATGAGATGGGTCTGGTCTCCGTGGCGGGCGGCGTGGTCCGCATGGATTTCCTCAGCTACTGGTGGGCGGCGCTGGTGGAAAGCGGCAAGGCGCGGTGGGAGGATCGCCCGCCGATGATCGTTGCCCTGTGGGTGGAACCCGGTGGTGACCGCCGACAGGAGATCGCCCTGATCGGCATCGGCCTCGACGAGGCGGCGGTGCGCGCGGCGCTGGACAGTTGTCTGGCGTGATGGAATTGCCGATTGCGGAATGCGGAATGCGGATTCCGTAAACCTAACGGCACTCCGACTCGCGGTCGGAAAAATCCGGATTGTCACTCCGCATTCCGAAATCCGCAGTTCGCAATCCCTCAGGCGCCGTAGCGTCGTCGCATCTCGGCGTAAGGGAAGTGCCGCCCTGGGCAGACCGTGTGGTTGCGATCGACGAGGCGGTGAACCGTCAGGGCGGGGCGCCCGCCCAGCGGGGCCTCGTTGCGGAGCCAGTCGACCAGGGCGGTGAAGGCCGCAAGCTGCTTGGGGCCGGGCGGACGTTTCTCGAAGTTGCCGACGAGGCAGATGCCGATTCCGGTGGCGTTGAAGGTCGGGTTGCGCACGTGACCGCCATCCAGTTGTCCGCGCCAACGTGGACCGATCTCGATCTCCCCGTCGCCGGAGTCGCGGCCGTTGCCGATCACGAAATGGTAGGCGAGCCCGTTCTCCATGCCGCGCCGGCGGTGGGCTCCGTCGTAGGACTTGGCGCTGCCGTCCTCAATTCCGCTGTGGTGGGCGACGATGTGACGCCAGCGCCCGCGGCGGATGTTCAGACCCCGCGTCGCCGCGATCACGCCCGCCAAGCTGGCCGGGGGTGGGGTGGCCACCGTGGGAATGATGAGCCGCTGGCCAGCCTGGATCGCATCCGTGCGCAGGCGGTTGCGCACCTTGATCGCCTCGACACTGACGCCGTGCTTCTGGGCGATGACGGTCAGGCTCTCGCCCTTGCGCACGGTGTAGCGGATCTCGCGAACTGGGGCCTTTTGCGCGAACAGGTCAGTCGCTCCGCCGGCCAGCCCTAGCAGGGCCAGACCGGTCGTATGGAGAAACGTGCGCCGCGAGGTCAACGCTCCTACCATACCATTGCCGTCAACCCTCTCGCCGGGGAGGCGTGACGAGGGTTTGTTGGAGCATCAGCTTGGTCACGGCGATCCGGGGCCGGGTGAAGCGCCACTGCCGGGTGCCGCCCGCGTCGTCGAACACCGTGACCACGGTCTCGAGCAGCGGACAGCCCGGATCGCGGCAGGCCAGCTCGCTCACGGTGATCGAGGTGTCGCCGCTGAGCGCGAGCAGCTCGCGCGTCCAGCGCTTGATCGCCGTCGTGTGGGCGGGATCGGCGGCGGCGTTGTCCATGCCCTCAACCGGAATGAACGAGTGACCCATCGGAAAAGCAGAGGCGGTTTCTACGGGCCAAGTAACCTATTGGGTTACTTGGGATGCGGGTCGCAGGCGATTGCGGAACGGGGTTGGTTCAAGCCTCGCAGCGGAGGACGTAGACGATGCCCTTTTCGCTGCCGACGGCCAGCAGGCGATCGTCGGGTGACCAGACCAGCTTGGTCGCCGCGGCGGGCATGCGGACGGTGGCGCGGAGCGGTTGCTTGCGCTCGGGGCTCCAGAGCATGAGGACGCCGTCGGCGGACGCGGTGGCGAGTACTCCGTGGCGATGCTGGAACGCGACCGCGCAGACCTTGGCGTCGTGCGGGAACATCAGGGGCTCGCGTCCTTCCGGTCCCGCGCCGGTGCAATCCCAGAGGCAGGCATCCCGCCCGCCGCCGGTCGCCAGCCAGCGGGAGCCCTGGTCGAAGGACAATTCCTTCACCTTGCCCTCGTAGCCGCTCATGTGGAATTCCTGATCCTCCTCCGGCAGCCAGAGGTGGACGCTGGGATCCTGGTTTCCGGAGACAAGCCAGCGGTTGTCGGGCGACCAGACGAGCGCGTGGATCCCATTGGCGTAGGGAAATTCCTTCTGCGCCACATAGTCGTCCGCATCCCAGAGGCAGACCCCCCCGAAATAGGCGCTGGCGAGGCAACCGCCCGCGGGTTGCCAGGCGATCGCGGACAAGGTCTTCGGAGCGGGCTTGAACGTGTGCCGGATCGCCCCGTCGGCATTGAGCAGCGCGAGGTTACGCCCGGCTGCCGCGGCCAGGCAGATGTCAGAGGTCGGAGGTCGGAGGTCAGTGGACGGATTCTCAGGCACTGACGTCTGACCTTTGACTTCTGATTTCCCTGCGGGACCTGGCCTCCACACCAGATGCTCGACCCAGCCGCCGGGCAGTGGGGTGGTCGTGGTGTGCTGGCCGGTGGCGGTGTCCCAAAACTTCACGTTCCCGTCCTGCCCGCCGGTGGCGAGCAGAGGCTGGGTTGGGTGCCAGGCCAGGGCGTTGGCCCCGTCAGTGTGGCCGGGCAGCAGGTGCTGCCGCGCGCCGTCTTTGGCCGCAAAGAGACTGACCGGGCCCGCCGCCGACACCGCCGCGACGTCAGTCCCCGCCGGTGACCAACCGAGGTCGATCACATAGTCGTCGAGCTGCGCCGCCCAGTGCTTGGTCAATTGCATGCCGGAAAACTACAGGAGGAGCTCCGGTCGCGCGCAAGGCGCGAGTCACCCCGAGAGCCCCGTCCGCGGCCATCGGGTAACCCAATAGGTTACCCGATGGCCGCAAAAGCGGCGGTGGCGGCCGGTGAAAGCGGGGGGCGCTTGCGGTTAATGTGTGGACGGGGCAGGGTGGGGGATGGCTACCTCTGTCCGTCTGCTTGCCTTTGCCGGGAGCTCCCGTCGCGACTCACTCAATCGGAAGCTGCTGACTGCCGCGATGGAGGCGGTGCGCGAGGCGGGGGCGGAGGTCACGCTGATCGATCTCAACGACCACGTCCTCCCTCTGTACCAAGGCGACCTTGAGGACGCGCAGGGTCTGCCACCGGCGGCCGCGGCGCTCGTGGCGTTGATCCAATCCCACCACGGGCTGCTCATTGCCTCGCCGGAGTACAACGGTATGGTCACGCCCCTGCTCAAAAACACGATCGATTGGTGCACGCGGGCGGACGAGAACCCCTTTGCCGGCAAGGTGGCCGCGGTGGTTTCGGCCTCGCCGGGTCCGTTCGGGGGCGCGAAGTCGCTCCAGCAGGCGCAGCAGCTTTTGTTCAAGCTGGGGTGTCACGTCGTGCCCGGCGGGACTACGCTCGCCCACGCCGACAAGGCCTTCGACGCGGAAGGCCGTCTGACGGACGCCCGCGCGCTCAAGTCGCTCAAGGCCCTCGCCGCCAGCCTGGTGGAGCTGACCCGAAAAATCAGCTGATCCGCCGGCGGTTCCGGCTCAGACCAGGCAGCTCTTGAAGCCCTCGTTGAGGGCCGCGCGGTCCAGGTTCTTCCCGATGAAGACGAGCGTATTGGTCCGAGGATCCTTGCCCCACGGACGATCGAATTTGGCGTCGAAGAGCATGTGGACGCCCTGAAAGACGAGGCGCTTGTCCGAGCCCTTGATGCTGAGCACACCCTTCATGCGGTAAAGATCATTGCCCTTGGTCTTGAGCAACTCGTTGATCCAGTCGTTGAGGCGCTTGCCGTCGAGTTCTCCCGGGGTGCTGATGCCCACCGAGGCCACATCCTCCTCGTGGGAGTGCGTGTGTTCGAAGTCCTGCTGCCAGACCGGGCGGATGTTCTCGCCGCCCTGCTGGATGTGCAGGGGTTCCTCGCCGCAGCCCTCGAAGACAAGGTAGTGGCCGGGCGTCTTGATCGTGAGCGGGTAGTGGCCGTGTCCGTGGTCAAGCAGCAGCCGGTGCAGAACCGCGCCCGGCATGACGGGGTCGCCGGCCTTCACGCGACTTTCCCAATCCGAGAAGAGCACGACGGCCTGATCACGGGCCGCATCGAGGTCGGCGGCGTCGAGTGATTTGACGGGCAGGATGACCACATCGAGCTCGTTCTCGTTGCCATGATGATGGTGATGATGATGCCCGTCCTCGCCGTGGCCATGATCGTGATCGTGATCATGGTCATGATCGTGGTCGGCGTGACCGATCACCAGATCGAGCGTGCCGGCAGGGAGGGGGTAGGCGCCGGCCCATTCGAAGGGATAGGACGGCTCCATGAACTTCGGGTCGATCTCGGTCGCACGGGAGAGGTTGAAGCCGCCGACGTCGAGCACGTGCTTGAGGTCGACCGCGGAGTTCTGGGTGCGATGGACCTTGGCGTAGGCGTTCATTTTGCGGATACGCGCCTCGAGGGCGTCGAGCTCCGCGGGTGAGACCAGGTCCGTCTTGTTGAGGATCAGGACGTCGGCGAACGCGATCTGCTTCTTCACCTCGGGGGAATCGCCCAGGTGCAGCAGGACGTGCCGCGCGTCGACGACGGTGACGATCGCATCGAGCCGGAACCGGCTGCGCATCTCGTCGTCGGTGAAGAATGTCTGCGCCACGGGGCCGGGATCGGCGAGGCCGGTCGTTTCGATCAGGATGCCGTCGAGGCGATCCTTGCGCTTCATCAGCCGGCCGAGGATGCGGATGAGATCACCGCGCACGCTGCAGCAGATGCAGCCATTGTTCATCTCGAAGATCTCCTCGTCGCTCTGGATCACGAGGTGGTTGTCGACCCCGACCTCCCCGAACTCATTCTCGATCACGGCCAGCTTGCGGCCGTGCTGCTCGGTGAGGATGCGATTGAGCAAAGTCGTCTTGCCGGCGCCGAGGAAGCCGGTGAGGACGGTGACAGGAATGGGAGCGTCGTTGGACATGAAAGGGGAGTGGGCTCGGCGAGCCGGATGGTGGCCGGGACAACCGACACAGAGAGGCCAGATTGCCCCGCGAGGCAAGCGGCTTGGCGGGTCGGGCGTCAGTGCCCCGCCACCGCGGTCGCGATCCCGAGGCCGCAGAGCAGCAGGCCGATCGTGCGCGGGTTTGGGCGGGCGAGCCAGGGCAGGCGTGTCGTGCCCTTAAGCGTGAGCCAGGTGAGGGTCAGCATGCTGCCGAGCGTGGCGGCGGCGAGGACGAGGCTCAGCCAGGCCACGCCCGCCGGACCGTACGGCACCGCTGTCAGGTACACCGGGAGAAAGAGTTCGCAGGGTGAGAGCGTCAGCGTGACGAATAAGCCCCACAGGGCGGCGCGATCCGTGGCCTCCGGGATGAGCCGCCCGGGCCGCCCCTGACAGTGATCGCAGCCCGTGCCGTGCGGGGCGCGCAGGGCGAGCCAGGCGCCCAGCCCGATGAGGAGGGCGGCCACGGCCAGGTGGAAGGCGTGGTCGAACGCTTCGCTCAGCTCGAAGCCGAACCAGGCGAGGCCGGTGCCGAGGAGCGTGGTGGTCAGGATGTGTCCGCCGCCCGCCAGCGCGACGGCTAAGAGGATTTGGCGCTGGGTCCAGCCGCGGGCGCGCCCGACCATGACGAACGGCAGCCAGTGCGTCGGGATCGCGGCGTGGAGGAGCGCCACGGCGAAGCCGGTGGCGGTGATGAGGAGAAAGGGGCTGTCGGAGAGGGCGGACATGGCAGGGGAGGATCAGTGGCGGCCGCCGTCGGCCGGAAATTGGAAGGGACGCTCGGTGACGGCGGCGGGCCGGTCGAGGGCTTCGGCCTCGAGTTGGTAAATGCTGGAGAGCCAGCCGTCGTCCCACTGCGGGGCGACGCGCAGTCGGCCGCGGAAGGACAGGGGCACGTCCTGCTTGGCGGGCGTGCCCTTGGGCATCTTGACGGCGATCCACGCGTTCATCGCGGGCGTGACGCCGAAGCAGCACAGCTGGGAGGAACTCATGAGCAGGAATTCGGTGGTGACGCCGGCCTCGACCCGCACCGGCAGCATGAAGCCGGTGACCACCACCACCTTGCCGTCCAAGGCGCGGAGATCGGCGGGAATCTGGCGCAGGACCTGGTCGGCGGTGGCGGGAGGAGTCGGGATCGTAAAGGGAAAACCGGCAAGGCGGTCGAAGCCGATGCGCGGAATCGAAGGCGCGGCGGCGGCGGGCTGGGCGGCAGAGGCCTCCGCCGCCCAGCCTGCCGCCAGTCCGAGGACGAGGATCAGAAGAGCGGGGAGGCGCTTAGTGTTTTTCGTGATCATGATCGTCGTCCTTGGCCTCCGTGAACCGGAAGGGGACGTCGGTGAAGACCGTACCACGAAAATCGATTTTTCCAATGATTCCGGCGAAGGCATGCTTGTCCTTCAGCCAGGGGTCGGTGGCGTCGTACTGGGAGGTATCGCCGACGGTCTCGCCGGAGGCGGCGTTGGCCACGGGTTTGAACGAGATCGTCCGGGTCTCCCCGCCGGCGCTGATGACGACGTCGAACGACGCCATGGCCGTGCGGAGGAAGTTCTCGGCGTGCGCGTCGAGCGTGTAGGCCGACAGCTTGCCGGACTCCTCGTCGTGGACGAACTCGACATTGAACTGGTGTTCGCCGATCTCCACCAGGACGCCGCCGTGGGGCGCGACATGGCCGTGGTTCTTCTTGGCGGTTTCGGTGGTGGCGGGTTTCGAGCAGCCGGCGAGGAAGGCCGCGGCGAGGAGGACTCCGGTGAGGAGCAGGGATCGTGTTTTCATGGGTGACGAAAGGGTTTAGCGGACGCGGATGTAGCGCTCGGCCAGTTCGGCCACCGAGCGCTCGTTGGCGGCAAAGCGGTCGGCGAGGCGGCCCTCGTGGAGGATGCCGACCTCATCGCACCCGAGCGACAGGTGCCAGAGGTCGTGGGTGGTCATCAGGATGGTCGCGCCACCGCCCGCGAGCTGCCGCACCAGCTTGGCGAGGTCCTGCACGGCGGCGGGATCGAGTCCGGTCGTCGGCTCATCGAAAAGGAAAACCTTGGCGCGCTTTGCCAGCGCGATGCCGATCGCGACGCGCTGGCGCATGCCCTTGGAGTAGGTGCCGAGGCGACGCCGGGCGGCTGCCGGGGCCAGTCCGATGGAGTCGAGGATGGATTCCGCCTCCGGAGCCTCGAGCGAACGGCCCGCGAGGGCGGAAAAGTAGGCCAGGTTCTCTACGCCCGACAGCTCTGGATAGAGCACCACATTTTCGGGAATGTAGGCGACACGGGATCGGACCGCCTCGGCCTCGACCGACGGGTTGATGCCGTCAACGAGCACCAGACCCTCGTCGGGCTGCAGGAAGCCGAGGATCAGGCTGAGCGTGGTCGTCTTGCCGGCGCCGTTGGCGCCCAGGAGTCCGAAGACCTGCCCGGCGGCCAGGTGGAGGTCGAAATCGGTCAGCACCGGCCGGCCGGCGTAGGACTTCTTGACGTGGGAAAGTTCGATCATGGCGTGGAGGATTCGCGGCGGAGGAGGAACAGGGTGGCGCTGAAAGCGAGGGCGGCGGCGATCACCAGCGGCCACGAGCCGGCCGCGGGCCGGCTGGCCGGTGGCGGAGCGGACTCGAAGCGAGGCAGGCGGGGAAGATCGGCGTGGGTGTAGACGGTCTCGGCGAAGACCGGCGGATAAAAATGATCCTTCAGTCGCTCGTGAAACGCGCGGATGTGGTCGAGGAAGCCGAGGTAGGCATCGAGGTCCGTGCCGGCGCGGCGGCTGAGCAGGCTTTGCGCGTAGGCCGGCGGGGCGAACCAGGCGAGACGCTCCAGCAGGGCCTGGCGGGCGAGGAGATTGTCGCGGAAAGCGGTGGACTCACGCGCGACCGAGACGTCACCCATCTCGTGCATCGCGTAGTACCATTTCCACGCGAAACGACCCTCAACGGGCGGCGTGTCCCGCCACTCCGGTCGGCGCGCGGCGAAGGGCGTCATGACGGCTTCCTTCGGGCGATCCCACCCTGCGTGCACTTCCTGGCGCTGGCGGACCGTCAGCTCAAGGCCCTCGGGCACGGGCAGCGCGGCGGTCACGGCGAGGTTGATCAGCGTGGGCAGAAGCACGACGGCGCCCACCCAGGTCGAAATGGCGATGGCCAGACTGGCCGTCGGAGCGCGGGCCGCGATCGCGATCAGGGCGGCGACCGCCGACCAGAACCCCAGATAGAGCAGGAAATCCGTCGCCCAGCCCCATGCGACTGCATCGAGCGGGGCGCCGGCGGTGAGGAAGCCGGCCAGCATCAGCCCCAGCGAAACCGCGGCGACGGCCACGGCGCGCAGGCCGATGCGGAGGGCGAAGAGACCGTGGGGCCGGCCGGCCTGCGCGAGCACGAGCCGGTAGGTTCCAGCCTCCCGGTCGCGCGTGAGGATGTCATGGGTGAGCAGAAGCAGGACGAGGGGCGCCAGCGCGCAGAGCACGAAGGCCAGGTCGTAGGGTCCGGTGGCCTGGATTGCCGGGTTGCCGAGCCCGGATTCGTAGAGCTGGGCCTCGAGTCCGAGCAGGCGCACGCCGACTGCGACCGGAACGACATCGCGCAGGCCCACCGCGAGCGCGGACAGGGGTGTCGGATCCTGATACGCCGAATAGGTCAGGTAGTAGGCCCAATAGCCCGCGTGTTCTCCCTCGGGGAACTTCTGCTTGAGCCGTTCGAGCTGGGCCGCGAAGTGCCCGGGGAGCTCGGCAATCTCGGCCTTCTGCCGCTCGATGACCGCGTGACCGTGGATGATCGCGAAGCCGCCGGCGAGAGCGAGCAGACTGAGGGCGATCCACGTGCCCGGGGCGCGCAGCAGCCGGCGTACTTCGCCGCGGAGGAGGAGTCGGCGAGGGTTCATGCGGGCGAGAGCTTGAAGCGCAGGAGGGCGGCGAGCGGAACCACGAGCCACAGCGCGAGCGCGGTCCAGCCGAGCGCGGCCCCCGCGAGTGCCTCGCCGAGGCGGGCGGTCGTCGGCTGAAAGTCGGCGAACTCCGCCCAGTGCGAGTGATCCAGCCGCTGGTCGCGGTCGCCCACGTAGGCGACCTTCTCGCGATGGAGCGTGTTCAGGCCCTGCACGAAATCGTAGCGGTAGGCCTCGGCCTCGCGCAGGAAGCGGGCCTGCGCATCATAGTCGGTGCCGCTGATCGCGGCCGAGACCACGCGAAAGCCGAGCGCCGGATTGAGTGCGGAGGACAGTGACAGCAGACGGTTCTGCCGCCGGTGGATCTCCTCCAATTCACCGAGGTGGCGCGCGAAGACCTCGGCGCTGAGCTCCTCGCCCTCCATCATCACGGCGGCGCCGTAGTTGAAGGGAAGGTCCTCGACCCGGGTCACCGCGTACTGGGACAGCATGCGGTCGCGCAGCGATTGATAATTGGGATCGGCTGCGTTGTGGGAGTCTCCCAGCCGGTGCACCTCGGCGGCGAGACGTTCGGTGAAGGCACTCTTGGACGGCGCCGGATGAGCGGCCGTGGCGAAGGCGGCGACGGTGCGCGGCAGGACCACGCAGAAGGCGACCCATAGGCCCACCAGGGTGGCGAGCGAGTGTCCGGCCGTGCGGCTGCGCGCCGAGACCCACAGCGTAAGCGCAACCCACCCGGCCGCGTAGATCGCCGCGGCGCCGGCCAGCGCGCCCAGGCGGGCCGCCCAGCCGAGGGTGCTCTCGGCGCCGGCCGTGGCGATGACCGTGGCAAGAGCGGCCGCGCCGAGGAAGGGCACGGTGCCGAGCGTGAGCCCGCCGAGCTTGCCGAGAATCAACCGCCGACTCGACGCGCCCTGGGTCATGAGCAGCCGGAGCCGGCCGCTCTCGTTCTCGCCGGCGAGCAGCCGGTGTCCGATCACGATCAGCACGAGGGGCAGTCCGCACTGGAGAATGAACGCGAGGGACAGTTCACCGAGCCGGAAGGCGGAGGACAGGGCGCCAGCCTCCGGGAAGTTGGCGGCGTTCTGGCGGTGGGCCTCAAGGAATTGGATCCGGCCGGCATAGGGCTCGACGCCGGGATCGAAGGCCGCCAGCGGACCGGAGGGCTTGAAGGCGAAGGTTCCGTAGTGTGCCACGCGGTGCGGGTGGCGGTCAGGCTGGCCCTCCCACTGCGCGCGGACCAAGTCCTGGTAGTCGGCCTGTCGCGCCTGGTCACGCACGGCCCGATGCCGGCTCAGCCCGGCCGCCAGCAGGGCGAGCGCGGCGAAGGCGAGCAGCAGCAGCCAATACGAGCGCTGGCGCCGTAGCCGGCGGAACTCGGTCAGGGCAATGGGAAGGGCGCCGGCCATGGTCAGAACTCGAGGCTGATCGTGCCGAACACCCCGAGCCCGTCGCCCGGCGAGTGCAGCGTCTGCGCGCCATCGTTCCAGACGTACTCGTGGTACTCGTCGAAGAGGTTCTTGGCGTGCAGGCCAACCGTCGCCTTCCGCCAGCGGTAGCGGAGATCGGCGTTGACGAGCAGGTAGTCGCCGAAGCGCTCGCCGGTGTTGGCGGTGGTGAGGAAGTAATCGCCCTGGCCGACGACCGAAACCGAGGCGGTGAGGGCGTCGGTGACCGACACATCAATCCCGGCCTTGAGCGAGAAGTCCGGGACGTGGTCGATCTCCTTGCCCTTGAGCAGCGGCTGCGTGAGGCCGGGCTCGACCAGTTCACCCTGCTGCTGCGAGTAGGAACCCCAGAGGGTCACGCGTTCGTGGGCGCGCCAGGCGAGCTCGAGGTCCCAGCCGTCGCGCTTGGTCTCGCCGATGTTCTCGGAATCGCCGGAGCCATCAGGCTTGGCCTTGACCTCGTCGGTTGCGGTCTGCTGCCACAGCGCCAGCCGGAGCGTGAGTTCGGGGCGCGGGGTGTAGCGGATGCCGGCCTCGATGCCGTCGTTGAGGGAGGCGTCGAGCGGCTTGGTGCCGAAGGCGGCGGAACCCGCGCCGATCTGAAAGGCGCGGCCGTAGCTGGCGTAGAGCTGGGTGGTCGCGTGGGCCTGGGCGGAGAGGCTGAACTTGGGCTGCCAGAGCGTGCCGAAGGGCAGCACCGGGGTTCTGGCGCCGTTGACCCGGTTGGTCATCTCGCCGTCAAAGCGGTCCGCGCGGATCGCGGCGATGGCGCGAAGCCAGTCCAGCGGACGAAGCTCGGCGCTGAGGTGGGCGCCGGAGTTGTCGAGCTCGTAGCGATGATTGCGCGTGACGGCCCCGCGGACGCGGGCGACGGAGGCGAAGCGCTGGTTGGTCGCGTCCTGGGCGTGGAATTCAGCGCCCGCGTCGATCGTCAGCGGCAGGACCGAATCGGCCGGCGTCCAGCGGCCGGACAGCACTGCGCCGGAGTGAACCTCATCCTCGTAGCGCTCCTGTTGTGCCCCGGCCGCGGTGAAGCGCACGAAGCGGTGGCGCTGGACCTCATTGCGGTAGATGCGGGCCGAACCCGACAGGCTGTCGCCGAACTGGGCGTCGCCGACGAGGCTGAACTGGAGATTGTCCTGCGTGCCGCCGTCGGTTGACGAGTAGCTGGGCGACGCGGTCGGCGTTCGCGCGGCATCGGCGCGGGTGAGGTAGCCGGGGGCATCGGCCTCGAATTCATGGACGCGGGCGTTGAAGCCCAGGCGCCAGCGCTCGCCCTCGCCGGTGTAGAACCACTTGCCGGCGAAGGACTGTTTGTCGACGGTCGCGTGGTCGCGATAGCCGTCGGAGTGGCGGATTCCGGCGAAGTAGGTCTGGTTGAAGCCGCCGGTGGTGAAGCCGGCGAGAGCCTGGGCCTCGACGAGGCCGAAGCTGCCGGCCATTAGTTTGTACTTCTGACCGTCGAAGGCCTGGTAGGTGTGGATCGCGACGGTGCCGCCGACGGCATTGAGCCCGTAGCGGGCGTCGGCCGTGCCCTTGACGGCCTCGATCCGCTCGATCTCGAGCGGGAAGATCGGGCCCAAGTCGTTATAGCCATTATTGAGATTGTGCGGGATGCCATCAACGAGGAGGCGCAGGTGCGGGCTGGAGCCCTCGCCATTGAAACCGCGGATCGACACGTCGGCGGTGATGACGCCCTGGTTGAAGTCGGTGAGGGTGACTCCGGGGATCTTGCCGAGCAGTTCGAGCGTGTAGTCGGCGTTTTCATTGGCGAGTTGGTCGGCGCCGATGACGGTGACCGTGGAAATCAGGTCGGTGGCGCGGGAGCCGTAGGGATCGGCCGTCACATCGTAACGGCCGAGGGCGATGTAGGTGCCATCGGACGTCGCCGACGACGGCGGGGCGGTTGGCCCCGGAGCGGTCTGGGCCCGCAGGACGGGCGTGAGCAGGGAAAGGAGGGCGAGAGCGAAAGGGATGCGGGAGGTCATGACAGGTCTGGGATCGGACGTGGACGCACGCAGTCCCGGCGGGACGCAGGTGCGCAAAAACACCGAGGCCGCGCGGGGCCTGGGTGGCAGTCAGCGATGGCTCAGACCTGAGGAGGGCCGCAGCCCGGGGGCAGCAGGACGTGCGAACGCCCCGAGAACGGGGCCGTGCGGTCCGGAAGCAGGGCGATCTCGCGCAGGGTCGCGGAGACCACGACGGTCAGCGCCGCTTCGGCGCCGACCTGACCATTGGCAAACTGGGTGATGACGCAGGCGGCGTCGTCCTCATGCGGCTCGGGCGCGCTGGGATCGCTGTGCTCGCAGTCACCATGACGGTCATCGCCGGCCACGGCCGGGACTTCGTGCAGCCACGAGTGAAGCTCGGGCGCGGCGCTGAGAAGATTCAGCACCAGAACCAGTCCCAGGCACCCCGACGCGACCAGCCGCTGCCACAGGGCAGGCGGACGGCTGAAACGGGGGCGCGAGGGTTTCATCAAAGCGTGCAGCTTAGCAGATGCGTCAAGGGGGCGAAGAGAAAAAGCATGTTCCAGGCCACGCCTCCGAGCCGCCCAACCTTACAAAAACGTAAAGTTGCGGAAAGGCTGGGGCAAGGGGCGGCGGGTAGAGTTGGGGGCGTATCACACGGAAATCCTCACCTGTTTTCACTCACGCCATGAATCACGAAACCCGCTCCTCCTCCCCTCTGCGCCGCGTCACCGGCTTTGCCGCCGCGGCCCTCGCCGCGGGCGGCCTCGTCTGGGCCGCTGCCGCGTTTGCCGCCAACGACTCTTCTCCCCAAGTCGCCGTCAAGGTCGACGAAAAGCCGCTCGAACGCTCCGCCGTGCTGGAACCCTCCAGCTATTCCCCGGTGGTGAAGCGCGTCGCGCCCGCCGTCGTGAAGGTCCAGGTCACCGAGCGCGCCCGCACGGTCACCGCCGATGAACTGCCCCCCTTCATGCAGGATCCGCGCTTCCGCCAGTTCTTCGGCGGGATGGAGCGGCAGCTGCGCCAGCCGCCCTCCGAGGGGCTCGGTTCGGGCGTCGTCGTGAGCGAGGATGGCTACATCCTCACCAATAACCACGTCGTCAACGGCGCGGATGTGATCACGGTTTCCTTCAACGACGGCCGCGAGCTCAAGGCCAAGGTCGTGGGCACGGACCCGCAGACCGATCTCGCCGTAATCAAGGTCAACGCCAAGGACCTTCCGGCCGTGACGTTTGCTGACAGCGACACCCTCGAGGTTGGTGATCGCGTGCTGGCGGTGGGCAACCCCTTCGGCATTGGCCAGACGGTTACCAGTGGCATGGTGGGCGCCCTGGGTCGCGCTTCCCTCGGTCTCGACTATGAGGACTTCATCCAGACGGATGCCGCCATCAACCCCGGCAATTCCGGCGGTGCGCTCGTTGACATCAAGGGCCGTCTGATCGGCATCAACACGGCCATCCTCAGCCGCAGTGGAGGATTCCAGGGCATCGGTTTCGCGATCCCGAGCAATCTCGCCCGCAATGTCATGGAGCAACTCGTCGCGAACGGTGAAGTCGTGCGCGGCTACCTCGGCGTGTCGGTGCAGGATGTCACCTCCGATCTTGCGGCGGGCTTTGATCTCAAGGACAAGGGCGGCGCGCTGGTCGCGGATGTCCTTGCCGGGAGCCCGGCGGACAAGAGTGGCCTGCTGCCCGGCGATGTCGTGACGGAAATCAACGGTCGGGCCATCAACGACTCCCGCCGGCTCAAGTTGACGGTGGCCGGCATCGCGCCGGGTTCGACCGTGCCTGCAACCGTCCTCCGCGATGGCAAGACCGAGAAGATTGAGCTCCAGGTGGGCAACCAGCCGTCCGACCGCCGCGTGGCCGGCACCAACCGCAACCGTTCCTCCCGCTCGGCAATGGAGGATGAGGGTACGCTTAATGGCGTGGCGGTTGCGGATCTGGATCCCCGCGCCCGGCGCGAGTTTGACATCCCGACCCGGCTCAAGGGCGCGTTGATCACGGAGGTTTCGCCGGATTCGGCGGCGGCCAAGGCCGGCCTGCAGCCGGG
>CAYZCV010000026.1:17512-31523 GCA_964476965.1 uncultured Opitutus sp. | reverse complement strand
CCATGGCATCGGCGTCCTTCTTGCCCATGGCGCGGCGCAGCATGTCGGCGCCGCCCAGGGTGTAGCCGGCGATGACCTTGGCGGCCTCCATGACCTGCTCCTGGTACACCATGATGCCGTAGGTCTCGCGGCAGACCTCCTCGAGCAGGGGATGCGGATAGGTGACGGTTGAGGGATCCTTTTTTCCGCGAACGTAGTCGGGAATCCAGTCCATCGGACCCGGCCGGTAGAGGGCGATGAGCGCGATGATCTCGTCGATGGTGGAGAGATTGATCTGGCGGCAGAGGTTCTGCATGCCGCCGGACTCCAGCTGGAACACCCCGGTGGTACGGCCGGAGTTGAGCAGGGCAAAGGTCTTGGCGTCATCGAGCGGGATCGTCTCGATGTCGAAGGTCGGATGGGCCGTGCGGCGGATGTTGTCGACCGCGTCGGCGATGACGGTGAGCGTCTTGAGGCCGAGAAAGTCCATCTTCAGCAGGCCGAGCTTCGACACCGCATTCATGTCGTACTGCACGGTCACGTCGCCTTCCTGCAGGGTCAGCGGGACGAATTCCTCCAGCGGCTGGTCGGTGATGATGATGCCGGCCGCGTGCTTGCCGGTATTGCGCACCATGCCCTCAAGGACGAGGGCTTGGTCGACAATGCGCTTGGCCACGGGATTGCGGTCGACCTCGCTCTTGAGCTCGGCGGATTTGGCGATGGCATCCGTGAGCGTGATGTTGAGCTCATCGGGGATCATCTTCGCCAGGCGGTCGGCCTCGGCGAAGGGCAGGTCATGCACACGCGAGACATCGCGGATCACCATCTTGGCGCCCAGGGTGCCGTAGGTGATGATGTTGGCGACGCAGTCATTGCCGTACTTCTGGCGGACGTAGTCGATGACCTCGCCGCGGCGGCGCATGCAGAAGTCGATGTCGAAGTCCGGCGGCGAGACGCGTTCCGGGTTCAGGAAACGCTCGAACAGCAGCTTGAAGCGGATCGGGTCGAGATTGGTGATGCCAAGCAGGTAGGCCACGATGCAGCCGGCGCCGGAGCCGCGGCCGGGACCAACGGGGATGCCGTGCTTCTTCGCCCAGTCGATGAAGTCCCAGACGACGAGGAAGTAGTCGATGAATCCCGTCTTGGAGATGATCGACAATTCATAGTCGAGGCGGGTGCAGAGTGTCTTCGCGAGATCGGCCTGCGAGGTGTGCTCGGCCTTGGCGTCGGCGCCGAAAGTCTGGGTGGCGTAGTCGAGGTCGTAGCGCTGGCGGAGCCCGGTGATGCAGAGCTCCTTGAGATAGCCGCTGCGGTCGGTCTTGACCTCCGGGGGCAGGGGATAGCGCGGGTAGCGCTCGGAGCCCTTGGGGAAAGGGATCGCGAGGTCGCACATCTCGGCGACGAGTTGCGTGTTGATGACGGACTCCGGCACTTCGATGAAGAGCTTCTCCATCTCGGCGCGTGACTTGAGGTAGAACTGCGAGCCGGAGAACTTCATCCGGTTCTCTTCCGCGATCTTGGAGCCGGTCTGGATGCAGAGCATCGCGTCGTGCGGTCCCGCGTCCGTCGAGTTCACGTAGTGAACATCATTGGTGCAGATGATTTTGAGGCCAAATTCATCGGCCAGCTTGAGCAGGCCGGGGATGATCTTGAGCTGTTCGGGGATGCCGTGATCCTGGATCTCGACGAAGTAATTTTCCCGGCCGAAGATATCGATGAAGCGGGCGGTGGCGGCGCGGGCATCCTCAAATCGGTCGTGCAGCAGATGCTGGGGAACGAGGGCCGCCAGGCAGCCGGTGAAGCCGATCAGGCCCTCGGCGTGTTTGGCCAGCGTCTCGATATCGGTGCGCGGCTTATAGTAAAATCCCTTCAGGTGGGCGTCGCTGACCAGTTTGAGCAGATTTTGGTAGCCGATCAGGTTTTTCGCCAGGAGTCCGAGGTGGTAGTAGCTCTTCCCGTCCTCGGCCCGACCATTTTTCTCGAGCCGCGAACCGTCGGCCATGTAGAGCTCGCAGCCGATCAGGGGCTTGATCCCCTTGGCTTTGGCCGCGTTATAGAACTCGATGGTGCCGTAGAGGTTGCCGTGATCCGTCAGCGCCAGCGCGTTCATTCCGAGGGCGGCGGCCCGGTCCATCAGCCGGTCAATCCGGCAGGCCCCGTCGAGCAGGCTGTAGTCGGTGTGGACGTGAAGATGGACGAAGCTCGGGTCGGCAGGCACAGGCTCTCAGGCAAGGCCTCGCGGGCCTCCGCGCAAGCGTGGAAACCGATCGTGGGAAAAAAGCCATTGACGCCATGCTCCCGGTTTGGCGTATTCCAACCCTTTTACCTTCACAAACCCGACCGCCCACTCATGTCCATCGAGATCAAAATCCGTAAAAACGAGCCCGTGGATCGTGCGCTCCGCCGCATGAAGAAGAAGCTCGACCGCGAGAACATCATCAAGGGTGTTCGCGCGAAGCGCTACTACGAGAAGCCGTGCGAGAAGCGCCGCCGCAAGGAGAAGGTCCAGGCCTTCACCCAGATGCTGCGCCGCCGCTACGCCGAATAAGGCGCCGCCCCGTGACTTTCGAGCCGCGGTCCGCTGGTCGGATCGCGGCCTTTTTGTGCCCGGATTTTGACTTTGCGGTGCAACCGCATGAAGCTTCAATAGTTGCGTGTCATCTCCGTTGAAACCCCTTCTCGCCCTCTCCAGCTGCTGGTGTTCGCACCGTCACATGGACGGCTATGCGATGGTCAAGGAGATGGTGTCGCTGGGCTTTGACCACATTGAGCTGAGCCATGGAATCAGGATCGTCCTCGTCCCCGGCATCCTGCGCGCGGTGGAGGAGGGTCTGGTCAAGGTCAGCTCAACCCATAACTTCTGCCCCCTGCCGACTGGCATCACCCAGGCGGCACCCAATCTGTTCGAGCCGTCTTCGGCGGACGCCCGCGAGCACGACCAGTGGCTGCGCCACACCAAGCGCTCGATTGATTTTGCCGCGCAGGTGAAGGCCAAGGTGCTCGTGCTGCACCTGGGGCGGGCCAAGTTCTTCTGGTTCAATCCCAAGGTGAAGCTGCGGCGCTACCTCGAGGAGAATCCCCGGGCCGCCCACGAAAATGATCCGGTCTACCGCAAGCTGCTCGACCGCGCCTGTGGCCGGCTGCGGCAGCGCATGGTTCCGTACTGGGACCAGGTCCTGCGCAGCCTCGAGGAGATCCGCCAGCACGCGGCGGACAAGGGCGTCGCGCTGGGCTGCGAGAATCGGGAGAAATTCGACGAGCTGCCGATGGACGGCGATTTTGAGGCCCTGTTCACCGCGTTGAAGGCGCCGCACACCGCGGGCTATTGGCATGACACCGGCCACGCCCACCTGAAGGAGGAGATGGGGCTGCTTGAGCACCGCTCCCACCTGACGCGCTATGCCGACCGCCTGCTGGGATTTCACCTGCATGACGTGAGTGAGGACGGCCATGACCACCAGCCGGTGGGGTCCGGTGCCATCGACTTTGAGATGGTCAGCTCCTTCTGGCGTCCGCATCACCTGCTCACGCTCGAGCTCAGTCCGCGCGTGGATCTGGACGGGGTGCGCTCGTCCAAGGAGCGCATCGAGAGCCTGATGGCGCGCTTCGGGCGCTGATGGAGCCGGAGTCGCTGAATCGGGTACCTCGGCGATGGCTGGAATCTCGCCGGCCGGGGTCGGCGAGCCTGGCGATGATCCCATCAGCCTCCGTGGCGAACGCGCAGCTCACCAATCCACCGCTTGTGCGGGCCTGACAAGGTGACCGCTTCAAGCTGATCCCACGCCACCCATTCGAGGGTGGCGATGCCCGCGATCCGCTTGAGCAAAGCGGCGGACGGGGGGACCGCATGGATCGATTCGGTGATCTGGAAGCGCGTGATCGCCCGGCGCTTGATCGCAATCAAGGTTTCGGGCTTGGGTTGCAGCGCCAACGTTTCCGCCTCCGGCAGCTCCAGCAGGTTCGACAGGCGCCGGGCACCGGGCGCCGCGCGGTGCAGCAACAGGCGGCCTTGATCGACACACCACACCCGGGTCACGGCGCGCTGCTCGATCTTTTTTGCGGCGAGCGCCGGATAGGATTCCGGATCGCCCGCGCGTGCCGCCGCGCAGAACGGCCGGACTGGGCACACCGTGCAGAGCGGGTTGTGCCGGGTGCACACCGTGGCCCCGAGTTCCATCATCGCCTGGTTGTGATCGCCCGGATTTTTCGGGGAGAGGATCGCCTCGGCGAGTGGCGTGAGCGACTTGGCGGCGGTGCCGGAGTCGCGGAACCGGGTGTCGTTGGCCGTCAGCCGGGCGAGGATACGGACCACATTGCCATCCACGCAGGCCACCGGGGCGCCGAAGGAAATGCTGGTGATCGCGGCCGAGGTGTAGGGACCCACGCCCGGCAGCTCCCGCCAGGCGGCCGGATCGCGCGGGGGGGAGGGGAGGGCCGCGATGGCTTGGGCGAGCCGGTGGAGATTGCGCGCCCGCGAGTAGTAGCCGAGGCCCTCCCACAGCTTGAGCACCCGCGCCTCCGGTGCGGCCGCCAGCGAGGCAAAATCGGGCAGCGCCTCCAGCCAGCGTGCGAAGTACGGCAGCACGGTTTTGACCTGCGTCTGCTGGAGCATGAACTCGCTCACGACCGTCTTGTACAGGGAGGGCGCCTCGCGCCACGGCAGGCTGCGGCGCTGCTCCTGGTACCAGGTCAGGAGCGCGGCCTGGAATGATGCCCGTCCGGCAGGAAGTCTTTCGGGAGGAGAGGCCAAGGAAGGCACCACAAGACAGAAAATCGCGCGGGATTGAAGCCGTGTTTTCTTTTTCGTGCGTTTTTGCGGGATTTGTGGCCAGTGAACCCATGGCCAAATTGCCCGGGGACGACGACGCCCCCAAGAAACTCAGCACCTACACGGCGAAGCTCTCCGACGGGCAGATGGAGAAGCTGCGGGCCGTCTGTGCCGGCCGGGGCTGGGAACCCTTCGAGGTCGCCTACGCGCGCTTCGCCTTCAAGGGAGCCAATGTCAACGTGACCGCCTACACCAGTGGCAAGGTCGTGATTGCGGGCAAGGGCACGGAGGAATTCGTGACCATGACGCTTGAGCCCGAGGTCACGGGCGAGGCAAGGTTGGGCTATGACGAGGTGTTGAATCCCGACTGGTTCGAGGCCCACGCGGGGCTCGACGAGAGCGGCAAGGGCGACTTCTTTGGTCCAGTGGTCGCGGCCACCGTGATTGCGGAGAAATCGGCGATCGACGCCTGGCGCAAGGCCGGGGTCCAGGATTCCAAGAAGATCGCGGAGTCGCAGATCCTGAAGCTGGACCAGATCATCCGGGCCACACCGTGGGTCGTGGTGAAGACCTGCTATTGCAGCATGCCGAAGTACAACGAGCTGATGGCGCGTCCGCGGGCGAATCTCAATTCGCTCCTCGCGTGGCAGCACGCCACCGCGCTCCAGCAGGCGCTGGCGGAGAAGCCGGTGCCGTGGGGCCTGCTCGACCAGTTCACCGAGCAGCCGCTGGTGCAGCGCGAACTCACCCGCAAGGGCGTGAAGGATTTTGAGCTGCGCATGCGCACCAAGGCCGAGTCCGATCCGGTGGTCGCCGCCGCGTCGGTGGTCGCCCGGGCGGAGTTCGTTCGTCTCATGCGCGGCCTGTCGGAGCGCTTCGGCTCCCCGCTGCAGAAGGGCGCCAGTGCGGCGGTGAAGGTCCAGGCCCGGCAGATCATCGACCGCTTCGGCGCCAAGGCGCTGGGTGATTTCGCCAAGCTCCACTTCCGCACCGCCTACGAGGTCGTGCTCGACGCGGGCAAGCTCGACGAGCTCCCGCTCAAGCCGCCGCCGCCCAAGATGGAGTGGTAGGCGGAGCCTCGGCCGGCGGCGATTCGGCTGGAATCTCCGGGCCCGCCCGCTAAGGCATCCGTTGCGTGCCCCCGGAAGACCCCCTGCTTGCCCGCTGGTTTGTCGAGAATCTGCAGCCCCACGAGGCCATGCTGCGGGCTTGGCTGCGTTCCCAGTTTCCTTCGGAACGGGACATCGACGACCTGGTGCAGGAGTCATTTCTCCGCGTGATCGAGGCCAGCCGCCAGCAGGCGATCGCCTCGCCCAAGGCGTTTCTTTTCGCCACCGCCCGCAACCTCGCGCTGGGCCGGATCCGGCACCAGCGGGTGACCGGCGATTTTTCCTTAGCGGAAATGGATGTCGAGAGCGTCTGGGATGAGGGAGCGAATGTGGCGGATGAAGTCGCCCGCTCCCAGGAAATCGCCCTCTTGACCGAAGCCATCCAGTCCCTGCCCGAGCGGTGCCGGCAGATCATCACCCTGCGGAAGATCTATGGTCTTTCGCAGAAGGACGTCGCTGCGCAACTGGGGATCTCCGAACACACCGTTGAGGCGCAGGGTACGATCGGACTCCGCAAAATCACGGAGTACCTCCAGCGGCGGAAGGTGCAGCCGTTTCGGCCATGAGTACCTCGTACCGCGACGAACCCATCCCTGACCCGCTGGCGGACGCCGCCGCGGGCTGGGTCCTCCGTCATGACCGGGGCCTCACCCCGGCCGAGCAGGATGAATTCAGCCAGTGGCTCGCGGCCGATCCCCGGCACGGGACCGAGTTCCAGCGTCACCGCCGGGAATGGCGCCGTCTGGATACGCTCAGCCAGTGGGTTCCGCACCACAGCCAGGCACCCAATCCGGATCTGCTCGCCCCGCGGCGGGTGCGCCCTCGGTGGAGTCGGGTGGCCGTCTGGATTCCCTTGGCCGCGGCCGCGGCCGTCGCGGTCGCTCTCTGGCGGCCGACCGCCCCCGCGGGTCCGTCCTTGCCGGCGACTCCGGCCGCACCGGCCGTCGTGGCGACGGCGGCCGTGGCCAGCCAGGTGCTTCCCGATGGCACCACCGTTGAGCTCAATGGAGGCGCCCGGCTGGAGACGCGTTTCACCGAACGGGAGCGCCGGGTGCTGCTGTCGGCTGGCGAGGCACACTTCACCGTGGTCAAGGACCCGGACCGCCCGTTCGTGGTCTCCGCCCAGGGCGTCGAACTGCGGGCCGTCGGCACGGCGTTCAACGTCCGGTTGGACAGCGCCGGGGTCGACGTGCTCGTCACCGAGGGCAAGGTCGAGGTGACTCCGGTCCCCGAAGCCGACGTCGCCCGGACCGACCTGCCGCGCCTGCCTCGGTTGGAGGCCGGCCAGCGGATCGTGGTGCTGACCGGGGCCAATGCTCCGGTCCCCGTGGTCACGACGCTTTCCGCAGCCGAGATCGGCCGGATGCTGGCGTGGCAGCAGCGGCTGCTCGAGTTCACGGCCGCGCCCCTGGCGGAGGTCGTGGCGGAGTTCAATCGGCGCAACGCCGTCCAGATCGCCATCGCGGATCCCTCGCTCAGCGCCGTTCCGATCACGGCCTCCTTCCGTTCGGACAACATCGACGGCTTCGTCCGCCTGATCGAGGTCGGCTTTGGCATCGGCGTGGAGCGGGTCGCGGACGGCGAAATCCGGCTGGTTCGCCGACCGTAGCCGGCCGGGTCGTAACATTTTTTAAAGTTCCTTTAGCGGAAATCCGCGGCCCAGGCATCTCGTCCGGTAACCCCGCGACGCGGATCCCATGGACCCTCGCTCCCATGTTACCCTTAGGAGTACCCCCTGCCTTCACCGCCCGATTTCGGACGGTTTGGAGGATGCTGGTCTGCGTCTCTGCCCTCATTCCCACCCTGCTGCCTGCGGCCGACGTGCTGCGCGAGTTCGACGTCCCGGCTGGTCCGGCCGCCGAAACCTTGCTGCGTTTCGGTCAACAGGCGCGCCGCGAAATGCTTTTTCCGGCCGATGCCGTCCGTGGAGTCGAGACGTCCGCCCTGCGCGGCACGTTCTCGCCCCGGGAGGCCATCGACCGGCTGACGGCCGGAACCGGCCTCAGCGTGGCGGAAGACAATCCGACGGGCGCGTTCATGATTTATCGCGCCCATCGGCCCGCGACCGCGCCTGACCCGCGCACCTCCGCGTCCCCCGACGCCGGCCCCGCCGGCGCACCCACCAGACCCATGCCCCGTAAAACGCTGTTGTCCGTCCTTACCTCGCTCTTCGCCGCCTCCGGCGCGGGCGCCCAAACCGCAACCCCGGCGCAGCCGCCTCCGCCCGAACGACCGGGCGAGGTCGTCCTGCTGGAGGAATTCCGGGTCGATACCACCCAGGACCGCGGTTACGTCGCAACCAACGCCACGACCGGCACCCGCCTGAACATGGCGATCAAGGACGTGCCGATGGCGATCGAGGTCATTACGCGCGAATTCATCGACGATATCGGCGCCGTCGATGTGAAGGAGTCTCTCCGCTACAGCGCGGGCATTGTCCAGGACACTGTCCAGTCTTCGAACAGTTTTACGTTCAGCCCGTCCGGTTCCGGCAACGCGAACTCGATCAATCGGGACACCCCCGGCATCAACCTGCGCGGCTTCAACACGCGCTCCTTCCTGCGCAGCGGGTTCCGACAGGACACGGTGACCGATGTGGTGAACATTGACCGCCAGGAAGTGGCCCGCGGGCCTCAGGCGCTGCTCTACGGCGTGGCCGCGCTCGGCGGCATCGTGAACATCACGCCCAAGTACCCGCGCAACACCCCGCGAACCACCGCGCGCATCGGCATTGGCAGCGACGACTTCTACCGGGCCGAGCTCTACAACACCGGACCCCTGATCAAGTCGGAGACCGGCGAGCGCTCCCTCAACTACGGCGTGGGGCTCGTTTACCAGAATCTCAGCAGCCCGAATGATTTTGACGACCGCAGCCGCGTCCTCATCACCCCGGCCTTTGATTTCCGTCCGTTCCGGAACACCAACGTCTTCGTCGACGTGGAGTACGGCCGCTTCCGGACCGAGGGTAATGGCTTCAAGGATGTGACCGACGCCAACGCCGGCAATGTCCGCAACGAGTTTGGCCTGCGGGTGGCCGAGAACGTCAACGTCTTCAACGAGGCGATCAATGTCGCGCGCAACCGCTTCAACCGCGACCTCTACTACCGCTGGAGCGGCGGCGACACGTTCTCCGAAGACGAGTACTTCAGCTCCACGGTGGAGATCACCCAGCGTCTGCTGGACGGCCTGACGCTGGTGGTGGGCGGCAACTACGTGGACAATTTCAGCGAAAAGCTCAGCCTCGATTCGCAGGGCATCTCCGCGACCAACACCGCTTCGCCGACGACCGTCCCGACCGGTGCGGGCATTTGGACGAATGTCGGTCCCAATCCGACCAACCCGACCCAGACGTGGTGGAAGACCCTCAACTACCAGTGGGCCACGGGCGACACCCACAAGACGATCAAGCAGAGCCGCGTTGACCTGAGCTACGATTTCACGGTCTTCGGCAACCGGCAGTCGATCGTGCTCGGCCGCCAGGACCAGACCGTCTACCAGCGGGCGCAGAACACCGCGCAGGTGAGCAGCAATGCCACCGGCGGCACCAACCGGTCCTACCAGGCCTATAATGACCTCGGCTACGTCAACTACCAGGGCGAGGCGACGCGCCCCGCCCAGGATATCCATTTCTGGGAGTGGAACACCGGGCATTACGCCATTTACCAGGGCCGGTGGATGGATGAGCGCCTGACCACGATCGGCGGCATGCGCTGGAATCGCTACATGGTGCGGACCTACAACGTGAGCTACGCCAAGAGCGATGCCACCCAGCCCGACTCCAATGTCGCCAACTGGGTTCGCAACGCCGCGCCCGATGCCGGCAGCCTGAACAGCGCTGCCGGGGCGGTGCCCATTGTGAACGGGTACCGTTTCGGCGGCAAGGTGCAGCGTGACACGAGCCCGACCGCGGGAGCGAGCTACGCCCTGACGGATGCGGTTTCGCTCTACGCGACGTCCGCGGGCGGGATCTTCCCCAACACGGGCCAGCGGGATGGCGCGGGCAATCCCTTCTCGGCGGAGAAGACGAAGAGCAAGGAGGTCGGCCTGAAGTTTGACCTCTTCAAGGATGCCCGCGGCCGCGCGCGGGTTTCGGGCACGGTTGCCTACTTCGAGATCGAGCGCGAGAATGGCATCTACAATCTCTTCTGGGCGCCGCAGTCCCGCTCGAACAATCGGCAGCGCTCCCGCGGGTTTGCGACGTCGCTCGTTTCCGGATCCGGACCCGGCGCGTACACCGTCACGAATTCCGGTTTCCAGGACTTTGAAACCTCGCAGCCGGTGACCTACCTCCTGCCCATCGGCTATGTCGCGGCCGGTGACCTCGCCAGCACCCGCGTGACGGGCGCGCCCCAGCGCAATGGCTTCATTCTGGTGGACTACGCCTCGCTCGGATCCGCCGCCAACGACCCCCTGCGTCGCGCGATGGACGCCGCCGCGAATGACGCCACCAACTTCACGGCCCTGCAAACCTCGGTAGCAGGACCGAATGACGCCACCGGGCTCTTCGCGAACAACGGCTATGCGCTCAATCGCAACTCCGACACGTCCTACAACGACGAGTCCAGCGGCGTTGATCTTCAGATCTACCTCAACCTGACCGATAACCTCAGCACCGTCCTGACCTACAGCTACCTTGATCAGGGAGTCACCGGCGGGTTCCGGGTGGTCGATCAGACCAACAGCACGGAGTATGATTCCTGGTGGAACTACATGGGGATTCCGCTGGAGGAGCGCCGCGCGAACCTCGCCGAGTCGGACTACGATTTCTCCGGCCAGACCCGCGGGGCGCGGACCGTCGATAATCCGGAGCACTCGTTCAATGTGTGGAGCAAGTATGATTTCACCGCTGGTGCCCTCCGTGGGCTCGATGTGGGGCTGGGCTTCCAGTTCAACGGACCTCGGCAGAGCGAGGTTACGATCAACAACGGGGCGCGCTCGCTCCGGGGCCTCGAAAATGTGCGCTTCAAGCCGGAGTTCTCGGCTGACTACAAGATCAACCTCGGCGTCGGCTACCGCACGCGCCTCATGGACCGGGACTTCAACTTCCGGCTCAACGTGAACAATCTGCTCAATGAGCAAAAGAAGGAGGAGCGCGGCGAAAGCACGCTCTACATCGATCCGGCGACCGGAGCCACGGTGGCCTCCACGAACCCGGTTGCGCAGAAGATCACGGTTCCGGAGCGCGCGGTCCGCTACTACGATCCGATCTCCTTCCGCTTCACCGTCAGCACGAATTTCTGAGGCTTGTCAGGTTTCGGGTGTTTGCGCGGGGTGCCCCTGGGGGCACCCCTTTTTTTCGTCGTTATGCGCGCGGCGTGGGCGAGGGGCCTTCGCTTGACGGAGCCGCTCGGCAATCGCACCGTCGGGCGATGTGGCTGCACATTCATGAGGCCTGTTCGCACCGCTGCACCGTCCGTTCGGACGGTCAGCGGGAGGCTGGCGTCCGCGGTCCCGCGACCTGCTGATGTCCAAGCGCCGCCAGCTTCGGGGATTCGATCTCAAGCAGATCGAGGGAGTCGCCAGCCTCGTCGGGGTCGACGAGGCCGGGCGCGGTGCGCTCGCCGGGCCCGTGGTGGCGGGTGCGGTGCTGGTCTCGCGCGAATTTCTCGACGGTCGCTGGACCGAGGCAAATGCCCGTCGGATCAATGACTCCAAACAGTTGACCGCGGCGGAGCGCGATGCGCTCTGGCTCGACTTTGAGGCCCTCGTGTCGGAGGGACAAATCCATGCGAACTTCGGGGTGGCTGATGTCGCGGAGATTGAGCAACTCAATATCCTGGGTGCGACCAAACTCGCGATGCGCCGGGCGCTGGAGGGGATTTACCCGCCCACGTCCTTCGAGCAGAAGCGCGAGCCGGATCTCTTTGCGTCGGCCGAGGAGATCGCGGCCTTCAAGCCACAGGTCTCGGCGCGAATCCTGATCGACGGACTTCCGCTGCGCCATTTTCCCTACCCGCACACGGGCGTGGTGAATGGCGACGCCCGTTCGCTCTGCATCGCCATGGCGTCGATTATCGCCAAGGTGACGCGCGACCGGCTGATGAACGAGCTCGACGCGGTGTGTCCAGGCTACGGTTTCGCGCAGCACAAGGGCTATGGCACGGAGGAGCACCGCGACGCGGTCCTGCGCCTCGGGCGCAGTCCGCACCACCGCGAACTCTTTCTGCGCAAGCTGCTGGCCGCCCGGGTGGATCCCGCGCAGGTCGATTTTCTCGAGGGCATGAGCGAGCCCTAGCCGCCGCCGCGATTGCCAAGCGGCCCAAACTGCGATTTCCCGAAGTCATGTCCGGCAAGAAGCACACCTCGCTCGATCGCGTCCTCGGTCGCCTCGACACGCTCGACGCCGTCAACCTCGCCCAGCTGGTTCAGCGGCTCGCGCGCGAGCGCGGCCTGTTTGAGGACATCTTCAACACCCTCCAGGAGGGTGTGCTGGTCATCGGCACGGGCGGAGAGATCGAGTATGCCAACGAGGCGGCGCAACGGCTGATCGGGCTGAGCGAGTCGGTTCAGGGCGAGATCCTCTGGCGGCTGGTGCCGGGACTGCGTTCCTCCCTCGGCGCGGCCCTCGATGACGATCCCGACGGGGAGGGGGCCGCCCTGCCGGTCATGGCACGCGAATTCGAGCTGGCCTATCCGGAGCCCCGCACCGTGCGACTCTACATGGTTCCGTTCACCGGCGGCTCCGGCGGCGACCGGCGTTATGCGGTGATTCTTTCGGACATCACGCGGGACAAGCAATCCACCGAAGAGCGCATCGAGAATGAGCGGACCTCCTCGATCCTGCTGCTGGCGGCCGGGGTTGCGCATGAGCTGGGCAATCCGCTCAATTCCCTCACGATTCATCTCCAGCTGATCGAGCGAAAGCTCAAGAAGCTGAAGGCCTCCGCCGACTCGGAGGCCGTGGCGGAGTCGATCCGGGTCTGCCGAGGCGAGGTCGCCCGGCTCGACGGCATCATCAGCCATTTTCTCGAAGCGATCCGGCCGCAGACGCCCGATCTGGCGGAGACTGCGCTGGCCGAGGTGCTCGACGAGGTTCTGAGCTTCCAGCACCGGGAGCTCTCTGACCGCGGAATCACGGTCGAGGCCGAAACCACCGCCGAGCTCCCGCGCGTGATGGCGGACCGCAATCAGCTGAAGCAGGTCTTCTTCAACGTGACCAAGAACGCGATGGAGGCGATGCAGCCGGGCGGACGCCTGCGGGTCCGCACGCGGGCGGATGACGATCATGTTTACCTGCTTTTTGGTGACACCGGGAGTGGGATCAAGCAGGAGGACCTGGTGCGGCTGTTCCAGCCTTACCACACGACCAAGCCGGGCGGGCACGGACTCGGGCTGATGATTGTCCAGCGCATCATGCGCGAGCACGGCGGGCAGGTTGGGATCGAAAGCAAGGAAGGGGTGGGCACGGTCGTGACCCTCCAATTCCCCCGCAAGGATCGCCGCGTGCGGATGCTGAAGTAGCGGCGCGCCCGCGGGGTGGCGCGGGCCACCGCCGGGTTCTCGCCTTAGCGCACGAGGTTCCCGACTTCGTTCGTGTCGGACAGACGGATCTGGATCTTGCCGCGGGTCTCGCGGTCGACGTGATTCAACCCGGCGGCGGACATCGCGGTCAGGAAGGGACGAAGATCGCCGCTCACGCCCTCGCTGGTCACATCGATCACCCAGAGTTCCTCGCCGGGAGTGCCGAGCGTGGAGCCCTGCGCAGCGCGGGCGATCAGGAGGAGGCGCTTGTCATGCACCAGGACGGGCATGCGCTTGGTCTCGTAGCCGACGGTTTCGACATCCGGCGGTTTCATGAGCTGCGTGTCGGCGTTGTGGGCGCCGAGTTGGACGTTGGCCCCGTTGGCCTGGATCTTGGGCGCGCTCTGGTAAACGCGCTTCATGATCGGCGTCCGGTAGAGCTTCTCCGCCGGCTGGGGCGGGCTGATGGAGTAGTCGATCGCGATCAGCACGTCCGGGGACTGGTTGGACTCCGCGGCCTTCATGCCCCGCCGGTTCAGGGCGCGGGAGACCGCGGCGACGGCTTCCTCATAACGGAGGGCGCCGGGGGCTGACTCCGTGCCGTCGGAGGGCTGGATCCGGTAGCTGAAGGCCTGGGCGGGCGCAGCCCGGATGATCGGTTCGACTTTCGGGCCGCTGGCGCAGCCGGCGAGGG
>CAYZCV010000026.1:0-17412 GCA_964476965.1 uncultured Opitutus sp. | reverse complement strand
GACTGTGACAAAATTTCCCGTTGACCCCCCTGCGCGGGCGAAGGTTGGATGAGGCATGGTTCCCAGCGTCCTGATCGTCGATGACGAGAAGCACACCCGCGAGGGGCTGCAGCAGGCCCTGGCGGATGGCTATGACGTCTCGGTCGCGGCGAGTGCCGATGAGGCCTTCAACCTGATGGAGGTGCAGGAATTCGATGTCATTCTGACCGACCTGCGCATGCCGGGAAAGTCGGGCCTGAAGGTCATCGACAAGGCGCTGGCGCTGCCGAACAAGCCGGCGGTGCTGATGATGACCGCGTATGGCAACATCGAGACGGCGGTGGAGGCGATGAAGCGCGGGGCGGTCGATTTCCTGACCAAGCCGGTCAATATCGAACGGCTCGAGGTCCTGATCCAGCGCGCGCTCAAGACCCGCACGCTGGAGGTGGAGGTCAAGCAGCTCCATGAGCGGCTCGATGAGAAGTTCAGTTTTGAGGGCATCGTCGGCCACTCGCCCAAACTGCAGGCCGTGATTGACCGCGTACGGCTCGTGGCCCCGTCGCGCGCGACCATTCTGATCGAAGGTCAGTCCGGCACGGGTAAGGAACTCATCGCCCAGGCGATTCACCAGGTCAGCACGCGGTCGCGCGGACCGTTCGTCGCGGTGCATTGCGCGGCCCTTTCGGAAAGCCTGCTGGAGAGCGAGATTTTCGGCCATGAACGCGGAGCCTTCACGGGGGCGATCGAGCGCCGGGTCGGGCGCTTCGAGTCGGCGGAAGGCGGCACGCTCTTCCTCGATGAGATCGGCGAGATCTCCGCGAGCACGCAGGTGAAGCTCCTGCGCTTCCTCGAGACGCGCACGATCGAGCGCGTAGGCGGTTCCAAGTCGCTGGAGCTCGACGTGCGCCTGGTGGCCGCGACGAACCGCAATCTCGAGCAGATGGTGGCCGAGGGGAAGTTCCGGGAGGACCTCTTTTTCCGACTCAATGTGGTGCGCATCCACATGCCGGCGCTGCGCGAGCGGACGGAGGATATCCCGCTGCTGCTGGCGCATTTCATCAAGAATTTCGCCGAGGAGAACGGCCTGCCCCCGCTCGCGATTGAACCCGGGGCGCTGCAGACGCTGCAGCGCTACGCTTGGCCGGGCAATATCCGCGAGCTCCGGAATTTCTGTGAGAACATCGTGGTCCTGCACCGCGGGGGAAAGCTCAGCGAGTTTGATCTCGAGGCGAAGTTCCGTGGCGGCGCTCCCGCCGGGACGGGCCCCGGCGGCGCCCCGATGGCGAATCCACTCTCGGTCGAGGAGAATGAAAAGCACCTCCTGCGCGAGGCGCTGATCAAGGCCCGCGGGAATCGCACGCGCGCCGCCGAACTCATGGGCATCAGCCGCCGCACCCTGCATCGGAAGCTCGCGCAGTGGCCCGAGCTCGACACGACTGATTGATGAAAAACCGTCCGGCGACGGCGCAGGAGTGGGTGCACTGGCTCGAGACGGGCGCCGGTGCGCGCTGGTTTGTCCGCGGGGCCATCGTGCTGGCCCTCGCGGTCCTCGCGGCGGTCGTGAGCTACAAGCAGTTCCGCGGTCCGATGACGGAGGTGACGTTGGCGCAGGCCGGGGTGGGGCGTCAGCTCGCCGCCGGCCAGGGCTTTTCGACCCCAGTGATTTTTCCGCAGACGGTCGCCTTTCTCGAGAGCCGCGGGAACGTAACGGCCCCTGCGGGGCCCCTGCCGGACTTGACGCAGCCGCCGCTCTATTCCCTCGCGGTGGCGGCCATGCTTTCGATCGTTGGCCCGGGGGCGTGGACGCCCCCCGTCTCCCCGGCTGGGCTCGGGGCGGACTACGGCTTGTTGGGCTTGAACGTGCTCCTGCTCGGGCTGGCGGCGATCCAGACCTGGCGACTGGGTGCGCGGCTGTTTGACGCCCGGACGGGGGCGCTGGCCGCCGTCGCGCTACTGCTGTCCGCGCCGATCTGGCAGCAGACGGTGGCGGTCAATGGCACGCCCCTCGCCATGGTGCTGCTGCTCGCCCTCGCGCAGATTTGGGAGCGACTGGATTCGGCGGTGGAGGAGGGGCGTCCGGCGTGGGCCTGGCTCGCGGCCAGCGGTGCGACCTGCGGCGCCCTCTTTCTGACCGACTACCCGGCGGGATTGCTCGTCCTGCTGTCGGCCGGATTTGCCGGATGGCGCACGCGCCGTCTGGCGCCCGCCGTGGTGGTGGCGGTGGCGTTTCTGGTCCTGGTCTCACCGTGGGTGACAAGAAATCTGGTGCTCACGGGCAGTCCGGTCGGCCTCGCCTGGCAGGATGTGTCCCTGCGGGCCGGCGATTCCACGGCAGAGCCGGCCACCGTGCGCGCCACGCTCCAGGCTCGGGCGCCGGAGTTTGACCTGAGGAAGTTCGGGAACAAGGGCCTGACCGCACTGCAGACCGGGATACGCGATCGGCTGTGGGGGGGCGGGGCGTTGTTCCTGGCGGCCTTCTTTGTGGCGGGCTGGCTCTATCGCTTTCGTTCGGACCGGGTCCGACGCTTCCGCGGTCTGGCGACCCTGGCTTTGGCGGTGTTACTGGTGGCCCAGGCCTTCCTCAATTCCGGGGAGGGCGAGCGCCATCCCCTGGTCTATGGGACTCCGCTCCTGCTGGTTCTGGGGGCCGCATTTTTTGGCGTGCTGGTGGAGAGCCATGGGCACCTCGCCTCCCGTTCGGGTTGGGCGGCGCTCGGCCTGCTGGGGCTGCAGGGCCTGCCCCTGGCTCAGGATCTCCTCGAGCCGAGGGCGGTTCCTTTTCATTATCCGCCCTATCACCCGGCCATTTACGCCAGCTTAGGGGAGGAGTTTGCGCGCCGGAGCGAGAGCGACCCTGTTTGGATGGCGGACGTGCCCGCGGGGGCGGCCTGGTATTCCGGTCAGCGGGTGTGGGCCCAGCCGTCGACCCTGCGCGACTTTTACGCCGTGACCCTCAAGGACCCCTTGCTGGCGCTCGTTCTGACCCCGGAAACCCTCGACCGGCCTTATTTCAGCGAACTGGCGGCGACGAAGCCGGAGGCTCCGCGCTTTGGTGACTGGGACCGAATCTACTCCGGGCTGGCGGCCCAGCGCTTCCCGACGGAGTTCCCCTTGGGGCAGGTCCAGAAGGTCGCCGACAACTTCTATGTGCTCGTTGATCCGACCCGGCTGCCGCTTCCGGGAAAGTAATTGCGCTGTCTAGGGTGTTCGCTCTAATCGACGTCAATCCAGCCAGTTGATGCAGCCACTTCGCGCTCTCTTCATTCTCACTATTGCGGGCGCATTGCCTCTGGGCGCGGTTTACGCGCCGATCCCCGAGCCGGATTTGGGCAAGGTGTTTTCCGTCACGCTGAACGCCGGCGTCTACCAGGACAGCAACATCTTTGGCGCCGCGTCCGGCGAGATCGATAGCCTGGTTTTCACCGCCTCTCCGTCGATGTCGGTCAACGCGTCGCTCGGCCAACAGACCTTTCTCTCGGCCAGCTATCGCCTGTCGTTTGATCGGATCGAGGATCGCCCGGGGGACAACACCCTCGACAGCCACGACCTGTCGCTGCGCCTTGCCCACGCCTTCCGGCCGGGCACCACGATCGATCTGACCGAGTCCTACCAGATCGCGCGCAATCCCGAGTCGCTCCTGGCCGGCATCGCGCTCAACACGGATCAGTCGTTCAAGCGCAACCAGATCGACGGGCGGTTTGAGCATGCGCTCAATCCGAAGCTCTCCGCCTCGGTGAAGGCCCGCTCAATCCTCTACGCCTACGATAACGCCGGGCTCGCGGATAATCTCGACCGCGCAGAGACGTTGTTCGGCCTCACGGGCGTGTACGCTTTCCTGCCGGAAACGAAAATCGCCGCGGAGTATCGCTTTCAGGACGTCGCCTACGACACGGATGGTGCCACCAAGGACAAGGACTCCCATTTCCTGCTGGTGGGCGTCGATTACGCCGCTGGCCCCAAGTTGACGGCGTCCGCCCGGGTGGGCGCCGAGTTCCGGTCCCGCGCGGGTGAATCCGGCCAGGATTCTCCCTACGTCGAACTCAGCGGCAAGTATGACTACGGTGAACAGAGCTTCGTGTCCGCCGGGTATGTGTACACACTGGAGGAGACCTCGAATGTCTCCCTGTACACGGACACGCAAGTCCACCGTCTCTTTGCCAATCTCCAGCACGCGTTGACCCCGTCATTGATCGGCTCCGGTTCGCTCAATGTTGAGCCCAGCACCCTGCAGGGTCGCCGAGGCATCAGCCCGGACCGGGACGAGACCACGGTGCGGGTTGGCCTGGCGCTGACCTACGTTGCGCGGCGCAACTGGTCCGTGTCGGCGACCGCCGACGTGGACGACATCAGCTCCGATGATGTCTCCCGCGGGATGAGCCGCACGCGCTACGGCGCGAGCGCGCGGTATCACTTCTAAGCCCAGGACCGGATCGCGGCCAGAACGGGCTTGCGGCGGGCCGCGGGCGGCCGTTCGCTCGCAGCAACACTCATGGCCGCCCCCTCCGCCAGCCACGACAGCGCGAGCCTCGCCGACTTCCTGCTCATCCTGCGGCAGCGCCGGGCTCTGGTCTTCGTCATCGCCTCGCTGGTGTTCCTGACTACGGCGGGCGTCACGGCCCTGCTGCCCAAGTGGTACCGCGCGACGGCCCAGGTGCGGGTGGAAAAGCCCGAGGGCGACGTGAAGCTCTTCCAGGCCCAGAGCAGCGGGGCCTACGACCCCTATTTCCTGCAGGACCAGTTCAAGGTCATGCAGTCGTCCAAGGTGCTCCACCCGGTGATTGAGCGCCTGGGGCTCGCCACCCGCCTCGGCACGATGGTGGGCAGTGATGAGCCGCTGCCGCGGGACATCGCGACGTCCCTGCTCCTCCAGCGCATGCTCCGGCTCGAGAGCCCCCGCAATTCCTCCCTGATCGACATCCAGGTCGAGGCCCGCGATCCCCAGCTCGCCGCCGAGATCGCGAACGAGATTGCGCAGGTTTACTCCGACGACCGCATCGATTTTGCCACCTCGGGCCAGCGTGAGGGCCTGGCGCAGCTGCGACGCGAACTCGACACCCAGGAGCGCAATGTTTCCGCGCAGCGCGACCTGATCGAGAAACTGCGCAACGACCTCAGCCTCGCGGGCGTGGACCTGAGCGCGCGCTACTCGGACATGGAGATCGAGACGCTGCGACAGATGCAGAATTCCCTCATCGCCCTGCGGGTGGACACGATTGGGCGCAAGACGCGCTGGGAACGCTTTCGGGCCATCCCTCAGGCTGATCGCATCAATCTCGTCAACTCGGAGCTGATCGAGGACCAGAACATCCAGAGCCTGCTGCAGGCCTACTTTGTCGCGGACCAGAATGTCAGTCGCCTCCGCTCTCGTCTGGGCGAGGCGCACCCCGATCTCGTGGCGGCCCTGGGCAACGTCGACAAGATCCGCTCGCAGCTCGACGGCCAGCTTCGCGGCTACGAGAGCGCGCTCGAGATTGCCTACACCGAGGCGCAGGCCCGCGTGGCGGAGCTCGAGGAACAGCTCGCGCGGGCGAAGGTCGACCAGATCCTCTCGGCGCGTGAACGGGTTCGCCCCTTCGAGGAGGCGGTGCAGAAGCTGGAGGACGAGACGCGCCTGCTCACGACCCTCAAGGTCACGCTTCGGCAGCGGGAGATCGATTTCCAGGTGCCGAAGCGCACCATTGAATTGCTCAATCGGGCCGAACCCGCCCGCCAGCCGTCGAGTCCGAACTGGACGCTCAATCTCACGTTTGCCGTTCTCTTCGGCTCACTGCTTGGCGTGGGCGCGGCGGTGCTGGTCGAGTACCTCGACACCAGTTTCCGCAGCGTGGCCGATGTGGAGTCGAAGCTCAAGGTGCCGGTGCTGGGCGTCATTCCCTTCTCGACGGACCGGCCCGCCGACGTGGCGGCGGATCCGGCCGGTTCCGAACCCTTCCGGGTGCTGCACACCAACGTGAATCTGGCGCGCGGCACGTCGACGCGGCCGTTCTCCCTCGCGCTGCTCTCGGCCGGTCCCGGCGAGGGCAAGTCCACCTCGCTCCACCACCTCGCCCGCGTCATGGCCGCCGCCGGCGAACGCGTGCTGCTCATTGATGGGGATCTGCGCCGCCCGACCCAACACCTGCTGGCCGCGTGTTCCCGGTCGCCCGGCCTGGGTGAAGTCCTGCTCGGCCAGGCGAGGGCGGAGGACGCCATCCAACCGGGCCTCGCGCCCGGGCTGGATTTCCTGCCCTGCGGTGCGGTTTCGGGCCTCACGCTCGGGCTGCTCCATGCCGCGCCGCTCAAGGCCCTCCTCGCGTCACTGCGCGAGCGCTACGATCGGGTGCTGATTGACTCGCCGCCCATCATCGGCGTCAGCGATGCGGCCGTGCTGGCCAGCTCGGTGGACGGCCTGATTCTCCTCATCCAGCACCGCCGCAATCCGCAGAGCATGGTGATCCGGGCTCAACAGGTCATCGCCAGCCTCGGCACGCCCCTGATTGGCGCCGTCCTGACCCAGGTCCCGCCGAAGTCGGGTGAGGACTACGGCTACTACACCAACAATTACGCCTATTACCGCAACGACCAGGTGAAGGCGCCTCGCGCCAGCGGCAAGGGGCCGGACAGCAGCCCGGAGAAAATCACCCTGTCCGAGCCGAAGCGGAAGTGAGGCGTGGCACCGTTCGGGCGGTTCGACCTCGTTCTCTTTACCGTAATCGTTCTCGTTCTCGTCGATGGAGCCGGATCGAATTCCGCTCGGAAGGCAGAACGAGGAAGAGAATGAAGAACGAGAACGAGTTAGGCGGTCGTGCGGCCGGGAGGGGAGGGTCCTGAGGCCCCCTAAAAAACCTATTGACGCCGACCGGGTAACGCCTACTTCTGATCCCCTCATTTGCGGACGTAGCTCAGTTGGTAGAGCACCACCTTGCCAAGGTGGACGTCGAGAGTTCGAGTCTCTTCGTCCGCTCCATTTTAGCAGAAGGCCCGGTCACCCCAAAAAGGTGCCGGGCCTTTCGTTTGCTCGGTTCGCCCTGCAGCCGGCAGCTAGCAGAACCGGCCGGATCCGTTCCCTTCACTGATCCGGGACCGCCGCGTGCGCCTTGAGCCTATGGCTGCGCTGGCGCCGGCGGGAGGTCCCTCACGCGCAGCAGGAACTTCATGGCGTAGAACCGGGCTCGTTCGCGGACCGCGTCAAACTCGCTGGTGCGGACCTCGATGCCGAGGGCCATCACATTGTCGGCGGCGGCGAGGCTGCCATGGACCGGGTTCTGCACGATCCAGCCGAGAATCTTCGCCAAGTCCTCGCGCGGGGTCGTGGCGACCAGATGATCGAGGATGACCGGAGGGAAAAAACGTTCAAAGGGGTCCATCTGCACCACGTCCGGGACCGCGGCGGCATAAAGGAAATTGCGCACGCGCTGGACGGGATCGTCGACTCGACCCGATTCCCAGCTCGGGAGCTTCGGCCGGATGTAGTCGAGCCAGGCGATCGTCTCGGCGTCGGGGTTTTCGCCGGGCAGGGGCATTGGCGCGACGACGCCGTCGTCCGGCGGCAGCACCAATTCGATCGCCGCGAGTTCGGCGGTCGACAGGTCCCGCCAGGTTCGAGGCGAGGCGGCCGTGCGGACGGGCGCTGTGGCCGCGGGCGCCGAGCTTTCGGGGGCCGGTGCGCTGACGTTGGCGGTGGCCGCGGGCTGCGCGAGGGTTTCGACCACCGCCGGAGTTTCGATCATGGCCTTGGCGACGGCGGCGGACGGGCCGACCGGGCTGCGGCCGGCATAGCGGCTCGAGGTGAGTCCGATGATGACCAGGGCGAGGGCCGTGAGGCCGGCCCAGGCGACGCCGCGTCCGGACTCGCGCCGTCCCTGGCTATCCCAGCGGAACATCCGGATCGCGGAGACAAAGGCCGCCGTTCCAACTCCCAGGAGGGCGATGAGCGCAAATCCCTCGGAGGCGAGGCCGTCGCCGTTGGCGCAGGCCTGCAGCAGATCCACGGCGTAGCCGCCGGGGAGATACGTCGACAGCTGCTGCGCCCAGACGGGGAGGGAGGCGACCTGGACGACGACCCCGCCGAACACCAGCATGGGAAGAAAGACGCACTGGCCCAGCGCTTGCGCGGCGGGAACGCTGTTGGCGATCATCCCCAGGAGCAGCCCAAGTCCTGAAAACGTGAAGGCCACGAGAGTAAACCCGATCGCGAGCTGCCCGGGGTGATCGGGGACGGGCATGCCGACCATGACCGCGAGCGCCAACAGCAGCAGCGCGGAGGCGACGAGCAGGACGAAGCGCGCCGCAATCATGCCCGTGATCAGCGTCGACGTGGCCACGGGCGCGAGCCGGTAGCGCCGCCAGACGCCGCGCTCGCGCTCGGAAACGAGGATCACGGGCAGGCCAAGGCAGGCCCCGCTGAGGATGACCACGGTCAGCAGCTCGCCGACATGGCGGGCGAGGGGCACCGTCTCCCAGCGGTAGAGCGCGCGGAACGCCCCGAGGAAAATCAGGGGAAACAGGAAGCTGTAGAACAGCGCCAGCTTCTGGCGGAAATGAAGCCGCAATGTGAGGTCGAGGTAGGAAAGCAGGCCTCTCATGGGCAAAAGCGGGTGGGCGGCGGGGACCGCGCGACATGGCGCATGAATTCCGGCCGAGGGTCAATGGATTCTCTTGCCGGGAAGCCCTTCGACGACGGGGAGGCCGCTCAACGGATGCGCAGACTGGCCCGTAACTTCAGGTCAGCGCCGGCGTCTCCACCCTTCGTTGTTTACCCTCAGGTCCGTCGGGAATTTGGCACGGTCCTCCCGTGCGAAGCGCGATGGAGCTTCCGCCGCCACGCCAGAGGCTCGCTGGCCTTCTCGTCCCATCCGCACGCCGGCGTGGTGGAAGCGGTGGCACGGAAACGGGCAGTTTTGACTTCACTTCTTTCATAAAGTATCAGTATCTTTCAGTTACCCCCGGTTTAGTCCCACCCCGTCCTACCCCTTGGCCGATCGCTTAAGCCCGTCCCTGCGCGGGTTCCTCGCGTTCGTTCGGGGGCCTACCGTTGACCTTCGTTTTGTCCCGTTCGCCCCCTTGTCCCTCGACCCTTACCTCCCCATGAATCCGCCCCTCCTGCCTCGTCGTATCCCCTCTGCTCTGATCATCGCCGGTCTCGTCCTGCTTCCGGCGTGGTCCTTCGCCCAAGCGCCCGCGGCGCCGCCCGCCGCTCCGGCCGCGCCGACGGTGGCTCCGAACATCATCGGATTGCCCGGTGCCTCCAATGCGCAGAATGCGGTGGTGGCTGACCTCGAGGCGTCGCTCATGCCTCTGCTCGCTGAAGTGGGTGCGGCGCGCAGCGCCCTGACCTTCGCCACCTACGGCACCGAGGGAAATGCGGCGGAGATCGCTGCCAAGGCGGAGGCACTCCGGGCGGCCGAAGAGAAATTTGCCCTGGCCCGCGCCGAGGGCTTTGCGGCGATCCAAGCGTCCCCCAACAAGCTGAATGCCGAGCAGATTCGGGTGCTCACCTGGCAGGCCATCCGGCCAGAGGGCGGTCGCCGGATGAATTTCGGTGGCCGTCGCGGCGGTCCTCCCCCCGTCGCGACGGGCGCGGGCGGCGATGGCTTCGCCGGTCTCGGCGTGAACAATCGCGGCGGCTTCGGCGCGCCGGCCGGCCCGGAGCCCGTTCGCCTGCGGGATGTCCAGCTGACCGAGGTCATGCGGCTCAATGAGATTCCGGCCGTCGAAAAGCTGGCGCAGGACGTGCGCTTGGCGAAGCGGGCTGCCGTCACGCACATGTATCAGGACAAGCTCGATGCGGCCGCCGTGAAGGCCTCGGTCGCCAGCTGGATCGCGGCGGAAGCCAAGTTGGCCGGGGCCAAGGCCGCTGAGTTCGTCAAGTTCCAGGCTTCGTCGCCTCTCAAGCTCAGTCCCGATCAGGTCACGACCCTCGCCACCTGGAACATCAACGCCAAGCAGGGCCTCTGAGCGCCGCGCCGCCCTCGTTTTTCCTTCCTCCTCCTTCCATGAATTTTTCCCGTTTTCCCTCCCGCTTCCTCGCCCTGGCGCTGGCCGCTCTCACCGCCGTCCCGGCCCTGCCGAGCTTCGCCCAGTCCGGGGTCGCCGCCGCCCCAATCTCCGCGGTCGGCAATCTGCGCGTCGCCAGCGGCTTCAAGGCCGAGATGATCTACTCGGTGCCGCGCTCCGAATTCGGCTCGTGGATCGGCATGTGCTTCGACGACAAGGGTCGTCTGATCGTTTCGGATCAGTACGCCGGCCTTTACCGGCTGACGCTTCCGGCCATCGGCTCGACGGATCAGGTCAAGGTCGAGCCGCTCGATATCGATATCGGTGGCGCCCACGGACTCCTCTACGCCTTTGGCAGTCTCTATGTGATGGTGAACGAGCGCACGCCGCAGGGGCTCTACCGCGTGCGTGACACCGACGGCGACGACAAGTTCGACGAGGTCCGCGTGCTCCGCAACATCCCGGGCACCGGCGAGCATGGCACGCACTCGCTCACGCTCTCCCCGGACGGTCAGTCGATCTTCGTCGTCGTGGGCAATGCGACCCAGCTGACCGATGTCGACGGCTCGCGCCATCCCGCCCACATCAACAATGACAACCTGCTGCCGAACATGACCGGCTTCTCGGACGGCCAGCAGCCGAACGGCGGCTATGTCCTCAAGACGGACAAGGACGGCAAGACCTGGGAGCTGATGAATTTCGGCTTTCGCAATCCGTACGACGTCAACTTCAACGCGGAGGGCGAACTCTTCGCCTACGATGCGGACATGGAGCTCGACATCGGCCTGCCGTGGTACCGCCCGACTCGCGTGATGCACCTCACCAGCGGCGCCGACTTCGGCTGGCGCACCCTCGTGAACAAGTGGCCGGCGTACTACTTCGACAGCATGAACGAGGTGGCCAACATCGGCTCGGGCTCGCCCACCGGCGGCGAGTTCGGCACGGGCGCCAAGTTCCCGATCAAGTACCAGCGGGCTTACTACGTCTCCGATTGGAGTTGGGGCAAGTTGTACGCGGTGCACATGACCCCCTCCGGCTCCAGCTACACGGGCACGGTCGAGGAATTCGTTGGCGGGGCGCCTTTTCCCGTGAGCGACGTGGTCATCAGTCCCTTCGATGGCGCCATGTACCTCACCGTGGGTGGCCGCGCCACGCAGTCCGCCCTTTATCGCGTGACCTATGTCGGCACCGAGCCGACGACTCGCGCGCCCCTTGACCTGCGCGGTCAGTCGGAGCGCGAGGCGCGGCGCAAGCTCGAGGCCTTCCACGGGGTCGAGCACGAGGGGGCGGTCGACGCCGCCTGGGCCCAGCTGGGCAGCCAGGATCGCGCGCTGCGCTATGCCGCCCGCCTCGCCCTGGAGTGGCAGGACCGGGCGAAATGGGAACAGCGGGCCCTGGCTGAAACCAATCCGCGCACGGCCATCGCCGCGATCGCCGCACTGGCCCGCGTCAGCACCAAGGGCACGGGCTACCTCCCGCAAATCGCCCCGAAGGAAAATCCCGAACTGCAGGCCAAGATGCTGGCGACGTTGAACAAGATCTCCTGGTCCGGCCTGAGTGACGCCGATCAGGCCGACCTGATCCGCGCCTACACCCTCGTCTTTACCCGCACGGGCAAGCCGACGGAGGCCACGCGCAAGCAGCTCGCGGACAAGTTTGACGCGATCTTCCCGGCTCCGACCAAGGAAGTGAACACCCAGCTGGCCCGCATGCTGGTCTATCTCGAGTCACCCAACGCCCCGGCCAAGATCGTGGCGGCGATGCGCACGGCCCCGACGCAGCAGGAGCAGATCGACTATGCCCTGCAGCTCCGCCTGCAGACCGTCGGCTGGACCAAGCCCCTGCGCGAGGAGTACTTCAACTGGTTCATCAAGGCCTACGCGAACTACCGCGGCGGCAGTGCCTTCCTCCGCGGCATCGTCTCGATCCGCACGGCGGCGCTGGCGACCATTTCCCCGGCGGAGAAGGAAGAGCTGAAGGAGATCCTCGCGATCGTCCCGAAGCAGGTATCCCCGCTGCAGCGCGTGGTCGACCGGCCCTTCGTCAAGGACTGGTCCGTCAACGAACTCACTCCGATGGTCGAGCAGAAGCTCGCCAAGGGCGGGCGCGATTTCGAGGCCGGTCGCCGTCTCTTCGGCGAGGTGGCCTGCGCGGTCTGCCACGCCTACGGCTACGAGGGCGGCACGGTGGGGCCCGATCTCACGGGCGCCGTCGGACGCTACTCCGTCCGCGACCTGCTCGAGGCGATCATCGAGCCGAGCAAGGTCATCAGCGACCAGTTCGCCGCGACCGAATTCCGCATGGTGGACGGCTCGGTGATCACCGGACGCGTGGCCAACGCCAACACCGAGAACATCACGATCTCGCAGAACATGTTCGACTACACCGACACTTCGGTGATCGTCCGCGCCAATGTGGTCTCGATGGAGGACTCCGCCACATCGATGATGCCCCCAGGCATGATCAATAATCTCAACGATGAGCAGGTGACGGACCTTGTCGCCTACCTGCTCTCTGCGGGTGATCGCAACGGACCGGTCTTCAAGAAATAATTGTACCGCCCGCTCGCGCTCTGCTCCCGGCCCCGGTGACACCTGTCGCCGGGGCTTTTTCGTTCGGATCGGGCGCGAGGTGGGGCGGGGCAGGGGGCTCGCCGGCACTTTCGTCTTTTCATCTCCCAAAAAGTTGCAGTATTTTCCACAGCCCCTTTGTTACCTGTGCTGTCTGCGGTCGTCTTAGCGATTGCGTCGTCCTTGCCCCATTTCCTTCCCCTGTTCTGCGTGAACCGGACTGCCGTGCCCCCCGGCTGTCCTCGTTCCACGGCCCCTTTGTCCTGTCCCCACCTCCAAGCCCAATGAACCCTGCTCCCATGTCTCGTCGCTCCTCGCCCTCCCTGATTCTGGCCGGCCTGCTGCTGCTGCCGGCTGTCTCGATTGCCCAAGTCCCTACCGTGGCCAACGGCGTGGGATCAAATTTTAGTCTCAAGAGCGCCACGGCCGCGCAGCATGCCGCGATTGCCCAATACGAGAACGCTTTCGTTGAGCAGGAGACGGCCGTCTCCCAGGCCCGCGCGAACCTCACGTTTGCCGTCTACTCTGATCCAGCCAACACGGCCAACATCCGCGAGAAGGCCGCCGCCGTGCAGGCCGCGGAGCAGGCGCTGGTCAAGGCCCGCGCCGAGGCGTTTGCGAAGATCCAGGCCTCGCCGGACAAACTCAATCCGGAGCAGGCGGGCGTTCTCGTCTGGCAGGCGGTTCGTCCCGAGGGCGGTCGTCGGCGCACCATCGGCGGCGCGGGCGGCGGTCGCGGTCGTGGCGGACCTCCGGCCGCGGGCCAGGCGGCCAATACCGGTGACGGTTTCGCGGCCTTGAATGTCGGTCGTGGCATGGGCGGCAACCAGGGCCCGGTCGTGGTATCGCTGAGCGATATCCAGCAGACCGAGATCACCCGCCTCAACGAGATCCCCGCCGTCCGTGAAGCCATCCGTGGTGTGATGAATGCCAAGCGTACCGTGTACGTGCATCTCTTCCAAGGCGCCGGTGACGACGCCGGCCTCGCTCAGGGCCTTAGCGCCTGGGGCGCCGCCGAGGCCAAGCTCGCCGAGGTCCGCGCCGCCGAGTTTGCCAAGTTCCAGGCTTCCTCGCCTTACCGCCTCAATGCCGATCAGGTCCAGACCCTTGCTTCCGGCATGACCGGCGGCCGTGGCGGTCTCTGACCGAGCGCCCTGTTTTCCTTTAACGTCCCAACGCCTGACCCCAAACCCATGATCAAGTGCATCCCTGGTAAGCTTCTCAGCGCGCTCGCGCCCGCTGCGTTGTTCCTGGCCGTCGCCGCCCCGCTCTCCGCGCAGACGTCCGTCGCCAATCCATCCCCTGTCGGCAACCTGCGAGTTGCGCAGGGATTCAAGGCCGAACTCGTTTACACCGTGCCGCGCGCCGCCTACGGCTCGTGGGTTGGTCTGACCATCGACGACAAGGGCCGGCTCATTGTCACCGACCAGACGTCCGGCCTCTACCGCGTCACGCTGCCGCCCGCCGGCAGCAATGCGGAAGTCAAGGTTGAGCCGATTGAGATCGATCTCGGCGGTGCCCATGGCCTGCTCTACGCGTTCAACAGCCTGTACGTGATGACGAATGAGCGCGGCACGCAGGGACTCTACCGCGTGCGCGACACGGATGGGGACGACAAGTATGACGACGTTCGCATCATCCGGAATCTTTCCGGTACCGGCGAGCATGGCGTCCACTCGATCACCCTTTCGCCCGATGGTCAGTCGCTCTACCTCACCGTGGGCAATGCCAGTTACCTCACCCAGCTCGACTCCGCCACCCACCCGGCGAACGTCAACAACGACAACCTGCTGCCGAACCTGATGGGTTTCTCCGATGGCCAGCAGCCCAACGGTGGCTACGTCGTCAAGACCGACCCCGAGGGCAAGCACTGGGAGATGATGAATTTCGGCTTCCGTAACCCGTACGACGTCTCCTTCAATGCGGAGGGCGAGCTCTTCACCTACGACGCGGACATGGAGTGGGACATCGGTACGCCGTGGTACCGTCCGACGCGCGTTAACCACCTGATCAGCGGCGCTGACTTCGGCTGGCGCACGATCACCAACAAGTGGCCGGCGTACTATTTCGACAGTTTCGGCGAGGTCGTGAACATCGGCTCGGGTTCCCCCACCGGCTCCGTCTTCGGCACGGGGGCCAAGTTCCCGACCAAGTACCAACGCGCGCTCTACATCTCCGACTGGAGCTGGGGCAAGCTGTACGCGATCCATCTGACGCCCTCCGGCGCGACCTACACCGGCGTGGCCGAGGAATTTGTCGCCGGGTCGCCGTTCCCGGTCAGCGATGTGGTGATCAGCCCGTTTGATGGGGCGATGTACCTCACCGTCGGCGGTCGTTCGACCCATTCGGCCCTCTACCGGGTGACCTATGTCGGAAACGAGTCCACCGCTCCCGCCGCTCCTGATACCCGCGGATTGGCCGAGCGCCAGCTCCGGCATCGTCTGGAGTCCTTCCACGGCGTGCAGCACGAGAGCGCCATCGACACGGCCTGGGGTCAGCTCTCCAGTCAGGACCGCTCCATTCGCTACGCGGCGCGCATCGCGCTCGAGTGGCAGGACGTCGCCGGCTGGCGGGAACGCGCCCTGAACGAGACGGAACCCCGCACCGCGATTGCCGCCATTGCCGCGCTCGCCCGGGCCAGCACCATGGGTGCCTCCCACAAGCCGCAGACCGCCCCTGTCCCGAATCCCGTGCTCCAGGCCCGTATGCTCGCCTCCCTCGACAAGCTCAACTGGAGCAGCCTCAGCGAGGCCGATCAGGTCGATCTCGCCCGCGCCTACACCCTCGTCTTCACCCGCACCGGTCGCCCGTCCGAAGAGGACCGCCGCCGGCTGGCCTCGAAGTTTAACGGGATGTTCCCGGCTCGGACCAAGGAGATCAACGCGCTGCTCGCCCGGCTTCTCGTCTACCTCGAGTCGCCGGAGGTCACGCCCAAGCTCGTGGCTTTGCTCGGCACGGCGCCCTCCCAGCAGGAGCAAATCGACTACGCCCTGCAGCTCCGCGTGCACAAGGCCGGCTGGACGAATGAGCTGCGCGAAAAGTACCTCCGCTGGTTCATTCATGCCTACGCCAATTACCGCGGCGGCAATGTCTTCCTGCGCGCGATCGTCGCCATCCGCACGGCCGCGCTTGAGACCTTTACCGACGCCGAGAAACTGGCTCTCAAGGACGTGATCGCGATCACGCCGACCCAGGTTTCGCCGCTGCAGCGCGTCGTCGATCGTCCGTTCGTCAAGGACTACACCGTCGCCGATCTGACTCCGGTGATCGAAGCCAAGCTCAAGGCCGGTGGCCGCGACTTCGAGGCTGGCCGCCGCCTCTATGGCGAGGTGGCCTGCGCCGTCTGCCACGGCTTCGGCGTCGAAGGCGGCACGGTTGGACCCGAGCTCACGGGCTCAGGCGGGCGCTACACCGTGCGCGACCTGATGGAAAACATCATCGAGCCGAGCAAGGTCATCAGCGACCAGTTCGCGGCGACCGAGTTCAAGCTCGACGATGGCACCGTTGTCACGGGGCGTGTGGCCAACGCGTCTGCGGACAATATCAGCGTCTCGACGAACATGTTCGATTACACCGCGATCACGCAGGTGCCACGCGACAAGATCGTCTCGATGGAGGACTCGGCCACGTCAATGATGCCCCCCGGCATGATCAACAACCTCACCGAGGACCAGATCGCCGACTTGTCCGCCTACATCCTCTCGCTCAACGACCCCAAGGGGCCGATGTTCAAGAAGTAAGCCTCAGGGCTCCCGCTCTCCTGCATTCAAGGCCCCCGGCGTCGACGCCGGGGGCCTTTTGCGTCTCTTGTGGGCGGATCGAATCCAGTTCGAATCTCGGTCCCCAAGAAATCCGATTTTAACCACGGATGGACACGGATGAACACGGATAAGGAAACAGAAATAGATGCAGCACGTTCGCTTCGACAAGAGTCGGTCTGTTGATTTAGATCCGTGTTCATCCGCGTCCATCCGTGGTTAAGTGGTTCCCTGCCGGTTGATCCTGATTTAGGACTTTTGGATAAATAGCGTGGAACTGTGGGCCGGAATCACCGAAGACTGGGGCCGTGAAAGCCGCTGATTTCTTCGATCTCCCCTCGTCGCTGGCGCCCTTTGCCGCGCATTTTCCCGCCGACGTGGCTCCGTGGGAATGGTTGAAGCGGATCGGGCCGGCGCTGGCGGCGCATCGCTTCGATACGCCGCTGCCCAAGATTCCGCCAGGCGTGCACCTCGAGGGCTTCGTGCACCTCGACCCGAGCGTGAAGCTGCCGGCGTACGCCACGATCATCGGGCCGGCGTGGATCGGACCGAACACGGAGATCCGCCCCGGCGCCTTCATCCGCGGCAATGTCATTGTCGGGGCGGGCTGCGTGCTCGGCAATGCCTGCGAATTCAAGAACTGCCTGCTGATGGACGGAGCCCAGGTTCCCCATTTCAGTTACGTGGGGGACTCGATCCTCGGCTGCGGCGCTCACCTTGGAGCGGGCGTGGTCTGCAGCAATCTTCGCCTCGACCAAAAAACGGTGGGCGTTCGCCTGCGGGGCGAGCTGGTGGACACCGGCCTGCGCAAATTCGGCGCGATCATCGGCGAGCGGGCGGAGGTCGGCTGCAACGCGGTCCTCAACCCGGGCACGCTGCTTGGGCCGCGCTCGCTCGTGATGCCCACGGTCGCGTTTGCCGGCTATCTGCCGCCCGCGACCATCGCCCGCACCCGTTCGGCCGTGGCCCTGGTCCCGCGACGCGAATAGGCTCCCGCTTTTTTTGCTGGCTGAAATCGGCAATCCGAAATCCAACTACGCGAATGCTTCGCATCCTTTCCGGCATCCAGCCCTCGGGCACCCTGCACATCGGCAACTACTTCGGCATGATGAAGCCGGCGATTGAGCTGC
>CAYZCV010000025.1:0-32755 GCA_964476965.1 uncultured Opitutus sp. | reverse complement strand
GCTCGATCGCCGACCAGGCGCGCACCATCCGCATCCCGGTGCACATGATCGAGACCCTCAACAAGGTCATGCAGGTGCAGAAGCAGCTGCTGCAGGAGTTCGGCCACGAGCCGACGCCGGAAGAGGTCGCGGACGAGATGAACCTGCCCGTCGAGCGCGTGCAGCAGATCATGAAGATGGCGCAGCAGCCCATCTCCCTGCAATCCCCGGTCGGCGACGGCGACGACACCAGCTTCGGCGATTTCATCGAGGACAAGTCGGCGGAAAATCCGTACGACATGACCGCGTACTCGCTGCTGCGCGAAAAGATCATCGATGTCCTCGACTCGCTCACCGAGCGCGAGCGCCGCGTGCTCTCCCTGCGCTTCGGTCTCGTCGACGGCTACAGCCGCACGCTCGAGGAGGTCGGCAAGCAGTTCAAGGTCACCCGCGAGCGCATCCGTCAGATCGAGGCCAAGGCGCTGCGCAAGATGCGTCACCCGACGCGTATCCGTCAGCTCCACGGCTTCTTTGACGCCGAGCAGCTGGATAACGCTCAGAATCTCCTCAAGCTCGCCATCAAGGGCCCCCTCCCCCCGGAGAAGCCCGGCCAGCCCTGAGCCCGCCACCCTTTCCCCCTTGCCTCACCTGAGGCACCGGAACAACCTCCCCTCCAGTCATGAATTCCCTCGCGTCCGTTCTCGCGGTTTTCGGTCTCGGTTCCACCGAGATCATGGTCATTCTCTTCATTGTCCTGCTCCTCTTCGGCGCGAAAAAGCTCCCCGAGCTCGCCCGCGGTCTCGGCAAGTCGGTCAGTGAATTCAAGAAGGCCACCAGCGAGGCCGAGAAGGAAATGAAGACCGCCATCGACGAGCCCGCCAAGCCGGCCGACAAGAAGCCCGAGGCGGAGGTTAGCAAGTCCGCCCACGGCTCGAACTGAGGTTTCCCTCAGGTCCCCTCTCCAGCGCACCCTCCCCGGTGCGCTTTTTTGTGCCCGGCGGGCGGCCCCCACGCGGACAACCGGCCCCGCTCCGTCGCCCGGTCGCCCCGAAACCGCCCGCAAGCCATTTACCTCGTTGACACTCCGGAAGTACGGCGATTCGTTTCCGTCGGCGGAAACGCGACACCTCCATGGCTTCGAACCTGTTCAATTACTTCTCCAACGACATCGGCATCGACTTGGGCACGGCCAACACCCTCGTCTATCTGAAGGATAAGGGGATCGTTCTGCGGGAGCCGTCCGTCGTCGCGCTCGACACCACCACCCGCAAGGTCCGCGCCGTCGGCGACGAGGCTAAGCGCATGCTGGGCCGCACGCCCGGCAACATCACCGCCATCCGTCCGATGAAGGACGGCGTCATCGCCGACTTCGATGTCACCGAGGCGATGCTGCGCTACTTCATCCGCAAGGTGAACAACAACGCCCTGCGCGTCAGCCCACGGGTCGTGATTGCGATTCCCTCCGGCATCACCGAGGTGGAGAAGCGCGCAGTGAAGGACTCCGCCATGCACGCTGGCGCGCGGGATGTCATCACGATTCCCGAGCCCATGGCCGCCGCGATCGGCGTCGGTCTGCCGATCGACGAACCGGCCGCGAACATGATCGTCGACATCGGCGGCGGCACCACGGAGATCGCGATCATTTCCCTCTCCGGCATCGTCTTCTCCAAGTCGATCCGCGTCGCGGGCGACGAGCTCGACGCCGCGATCGTCAATTACATGAAGCGCGCCTACAATCTCCTCATCGGTGAGCGCACCGCGGAAGAGATCAAGCTGCGCGTCGGTTCAGCCTATCCCCTGGACGAGGAGCTGAGCATGGAGGTCAAGGGCCGCGACTCCGTCGCCGGCCTGCCCAAGACGATCCACATCACGTCGCAGGAAATCCGCGAGGCCCTGAGCGACACGATTGCCGCAATCGTGGACGCGGTTCGCTCCACGCTCGAGCGTTGCCCGCCCGAACTCTCCGCCGATCTCGTCGACCGTGGTTTCGTGATGGCCGGCGGCGGCGCCCTCATCCGCGGCATCGACCGCCTGCTCAGCGACAAGACCGGCCTGCCGGTCATCGTGGCCGACGATCCCCTCTCCGCCGTCGCCAATGGGACCGGCGCCGTGCTCAGCGACCTCAACTGGGTCCTGCAGCACGCCTGAGGATTTTTGATTCTCGATTTTGGATTTTGGATTTCCCAAAACTCCAAAACCCGGCGGTGACGCCTAGCCTTCGGAATCGGTCGGGCCTTCGGGCCGCAGAGGTTTGGTTCGCAATCGAGATTCGAAAATCAAAAATCGAAAATCCCCCCGACTGCCGTGCTCCCGCGCCGTTTCGATCAGGCCCGTCCGTTCATCCTTCTTGGCCTCGTGGTCACCGCGTGGTTGCTCGTGCCGACGGCGATCAAGCGGTTGGGGCGGGTGACCTTCTTCGAGGTCCAGGCCCCGGTGGAGCTCACGCCTTCCTATGTCCGGGATCTGCAGGACTACTGGTCCCTGCGCACCCGGTCCCAGAACGAACTGATCGAGGCCGGCAAGGACCTGGCCCGCCTGACCGCCTCCTACGAGTTGCGGGTGCAGGAAAACGGCGAACTCCGCGCCGAGGTCGCGCGCCTGGAGAGCCTGCTGAGCCTGCCGACCTTCAACAGCTACCGGCCGGAGCCCGCGCGCGTCGTTCGGCGTGACTTCAACGGCTGGTGGCAGCGCCTCGTGATCCGCAAGGGTCGCAACTACAACCTGACGGTCGGCGCGCCGGTGATCTTCAGCGGGGGCGTGGTCGGGCGCATCGCCGAGGTCGGCGCCTACACCGCGGTCGTCGAGATGGTCACCAGCCCCGGCATGCGCCTCGCGGCCAGCGTCGAGGGCGACCAGCGCCCGATCAGCTACCAGGGCGGCCTCAATGCCGCCTTCACCGCCCCGCGCGGCGTGGTCGAGTTCGTGCCCCTCGATATCTTTGCGGCCCCCAGCTCGCCCAAGAAACTGGTCACATCCGGGCTCGGCGGGGTGTTCCCCCCCGGACTGATCATCGGTCAGGTCGTCCGCCTCGAGCCCAGCACCGATGGGCTGTTCAAGAGCGGCGAGGTGCAGCTGGATCCGCGGCTTTCGGAGTTGGCGGAAGTCACCGTCCTCGTCCCGCTCGCGCCGGAGATCCCGCCGGTGGGGACACCCCGGCCATGAACCCGGCCCTGATCGACTTTCCCGCCGAATTCACCACCGCCCGCCTGCTGCTGCGGGCCCCGCGGCCCGGGGACGGGGCCGCGGTCAACGCGGCCATCCGCGAATCCCATGCCGAGCTCCGCCCGTGGATGCCGTGGGCGCGGGTCCTGCCCACCCCCGCTGAATCCGAGGCGTTCATGCGCGAGAAGGCCGCGCAGTTCGCGCTCCGCACGGACCTGGTGTTTCAGATTTTCCTGCGCAGCAGCGGCGAATTTGTCGGCGCCACCGGCCTGCACCGCATGGACTGGGAGGTGCCGCGTTTCGAAATCGGCTACTGGTTGCGCACCTCCCAATCGGGCCAGGGCTACATGTCCGAGGCCGTGCGAGGCCTGACCGACTTCGCGGCGACCCGCCTCGCGGCCCGCCGGCTCGAAATCCGGATGGACCATGACAACGCCGCCAGCCGCCGCGTCGCCGAGCGCTCGGGCTACCCGCTCGAGGCGATCCTGCACAACGACCGGCGCAATTTCGATGGCGAGGTGGTCCACTCCTGCATCTACGCGCTGACCTTCGACCCATGAGCCCGGCCAATCGCCAAATTCTCTCGACCGTGCTCTGCGGGGTGATCCTTGAGGTGCTGATCACGCAGGTGAACCACTACGCCGCGCCCACCTTTCTTTCGCTCTGGATGGGCGGGCTGACCGTGGCCTTTGCCTCGCTCCGCCTCGGCTACCGCGAGGGACTGATCTCCGTGCTGCTGCTCGGCTGGCTGCAGGACGCCGTGGCCCCGGTGTCGTTCGGACTGCACGCCCTCCTCTTTGCGACCGCCCACGCCGTGATTTTCTACATTCGGAACCGGTTCCCCCGCGAGGAGACCGTGATTGGTGTCCTCGTGGCCCTGCTGGCTAACCTCGGGCTCTTCCTCGTCTTTTCCTTCACCCAGATCGGCGTCTCGCCCGCCCCCGGGATTGTGTGGGTTCGCCTGCTGGCCGATCTCGGCCTCTCGCAGGTCGTTCTGGCGGCCATCACCCCCTGGTTCCTCGCGCTGCAGGAGCAGGCGCTCGAAATTGCGGGCGCGGGCTTGCGCACGGAGCAGCGCGGCGTGATGTAGGAGGCGTCATGGCGGACACGGTTGCGGAACGCGGGGGCGGCCTCTTCGAGGCCTACAAGGGGTACAATCCCCGGGTGATCTTTTTCTACCCGGTGGTCTTGCTGCTGCTCCTCGTCCTCGCGGGCGGACTGGCCTACCGCCAGCTCATGCGCACCGAGATCTATGCAGAGCGCGAGAAGGTCCAGAACCAGCGCCGCATCCTCGTGCCGGGTCCGCGGGGCAATATCTACGATCGCAACGGCCAGCTGCTGGTCGGCAACCGTCCGCGCTTTGCGGTCGTGCTCTATCTCGACGAGTTGCGCGGCGAGTTCCGCCGCGAGTACCTCAAGGTCCGCGGGGCCTACCGGGAATCCGGGGACAAGGACCTGCCCACGGCAACGCAGATGGAGCAAATCGCCCGCTTCGCCGTGGTCGATCGCTACCTTCAGGTCATCAACAAGGCCCTTGGCCGCACGGGGGAGGTCGATGCGCCCGCCCTGACCCGCCACTTCCGCTCCCAGCTGCTGCTGCCGTTCACGCTGGTCGACGATCTGGAACCGGCCGAGTACGCGCGCCTGCTGGAGCAGCTTCCCGTCACCTCACCGCTGCAGGTCTACACCTCCAGCACGCGATCCTACCCGTTTGGCGCGGCCGCCGCGCACACGCTCGGTTCGGTCAAGATCGACGATATCGATGTTGCCGAGGATTTCCCGGGCGCCGACCTCAAGACCTTCAAGATGAAGGGCACCACGGGTCGCGACGGGCTCGAGGCCCAATACGATGCGGTCCTGCAGGGCGAGACCGGTGGTACGATCTATCGCGTCGACCCCGCCGGTTACCGCATCGAGCCGCCGCTCGCCCGCCACGTGCCGGTGCAGGGCAAGAACATCACCACCAGCCTCGACATTGATCTCCAGCGCGCGGCCGAGGCGAAGCTGATCGAGAATGAGATGGCCGGCACCGCGATCGCCCTGGACGTGCACACCGGCGAGGTCCTCACGCTCGCCAACGCTCCGGCCTACGACCTCAACGAGACCTCGCCCCGCATCTCCACCGCCAAGTTCGCGGAAATCGAGGAACAGGGCGGCTGGCTCAATCGCGCGATCCAGGGTGCCTACGCGCCAGGTTCCTCCTTCAAGATTCTCACGGCGCTCGCGGGCATGCGGTCCGGCTGGATCAATCCGGACAGTGAAGTGGACTGCAATGGCTACTACCGGGTCGGCAATCGCATGTTCCCGTGCCACGACGGCCACGCCCACGGGAAAATCAAGCTGGCGGAAGCCATCGCGAAGAGCTGCAACGTCTTCTTCTACAAGCACGGCATCGAAACGACGCCGGAGGTGATCTCCGCCGAGGCCCGCCGCTTCGGCTTTGACCAGCGCACCGGCATCGAGCTGCCCAACGAAACCCGCCGCATGCTCGTGCCTGATCCCGAGTGGAAGAAGGAAACCGGACGCGGTCCCTGGCAGCCCGGTGACACCGCCAATTTTTCCATCGGCCAGGGTTTCCTCGACGTGACGCCGATGCAGATGGCCACGTTCACCGCCTCCTTCGCGCGGGGCCAGACGCGCACGACGCCCACCTTGATCTACCAGCCGAATCGCAAGCCACAGCGCACCGAGGCCATCGGTCTGCCGGCCGCGCAATACGACGCGCTTGTGCTCGGGATGGAGGAATGCGTCTCGATGCCGGGCGGGACAGCCTACCGCACGCTGACCCAGATGGCCTCGATGCGGATTCCCGGCCTGCGCATCGCCGGCAAGACCGGCACCGCCCAGAAGCAGACGCCGGTCGGCATCATCAACTTTGCCTGGTTCATTTGCTTCGCCCCCGTCGAGAATCCGCAGATCGCCATCGCGGTCATGGTCGAGGGCGACACGCCAGGCGAGGAAACCGGCGGCGGCCGCTACGCGGTGCCCGTCGCGCAGGCGATCCTCAAGACCTGGTGGCAGAAGCAGCAGCGGGCCAGCGGCGCAGCCGCGCCGGCTCCCGCTCCCGCCGCGATTCGGACGGCGCGGGAATGAAAAAGGCGGGGACAAAGTCCCCGCCGTGAACGCCTGGCCGATCGCTCGCGCCCGTGATCAGTCGATCGTCACGTAGCGCCAGAGCCGGGCGACTTCCTTCGCGCCGACGTACTTGCCGATTTCCTTTTCGAACTGCTCCTTGGTTTTCCAAGGGCGGTACTCCTTGAATTCACGCACCATGCGGTTGCCCGCGCCCGGAATGCTGCGGATGTCCTCGTCCGAGGCCGTGTTCAGCTTCACCGGGATGAAGACGTACTGCTTCAGTTTGTCGGTGTTCTCCTGGCCGACGTACTTGCTGATCTCCTTGTCGAACTGGGTGAAATTCACCCAGGGACGATACTCGTCAAACTCGCGGACCATGCGGCGACCCGCGCCGGGGATCAGGAGGATTTCCTCCGGCGTGCCCGTGTTGAGATTCACGTGAACGAAGGCCTTGCCGTAGAACTCCATTGCCTGCTCCTGCGTCAGTTTCTGCCCAAGCAGAAACGTGTTCAGCGCCGTGATGCTCGCAAACGGACGCGCCTCGACGAGGCTCTTGGCGAGCGCCGGCGTCATGTGCGGCATCGCGGCGAGATCAGCCTCCGGCGCGGTGTTGGCGTCGACGACGCCCACGGATTTGCCGACCTGGGCCTGGACCGCGACGGGCGCGATCATGGCCAGCAAGAGGAGGGCGACGATGAATCGGGATAGGATGGAGGGGTTTTTCATGGGAAAGGGAGGAATCGCCGGCGGCAGATCAGGTCGAGGCGGAGCGTGGGGCGAGCGACGGGTGGCGGAAGGTATAGACCAGGCCCAGCAGGGCAAACTGCACAAAGGCGGCGGGCGCCAGGGCCGGCGGCGAGTGCGCCTGAATCACCTTGAAGAAAAGCTTCCAGCCCGACTGCGAGGGATCCATCTCGAGTTGGAACTCCCGGTTGCCGTCAAAGTGCATGTACAGGCCAATCAGCCCATTCACCGCGACCAGGAAGAGAGCTGCCTGCAGCCCGCGCAGGCTGGCAACCGAGGAGGTCAGACCATGCCACGCGCACACCCCCAGCGCGAGGCCGAGGGAAACGACCGGCACGGTCTGCCAAACATCCTCGTAATGTCCGAGCAGAGCGAGATCCAGCAGCAGACCGGCGAGGCCCAGCACGACCAGGGCAAACACGGCCCGGCGCAGGAGAGACAGCGTGGATCCTTCGGGCTGCATGAGGGAGATGACGTTGGTGCGGTGGAAAGGTTACCGGGCCGGGGCTCATTCTAGCGGCGGACCGCCGAGCGAAGTTCGGTCCGGGCGCGACGGAAGGTCGCCGCCGGGTTGGGCCAGGTGGAACGCGGGCCATACCGCAGTCGTTCCAAGTCCGCCCGCAGCTCCGACGAAGCTCCGCCTCCGGCCAGGCTCGCAATGCGGGCCAGCTGTCGCCCCGCTTCCCGCCGGATCGGGTCATACCCCCCCGCGCGGGCCTGCCCGCTCCGCCAACGCTGCCACCAACCGCGGCCCAGCTGTCGCCAGGCCACCGCCAGCGAGACGGCAAAGGCCAGAACGCCCGCGAGCGTGATCAGACGCTCCGTATCCCACGGACGGGCCAGCCAAGCCTTGATCGCAGCCACGAAACCTTCGAGCGCGTCGCGCATCCGGCGGGTCGTGACCTCGACCTTTTCCTTGGCCGTCCGGGCCAGCTCGACCTGGCTGGTCATGTCAAAGTTCACGATCCGGCGGTACCAGAAGACGCGCAGGCTCTCGAGGCGGGCCGACCAGCTGTTGTCCACGATGCGCTGCAGCGCCGCCTCGCCCTCGTCGCCGCCCGTGCCGTCGTCGAGCGTGAGCGCACCCGGAGTCGGATCAACGCGCAACCAGCCGCCCGCCTGATCGTCAAACAGCTCCACCCACGCGTGGGCATCCGAATTTCTCACCGTGTAGCTCCCGCTGTAGCCATTCCATGTTCCGCCCTTGAAGCCGGTCACCAGCCGGGCCGCGTAGCCGGCCTCGCGGGCCAGCACCACGAATGATCCGGCAAAGAGCTCGCAGTGACCCGGCGTGTCGGACGCGAGCCAGCGCACCAGCGGATCCCCTTCCCCACCCGGCAGCGAACTCTGCAGGGAATAGCGATGCCGTGCGCCCAGCCACGCCGACGTCTTCATCGCAAACTCCGCCGGAGCCAGCCGCGCCCCGGCGGTGATCTCCTGCACCATCATCCGCAGTCGCGCGCGGTCCGCGTCCGCCAGAGTGGGCGCCACGCCAGCCGCGAGAGCCGCCGGCTCGGCCGCACGGCGCTTGAGCGCAAGGTCGGCATCGGGGAGCACCGCGCTGAACTCCATGCCAGTGACCCGGTAGGCGGTCATCTTGGGTGGATCCGACCGCAGGGCCACGACGCGCAACGAGTCGCTCAGCCCCACAATCTGCGGTTCGGGAAACAGCAGGCCATTGAAATTGCCCAGCAGCGGCAGGTAACGGCTCACGCCCGCCTCGAGATAGAACGTCCAGTCGGTCGCATCGCGCCGGAAGCGCGCTGTGCCCCGCAAGCGGGTCGCCCGCGAGGCCGCCCGATTCAACTGACTCCGCAGTTCCGGGGAAAGGCGGAACCCGCTGCGCGTGTAGTCGTCAAGCACCACCATGCGCCAGTAGGGCATCGCCGGCACCTGGCTGCGATCGGCCACATCCACACTCAGCGCGATGCCGTCGTCCTGCTGAATCTCGGTGACCTCGCCGAACTTGATCTCGTCGGAGAAGCCCGTGCGGGTCGAACGATTGATGAGGCGGTCGATGAAGAGACTGTTGTTCAGTTCAAAGCGCGGGATCGCCAGAAAGAGCAGGCCGGACAGCACCACGACGCCGGCAAAGAGTCCGCCCCCCAGCACGACCACGCGCCAGTCCGTGACCGCGCGGACGCGGCGGGCGAGATCGCCCCAGACCACCTGCGCCGCCCAGCGCGGCTCGCCCCGCCCCCCCGCGGCGAGCGGAGGTTCCCCGGCGGCTTCCGCCAGGGTGATAGTCAGGAGAAACGCCAGCGCACAGGCCGTGAAGGCGACAATCTGCACGGCAAACGCGAGTGACACGGTGAGCACGCCCGCCACGACCACCATGAAGAGGCCCAGTACGATCAGCTGCAGATCATCGCGACGGCGACGGAATCCGATGAGGCGGTAGAGGATCAGCAGCAGGTCGAGCCGAATGAAGGTCGGCAGAATCTCCCGGTAGGTAAACCAGTCAAAGACCACATAGCCCAGGATCGCCGGGAAGGCCAGCAGGTGGACCGCGCGCGGCACGCGGGCCGGCCAGGCGGGGCGCAGGACCCCGAATACGGCTGCCAGCGTGACCAGTCCGGGCAGGATCCACGAATCGATCTCCATGAAGAAGACCGTCCACGCCGCCAGCGTCGCGAGGACGCTGCCGAGCAGCCACTTGAGCTGGTGCAGCTCGTCGGCGCTAAGCTGAGGCCGCTTGATTGCCGTCGACATGAGCCAGGACCCCCCGGGCGCCGTCCGGGGAGAAGGTGAGCAGATTGCGCCGGCGCGGCGCACTGGCGGCGGTGACCGCCGCCGGTCGCGGGGTCGGCTTGAGCACCGCCACGCGATCAAAGAATGCCTCGAGATCCGTGAGCCGCCGCACGGGCTGAGCCGGGTCGCCGTCGATCGCGACCGTGCTGAGGCGGCCGGCCTTGAAGAGATCCTCGGCCAGGGTGACGGCAAAGCTGCACAGCAGTTCGAATTGCTCGGGACGGTTCCAGATCTCCGCATCCGTCTCGATCCATACGGCGAAGCCTTCCTGGCTTTCGGCGGCGAATTGCCGGACCATGAGCTGGCGTAGGCGCGCGCTCGCCTTCCAGTGGATCAGGCGGTGGGAGTCGCCCGGCGAGTACTTCCGCAGGGCAAGCAGATCGCCACTTTGACCGAGGCGCGCGACCCGCTCGCCTCCCTGCGGGCGCGACCACGCGGGCACGGCGAAGCGCTGGTACTCCACCGGGGCGGGCCAGATGATGACTTCCTGGCGTGCGTCGCCGCCGAGATTTTTGCGGAGAAAGCCGAAGGGAAACAGGGAGCCGGCGCTAGCCAGTTCAATCCACTCGATGCCGCGGGCGGCGGGCCGGAAGACCCAGTCGAGGCGCAAGTCGCCTCCGGCCGGATCGAGCCGGGCCCGCTGGAGCAAGCGCGTCCCCGCGGGATCGCTGGCGGAGCGGATCTCGAACCAGAGGCCGTAAGTGGGCAGGAAGCGTTTGGAATTCCGCAGTTCGAGCGCGACCGCGGCGGACTGGCCAACCCGCAGCGGCGGCGCGACCACCAGCCGCCAGGTCACGCCTTTGAAGTTAAGCCACGAGAGAACCCCGCTGAGGATGAGGCAGGCGAGCAGCAGCGAGAGCGTGATGAAGAGAATGTTGTTGGCGGTGTTGTAGGCCGCCATGCCAATGCCCATGCACAGCGCGATCAGGAACACGCCCGGGACGGTCGGCAGGATGCGCTCGGCATTGCGGGGATAGATGAGCGACCAGAGCAGCCGCCGCCAACGGAAGTCCTGCCGGCGGCGACCGCGGGCCCCGGGTCCCGACCACCCTGCTTCGAGGGTGCTCATTGGTTTACGATCGGACGCATGAGCGGAAAACACCTCGCAACGGTCACAGCGGCGCCGGGATGGCGGAGAGGATCCGCTTCAGCACGACGCCCACGGTCCGCCGCTCCTCCAGCGCATCACTCGTCTGGCGCACCAGCCCCAGCCGGTGGGCCAGGACGGGGACGACCAGCGCAGCCACATCCTCTGGCACCACGAAATCGCGGCCGAGCAGCAGCGCCCGGGCCTGAACCGCATGCTTGAGCGCGAGTCCGCCGCGGACGCTGATCCCGGCCCGGAACTCGGACTCCGTCCGGGTGGCGGCCACGATCTTGAGGATGAAGTCGAGCACGCTGTCCTCAATGAAGACCTGCTCGGCGAGCGCCTGCAGCTTCGACACCTCGGTGCGCGTGACCACCGGGTTGAGGGCGATCCCGTCGTAATTCGTCCGGGCGGCCCGCAGGATGTCGAGTTCGTCGGCCGCCTTGGGGTAGCCCATGTGGATCCGCATGAGAAAGCGGTCCATCTGGCTCTCCGGCAGCGGGAACGTCCCCTCGTAGTCGACCGGATTCTGCGTCGCGAAGACCATGAACGGCGACCCCACTGCGTGGGCCTCGCCATCGACGGTCACCTTGCTGCGGTCCATCACTTCCAGCAGTGCCGACTGCGTCTTCGGCGTCGCGCGGTTGATCTCGTCCGCCAGCACGATGTTGGTGAACACCGGGCCGCGCTTGAAGATGAACTCCTTCACGTTCTCGTCGTAAATCGCGACCCCGGTCACGTCACTGGGCAGCAGGTCGCTGGTGAACTGGATGCGGGAAAAGGCGCAGTCCATTGATCGGGCGAGCGAGTAGGCCAGCGTGGTCTTGCCGACCCCGGGCAGGTCCTCAATCAGGAGGTGCCCGCCGGCCAGCAGGCAGGTCAGCACCTGGTCGATCACGTCGTCCTTGCCCTTGATCGTCTGGCGCATGTTGGTGCGCACGCGCTCAAGGGTCTGGCGGGCCTCGGCAACCGCCGGTCCGGAAACGAAATCGCTCATGGCCGGTAGCATGCCAGTCCCGGGCGATTCCGCAAGTTCACTGCGGCCCCGTTTGACGAGACCCTCCGAACGGGCAATCTGACCCCATCCCCTCCCATGCAAGGCTTTGAAAATTCCCTGCTGCTCCTGCTGCTGCTCACGGCCCTGAGCACGGTCGGGCGGCGGCTGCCTTGGCCGCTGCCGATCACCTATGTCCTCGGCGGGGTTGCGGCCACCTACCTGCCGGGCTTCCCCCGCATCGCGCTCGATCCCGGGTTCTTCTTTCTCTGCTTTGTTCCGCCCCTGCTCTTTTCCGACGGCTGGCTGATGCCCCTGCGTGACTTCATGGCCGCCAAGCGGCCGATCCTGTTGCTCGCCACCGGGCTGGTGGTGTTCACCACGGTTTCGGTCGGGCTGGTGGCGCACTGGCTCGTCCCCGACCTGCCGCTCGCCATGGCCTTCGCGCTCGGGGCGGTGGTGTCGCCCACCGACGCGGTGGCGGTCGGCGCCATCACGCAGCGGCTCAAGGTGCCCACCCGACTCACGGCCGTCCTCAATGGCGAAAGCCTGATGAACGACGCGACGGGCCTGGTGGCTTTCAAGTTCGCGCTCGCGGCCATGGTGGCCGGGGCCTTCTCCATCAAGGCCGTGGCGCTGAGCTTCCTCGTGCTCGCCGCCGGAGGCATCGCGCTGGGACTGGCGCTCGCGTGGGGGATCGGCCGCCTGCGCGACGTGCTGCGCAGCCGGCAGTCGTCGGACCCTTTCGTCGAGGTGACGATTTCCCTCATGACCCCGTTTGGGGTGTACCTCGCCGCGGATGCCCTCGGGCTATCGAGCATTCTCGCGGTGGTCGCGGCCGGACTGTACTCCGGCTGGCGGGATCCGCTCAGCCTCGATGCGGCCTCGCGCCAGACGGCGTGGTCCGTCTGGTCGGTGGTGATCTTCTGGCTCAACGGCCTCGCCTTTGTGCTGCTCGGCCTGCAGTTCCCGAGCATTCTGGCATCGATGACCGATCTGTACACGCCAGCTCAACTGATCGGGTTCAGCGCGGCCATCTCGGGCGTGGCGATCCTCGCGCGCCTGGCCTGGGTTTTTCCCAGCGCCTACCTGCCGTATCTGCTGACGCCGCGAACGTGGCATGATGACTACCGACCGACCTGGCGGGGCGTGCTCGTTACGGGCTGGGCAGGCATGCGCGGCACCATCACGTTGGCGGCCGCGCTCTCCATCCCGCTCACGATGGAGGATGGCCGGCCTTTCCCGGGGCGCGACACGGTCATCTTTCTCTCCTTCGCCGTGATCGGGGTGACCTTGCTCCTCCAAGGGATGACCCTCGAGGGCCTGATCGCACGGCTGGGGCTCAAGGCGGATGACAGCACCTTTCGCGAAGAACGGCTGGCCCGCATCGCCGCGGTCGAAGCCGGCCTCGCTTACCTGCGCTCCGCCACGGCCGGAAGCGTGGAGGAACAGGCGGCGCTCACGATCGTGGTCTCGGAATACGAGCACCGCCTCGCGGAGCTCACCGCGGAGGGGGCGACCCGCGAGAGCGCCCGGGCGCGGCGGTCCGCGGGCCAGCGCCATCGGCTGGCCGCGCTCAAGGCTGAGCGGGCGGCGATCGATGATCTCTGGCGCCGCGATGTGATCACCGACGACACCCACCGGCCGCTGCAGCAGCTGCTCGACCACGAGGAGGTCACGCTGAATGGGCAGGCGGGCGCGAGTCAGTGAGTGTGTCCGGCCGAGTCCGCGCGCCTCGCGGTTCCTCAACGCGATCCTGTCACCGTTGGCGTTTCTCCATCAGGGTTACCGTCTGATTTCGATGGGGTCGGTGGATTCTGGCGCGCCTTGTCGCTTCCGCGAGTCCTCGCGAGAGCCGCAGGGTTCCCGGCGGGATCCGAGTCAGCCCGGAGGCTGCAGGAGCTTCAGGAGCACCGAGTAGTCCAGGTCGCCCAACCCGGCCCGCTCCGCCGCGGCCAGCCGGTCGCGGACGGTATCGAGTGCGGGAAAGTCCTCACAGCCGTTGATGCGTGAGGCGAGCCGCACGTCCTTGAGCATGTGCTTAACGGAGAATTGCGGGGAGAAATCACCGGAGCGGAGCTTGGGTTCCTTGACCTTGGTCAGGCCCGAGTAGCCGGCGTTGCGGGCCAGCGCGCCGAAGAAGACGTCATCGGAAATCCCGGCGCGCCGCGCGAGGGTCAGGGCCTCACTCAGGGCCTGCATCTGCACGGCGAGGTTGAGATTCATGGCCAGCTTGAGGGCCGCGGCCTGGCGATGATCGCCGATGCGCTGGCGGACTTGGGAGATTCGGCCGAGCACCGGCTCGACCGCGGCAATCAGCGCTTCGTCACCACCGAGGTAGAAGACGGTCTGCGCCGCCTCGGCCGCGAGCTTGCTGCCGGTAAAGGGCGCCTCGAGGTAGTCGGCGCCGGAGCCACGCACGAGCGTGCGGAATTCGTCGCTGCTGACCGGATCAATGGTGCTCGACTGGACCACGATCTTGCCCGGCCCGAGCGCGGGCAGAATCTGGTTCAACAAGGACCGGACGGCCGGTGGATCGGCCACCACGATCTGGACCACGTCGGCCGCCTTGGCCACCGCCTCCGGAGTCGGGAGCCAGCGCGGAAAGTCCGGCTGCGGAGTCCGATTCCACGCACCGGCCAGCACGCCTGCGGCTTCGTAGTGCCGAGCCCAAACCTTGCCGATGATGCCGAGACCGATGACGCCGATATTCATAGAGTGTTCGGAAACATAACCGGACTTCACGCGATTGCCAATCCGGCGCCCGGACGGGTTACCTATTCCTGCCGGCGGCCTTCGTGTTTATTGCCGCCAGGGTCAGCTTTCCGACCACCGGCCTACTAGGCGAGGATCTCCAGCATCCGGGCGAACAGCCGGTTCACCTTGGCCTGATTCTCCTTCACGAGGTCCTTGAACTTGCTGAAGTCGATTTCGGTGCCCTCCAGTCCGTTGGCGTAGTTGTCGATGATCGCGAGGCTGTTGTAACGCAGGCCCAGCTCGCTGCAGAGGTCGGCCTCGTGGGCGGCGGTCATGCCGACCACATCGCCCCAGGAGCGGATGATGCGAATCTCCGCTTTCGTCTCGAAGCGCGGACCGCGCATCTGGACATAAACCTTGCCCGGATGAATCGTGAATTCCGGAGTCAGCTTTTCCAGCAGCTGGGGGATCAGGTTATTGGCGATCTGCGGCGCCCCGCCCTTGAGTTCATCGTCGTGGAAGGTCTGCGGTCCCTGCTGAAGGCCGACGTAATCGCTGCACGAGACCAGCGTGCCCGGGGGAAGTTCAGGCTTGAGCGAGCCGACGGAGTTCAGCGAGACGATGTCCGTGTAGCCGAGATCGGCCAGCGCCCGGATGTTGGCTCGGTAATTGATGGTGTGGGGCGGCTTGGGAAAGCCGTAGCCATGACGGTTGATCAGGACGTGTTCGCCCTTGGCCTTGTAAGTGACCTCCCCGTAAGGCGTGGGGATCGACCGGACGGCCCAATTCGCAAACAGATCCGAGTTAACAATGCTCGTACCGCTGATGAACGCGACTTTCATGGCGGCACTAACGCAGGCCGCAGGCGGGTGAGACAACGCGAAAAGGGCCGGCCGCTCAGCGCCGCCCAGCCAGGCGGTGGATGCGGTGCGCCAGCTCCACGTCCTTACGCGTGATCTGGTTGCCCGCGTTGTGCGTCCGGAGGCGGATCTGCACCCGGTTGTAGCTATTGGTCCACTCCGGGTGGTGCCCAAGGTCCTCCGACTCGAAGGCCACCCGGGTCATGAAGGCGAAGGCTTCCCGGAAGTCGGGAAACACAAAGGTGCAGGTCAGCGCGTCGCCTTCCACGGACCATCCCGGCAATCCCGCCAGGGCGGTCGAGATCTCGGCGGATGTGAGCGGAAGGATGGCCACGGCAACTACGCTGCGCGGACCCGGCCCGCCGTCAAACTTCGAGCATTATTCCCTAAATCCGCGGATCGGGGAACGCCCTTCCCTTCCCCCTTGTCAAACGGCGCAGGGCTACCCTAACTCTCCTGATTCCCAGCATGTCGAGCGCTCCGGCCAACACCCCGAACCACGTCGCCATCATCATGGATGGCAACGGCCGTTGGGCCCAAAAGCGCGGGTTGCCGCGCATTGAGGGCCACCGGCGGGGCGTGGAGACGGTTCGCGCCATCATCGACGCCGCCCGCGAGCTGGGAATCCACACCCTCACCCTCTACGCTTTCTCCGCGGAGAACTGGAAACGTCCTCAGGATGAGGTTGGTGCCCTGATGGGCCTGCTGGAGTACTTCCTGAAGAAGGAAACCGCGACCCTGATCAAGAATCGGATCCGGCTGCGGACCATCGGACGCACGCACGAGCTGCCCGAAGGCGTCCGGGCCGAGCTGGCGCGCACGGTCGCCGCCACGGCCGATTTCACCGGTTCGACCCTGGTGCTCGCCCTCAACTACGGGGCCCGTACCGAGGTCATCGACGCCGCCCGCGCCTACGCTGCCGCGGTCGCCGCCGGCAAGGAGAAGCTCAACGACGACTCGTGGGCCACATTCAGTCGCTACCTTTACACGAATGACCTCACGGACCCCGATCTGGTCATTCGAACCTCCGGTGAGACCCGGGTGAGCAACTTCCTGCTCATGCAGGCCGCCTACGCCGAATTCGTCTTTACGCCTGTGCTCTGGCCGGACTTCACGAAGGCCGATCTGGCCGCCGCCGTCGCGGCCTACGCCCAGCGCGAACGCCGCTTTGGCCAGACGAGCGCGCAGGTCAAGCCGGCCTCCACCCCGCGCTAGGCGCCTCGCGCTCCTGTTTCGATCGTCTCGTGGGCCAACGCATCTTCAGCACCCTGCTCCTCTGGACCATTGTCCTGGTCAGCATCGGCGTCTTTGGCACGACCGGCGGCGTCTGGCTTGTCACGCTGATCTCTGCGCTCACCCTGCGTGAATTCTACTCGCTGGTCCGCCGATTGGGGGTCGATCCGTTCGACCGTTTCGGAATCGCGCTGGGGACGCTGCTTACGCTCGCTCCGCGCTACCTCGAGCCCCACGGCATCGGCGCCCTCGAACTCGTGGCCTTTTCGGTGATCGTGTTCTCCATCCGCATCCTCGGGGAGCGCGATGCGCACAATCGGGTGGAGACGCTTGGCTGGACCCTCTTTGGGGTCATCTACGTGCCTTTCATGCTGCACTTCCTCGTGCGCATTCTGGTGATCGAGGGTCCCTCGAACCACACCGGCGTGCTGCTGGGAGTGTGGCTGATCGCGGTGTCCAAATTCTGCGACGTCGGGGCCCTGCTGTCCGGCCTCGCCTTCGGTCGTCACAAGATGGCCCCGAACATCAGCCCGAAAAAGACCTGGGAGGGTGCGGTCGGCGGCCTGCTGACCTCTGCCCTGATCGGCGCGGCCATTGCGCACTTCGCCGCCGCGCACCTCCCCGCGGGGCTGACCCCCGGACTGGCCGCCCTGATCGCCCTTCCGATCGGAGCACTCGCCATCGTGTCGGATCTGGTCGAATCAATCATCAAGCGTCGCGCCGATGCCAAGGACGCCGGCAAGACCATCCCGGGTATCGGAGGGGTCTTTGACCTGTCCGACAGCCTTATCCTGACCGCGCCGGTGGGCTCGGTCATTTTCGCCCTGCTCTAGCCCGATCCCGCCGCGGCCCGGTTGCTTCGACCGGCTGGGCGGACTCGCGAACCATGTCACCGCTTCCCTCCCGCCCCAAACGCGTTGTCCTGCTCGGTGCCACCGGCTCGATTGGCGAGAGCGCCCTGCGCGTGATCGCCGCCCATCCCGACCGCCTCGAGCTCGTGGCGGTGGCGGCACACAGCCGCCTGGATGCCCTCGCGGGGATCGTTCGGCGCTTTCCCCGCGTGCGCGAGGTCGGTCTGTTTGATGCGACCGCGGCCGACGCCGCGGCGAGGGGCGGAGTTTTTCCGGCCGGGGTCCGTTTCCATCGGGGCGGCGAGGGCCTGATCACCCTGGCCACGCTGCCTGAGGCGGATCTGGTGCTGCTGGCGGTGGTCGGCACGGCGGGCTTTGAGCCCGCGCTCGCCGCGCTGGGTGCCGGCAAGGACCTCGCGCTCGCCAGCAAGGAGGTGATCGTGCTGGGAGGAAAGTTCATCATGGCCGCCGCCCGTTCGAGCAAGGGACGGCTGCTCCCGGTCGACAGCGAGCACAACGCCCTCTTCCAATGCCTCGAAGGGCGCGCGCCCACGACCGTTTCGCGCATCGTCCTGACCGCTTCCGGCGGAGCGTTTCGCGACTGGCCGGTCGAACGTCTCAGCACCGTGACTCCGGCCGATGCGGTCAAGCACCCCAATTGGGCGATGGGGCCGAAGATCACGGTGGACTCCGCCACCCTCGCCAACAAGGGCCTGGAGCTGATTGAGGCGCAGTGCCTGTTCGGTCTGCGCGCGGAGCAGTGTCAGGCGGTGCTCCACCCGCAGAGCATCGTGCACAGCCTCGTCGAGTTCACGGATGGCGTGATGCTCGCGCAGCTCTGTCCGCCCTCGATGACCTTCCCGATCCAGCACGCCCTGCTGTACCCGGATCGGGCGAAGGGCGTGGAGGCACCCCTGAGCCTGGACAAACTCCTGACGCTGGATTTCCGGCCGGTGGATGAAGCCCGCTTTCCCCTGCTCCGCCTCGCGAAGGCCTGCATGGCCGCCGGCGGCGCCGCCCCGGCCGTGTACAATGCCGCCAACGAGGTCGCCGTGGCCGCCTTCCTCGACCATCGCCTGTCCTTTGTCGATCTCCCCTTCGTGGTCGAACGCACCCTCGAGGCCTACCGCCCGGCCGAGCCCGGCGACCTCACCGCCGTGCGCGCCATCGATCTCGAGGCCCGGCGGGTCGCAGCCGAGGTCCTGCTTCGGCGCTGAATCCCGCCGCTCGTCGGCATCGCCCACGGGTTCACCGCATTTTAGCGGCGGGCATTGGCTCGCGGGTTTGACTGACGGCTCGGGTCGGGCCAACGTCACCCCTCCCCCCAACCATGGACCTGATCACCGCGCTGTTTTCCAACCTCTGGGCCATTTTCCTGATCGTCCTCTTTTTCGGCGGGTCGATTTTTGTCCACGAACTGGGGCATTTCCTGGCGGCCCGGCGCCGCGGGGTTCACGTGGATCGCTTTTCAATCGGATTCGGCCCCAAAATCTTCTCCTGGAAGGGGAAAGATGGCGTCGAGTACCGCCTTTCCTGGCTCCCGCTCGGGGGTTACGTCGCCCTGCCCCAGCTGGCCGACATGCGGGGCATTGAGGGCGAGACGGAGGCCGACCTCCAGCGTCTCGCCCCGATCAGCTACTCGACCAAGATCATCGTTTTTGCCGCCGGAGCGACCTTCAACCTCATCTTCGCCTTTCTGTTGGCGTGCATCATCTGGGTCGCCGGCCAGCCCACCAGCAGCGACCAGGCAACGACGCGCATCGGCTACATCGTGCCGACCCTCGCCCTCGCCGACGGAACGGAAGTTCCGAGCCCGGCCCGCGAGGCCGGACTCCGACTGGGCGACACCGTGCGCGCCATCGACGGCCGCCCGATCGCCGACTGGCAGGAGCTCATGCAGACGCTCGTCACCAGCGCGGGCCGCACCGCCGACGGACGCCGCACATCGACGTTCTCCATCGAGCGCGACGGCCAGATGCAGGACATCGTGATCCACCCTCTGCTTTCCGGCGACGAGCAGGTTCGCCGCGTCGGCATTGCTCCGGCCTATGAGCTCGTGGTCTACACGGTCGAGGAGGGATCCCTCGCCGCGCGCATGGGCCTGCAGCCCCAGGACCGGCTGCTGACCCTCGATGGCACGCCCGTGCTGAACGTTCAGACGTATGTCGAGTACCTGACCGCGCACCGCGCCCGCGACATCGTCGTCGGCGTGAAGCGCGGGGATAGCACCCTCGCCCTGACCCTCGCCGCGGCGGCCGGGATCAAGGATCCGGCCGAACTGGGCGTCGCCCTGACCACGGATCAGCAGATGATCTACCCGAATCCGATCAAGCAGTTCACCGCGCATGTGAGCATGACCTTCCGCACCCTGGGCAGCCTGATCAATCCCAGTTCGGACATCGGCATCTCCAAGCTCAGCGGTCCCGTTGGCATCATCCGCGTCTTCCACCTCGCGGCCCAGGCCGACATCCGGATGGTGCTCTGGTTCACCATTCTGGTGAACATCAACCTCGCCATCTTCAATCTCCTGCCGATCCCGGTCCTGGATGGCGGCCACATGCTCTTCGCCACCATCGGCCGCCTCCGCGGCAAGTCCCTGCCGCCAAACTTCATCGTGACGACCCAGAGCGTCTTCATGGTGCTGCTCTTCTCGATGATTCTCTACGTGAGCTTCTTCGACATCCGCCGGATCGTGCGCGACACCACGCCGCCGGCACCGCAGGAAGAATCGGCGCCCGCGACGGGCAAGTAACGGGGAAACCGGGACCAGCCACCGGTGCAGGAGCGCCGCGCGCCGCCCGGTTCTTGTCACTGGACCGTTCACCCTTTTCACTCCCTTCCCATGTCCTACTGCCTTTCGCGGTTTCAGACGCAGCGTCGCCCTACCCTTGAGGTCAAGGTGGGCACGGTCGGCGTGGGGGGGAACAACCCCCTGCGCGTCCAGTCGATGACGACCAGCGACACCCAGGATATCGCCGCGACCATCAAGCAGTCCGTTGCGCTCGCCGAGGTGGGTTGCGAGATCGTCCGAATCACGGCCCCGAATGTGCAGGCGGCCAAATGCCTGAAGGACATCCGGGCCGGCCTGAGCGCCGCGGGCTTTGGGCACATCCCCTTGGTGGCTGACATCCACTTCCTGCCCCAGGCCGCCATGGAGGCGGTCGAGCATGTGGAGAAGGTGCGGGTCAATCCGGGCAATTACGCGGACAAGAAGAAATTCGCGGTGCGCGAATACAGCGACTCGGACTACGAGCGCGAGCTGCAGCGCCTCTACGAGGCCTTCACACCGCTGGTCAAACGCGCCAAGGTGCTCGGCCGCGCGCTGCGCATCGGCACGAATCACGGCTCCCTCAGCGACCGCATCATGAATCGCTACGGCGATACGCCGCTCGGCATGGTTGAGAGCGCGCTGGAGTTCCTGCGCATCGGCGCGGCCCACGGATTCGACCAGATGATCCTGTCGATGAAGGCGTCGAATCCCAAGGTGATGATCGAGGCCTACCGGCTGCTGGTCGACCGGATGAACCGCGAAGGCATGCGCTACCCCCTCCACCTCGGCGTGACGGAGGCCGGTGACGGCGAGGACGGCCGCATCAAGAGCGCGATCGGCATCGGCAGCCTCCTGCTCGACGGCCTGGGCGACACGCTGCGCGTCTCGTTGACCGAGGACAGCGTCTACGAAATCCCGGTCGCCCGCGCGCTGGCGGAGAAGGCGATGAGTCTCTGGAAAAATCCGAATGACGAAATCCGAATGACGAACGGAGGCGGATCGGCCGAACTTCGTCATTCGTCATTCGAACTTCGGGCTTCCGAGTCGGCGCCGGCCGACTCGATTGATCCCTTCCACTTCAACAAGCGTGTAACCGCGAAGGTGACGCTGGCCGCCGACTGCGTGGTCGGGCCGGAGCAGCCACCACGGGTCATCGTCCGCGCCGCCTCGGTTGGCGCCCTGGCGGCGGCCGGAGCGGAACTGGCTTCGCCCCGGCTCAAGGATACGCCGGCGGAGGGCCTCCTCGTTCCGATTGCCTCACCCGCCGACCTCGCCGCGCTGCCCGCCGCCACGAGCGGGCTGACGACCCGGTTCCTCGTGCTCGAACTCGCCTCCAGCCTCGGCCTCGCGGACGTCGAGCCTCTCCTGGCCGCAGCCAAGGGCAAGCTCGTCCTCCTGCGCGAGTTCGGCCCCGACGACGCCGGCGCGCTCACCGCTTGGGCCAACCTGGTCCGGCGCCACGACCACGTGCTCGCGCTCGGTACGACCGCCGAAGCGGTCACGACACTCGCGCCCGCCCTCCAAGCCCTCGGCGACGCATCGTTGCTGGTTACCCATTCCGCCATCAGCAATTCGCAATCCGCAAGCTCCACCCATCCCATCGGACGCTACCGCGCGCTGGTCGAAGCGATGAAGCAAGCGGGCTCCGTAGCGCCGCTCTGGATCCGCAACACGGCGGAGGTCGCCCTCAAGCCGGACCCGTCGTTCCTGTCGCGACTCCTCGAGGCGTCCATTCTGACCGGCTCCCTGCTGTGCGATGGCGTGGGCGACCTCGTCAGCGTCGAGACGGAAGCCGACCCGACCCGGGCGACCAAACTCACCTACAATCTCCTCCAGGGCGCCGGGGCCCGCATCTCCAAGACGGAGTTTGTGGCCTGCCCCTCCTGCGGCCGGACGCTCTTCGATCTGCAGACCACGACCCAGCGTATCCGGGAAAAGACCGGCCACCTCAAGGGCGTGAAGCTCGCCATCATGGGCTGCATCGTCAACGGGCCGGGCGAGATGGCGGACGCCGATTTCGGCTATGTCGGCGGCGCCCCCGGGAAGATCAATCTCTACGTCGGCAAGACCTGCGTGCAGTACAACCTGCCCCAGATCGAGGCCGACGAACGCCTGATCGCCCTGATCAAGGAGCATGGAAAGTGGGTCGATCCGGACCCCGCGGCCGTTTCGTAACCATCGTCACACTACCGTCACTCAGCCTGCCGGCCCGGTGTTTCCCTCGTAGCGGACCGTCCCTGTAGTGTCCGTCTTGGTACAACATCAACCGTCCCGCCCGACCCCGGGGTAAACCCTCCTTTTGGCAACCCCAAAGTGGGGTGAAAGTTATCCGCAGGCCAGGTGTGAATAACTTGTTGGAAAGTTGCTCTTGAAACCCCATTTTGCTTACACGTTACTGCGTCTTCTTTCCCGATAGCTCTCTGCTGTCGCCCCGTTCTTTCACACCCCTTTCGGACCTCTGTCCGCCCGCCCTGCAGATTTGCCCATCAAACGCATGGTCATCACCAGTTTATCATCTTTTTCGCAATTCGCCTCCATCCCTGATGACCCCTTCACCCTTTTGCTGCTGGATTCGTGGCTGGACGCTGTCCCTCAGGTGTGGCTGAAAGAACCCTCTCGGGCGATTTGTGAATAAACCCGCGCCACGTCCTCCAGTTCATGCCTTCCCTGTCTTCGTCTCCCAGCCTCTGGGAAACCGTTAAATGTGACTTCAAGGGTCTTTTCCCTGAGGACGTCTACCAGCTTTGGTTCGAGCCGATCGTGTGTCTCGAGGCGACCGAGGACAGCCTGACGCTCGGGGTACCCAACGACTTTGCGGCGATCTGGATCAACGACAACTACCTCGATCTGATCGTGCAGCGCCTGCGCCTGACGTCCGGCCGGGCGGTTTCGGTGAAGCTGAAAAAGGTCATCGGCGGCCATGGCGCCCAGCCGGAAGCGGCCGCGGCGGCCCCTCGCGCCGCCAAGACGCCCAGCCGTCGGTCGACGGGTGGTCGCAGCACGGAGGAACAGCGCAGCGCGTACGCCGGGACGCTCAATCCGCGCAACACGTTCGAGACCTACGTGGTGGGCAATAACAACCAGATGGCCCAAGCGGCCGCCCGGGCGGTTGCCCAGGCCCCGGCTCAGGCCTACAATCCCCTGTTCATCTACGGCGACACCGGCCTCGGCAAGACGCACCTGATGCATGCCATCGGCCATGCGATCCTGCGCAACAACCCGGACGCCCGCATCACCTACCTCTCAACGGAGAAGTTCACGAACGAGTTCATCCAGGCGCTCCAGGAGAACGCCTTGGTGAAGTTCCGCCAGCGCTACCGCAACGTGGACGTCCTGCTCCTCGACGATGTGCAGTTCCTCGGCGGCAAGGAGCGGATCCAGGAGGAGTTCTTCCACACCTTCAACGACCTCTTCGAGTCGGGTAAGCAGATCGTCCTCTCCAGCGACCGCCGCGCCTCGGAGATCCTCAAGCTCGAATCCCGCCTGGTGTCCCGCTTCGAGTGGGGTCTGCCCGCCGACATTCAGGCCCCGGACTTCGAGACCCGGGTCGCGATCCTGCGCACGAAGGCCGCCTCCCTCAAGCTCGAGGTCCCGGCCACCGTCATCAATTTCATCGCCCAGAACATCTCGAAGAACATCCGCCGCCTCGAGGGCGCGCTGATCAAGGTCGCGAGCTACGCGGCGCTTACGGGCAAGACGCTCGACATCGCCAGTGCCGAGATGCTCCTGCAGGACGTGTTGATGGAGCAGGCCCAGCAGGTCCTCACCATCGAGACCATCCAGAAGCGGGTCGCGGACCACTATCAGCTCCGGCACAGCGACATGACGAGCAAGCGCCGGCCCAACAACATCGCCATCCCGCGCCAGATCGCGATGTACCTGACCCGCACGCTGACGAAGCACTCCCTGCAGGAAATCGGCGACGCCTTCGGCGGTCGTGACCACGGCACCGTCATCCATGCCTGCAAGGCCGTGGACAACATGATGGAGCAAGATGCCGCCACCCGCGGCAGCGTGGAATTCCTGAAGGCGCAGCTCTCGCGCTGAGCTCGAGCCGCGCAGCCGCGGCTTCGATTTTCGAATCTCGATTTTTGCTTTCCGCGCCAATCGAGCCCAAGGTTCCCTTGTGGGCCGTGGGTTGCTGATCCCGCATTCCGCATTCGGAAATCCGTCTTCCGCAATCCCCCGGGCTTGCGTGTCCGACGATTGAAATCGAAAATCGAAATTCCAAATTCGAAAATCCCATGTCCCTCTCCCCCGAGCAAAAGCAGGCCGTCTCCGGTTGGGTCGCCGCCGGCGACAACCTCTCGACCGTCCAGAAGAAGCTCCTCGAGCATTTCAAGGTCTCGATGACCTACATGGATGTGCGCTTCCTGGTCGATGATCTCAACCTCGCCCTCAAGGACCCGGCACCCAAGGTTGACGCCTCCGACCTGAGCAAGGCCAAGGCACCGGCCGCCGCGGCGAAGCCGATTCCGGGCAGCCCCGAGGATGACCCCATGACCCCCGGCGTGGCGCCGGAAGGGGCCGCGGCCGACCTGCCCCCCGAAGCCTTTGAGGAAGACCTGCCGGCGGCCGGCGGACCGGTCACGGTGAGCGTGGATCACGTCACCCTGATTCCCGGAGCCCTCGCCAGCGGAACGGTCACGTTCAGCGATGGCGTCACCGGCAAGTGGATCGTCGACAATTACGGCCGACCGGGCTTCACCGAGATCAGCCAGCCCGGTTACCGGCCCAGTCCGGCCGACGGTCAGGCGTTCATGCAGGAACTCAGCGCCGCCCTGCAGAAAAAGGGCCTCTAGGCCGATCCGCGGGGCCCCGCCCCGCGAGGCCGATGGGTCAGCGCCAGAAGCGACTGACCTGCTCGAAGAGTTGCCACAGTCCGACGGACGCCAGACTGGCCGCCGAGGTCCAGAGCATCACGGCCCAAAGGCGGCCTGACTTCAGCTCGGGGTCGAGGCGCCGGTAGTAGAAGTAAACCGCCGCGCCGCCTAGGAAGGGCAGCAGAATCGCCTGACCGATGCCGTTGATTAGGATCAAAGTGACGGGTTGCGGCCAGATGAGGTAAACCACGACGCCATAGATCGGGAGGCCGATCGCGCACCAGCGCACGCGCGCCTGAAAGGCGGTCGGGTCGTTCGATTTGGCCAAGCCGAAGAGGCCGATCGCATCGGCCAGCAGTCGCGCATTGGAGGCCGTGGCGGCAAAAGCGGTTGAGTAGAGCGTGGCGATCGCTCCGACGATAAAGACCCAGAAGCCCATCGGGCCAAAGGTCTCCATGTACATGTGGGCCAGCGTCGGAATCATGTCGGCATTCGACACGCTGAGTCCCTTCGCGTGGAGCACCGCGGCCCCGAGCAGATAGAATCCCGCGGTGGTGAAGGTGTACACGGCCATCGAACACCAGGCGTCCACCCGCATGACGCGCAACCAGCCCCGGGCGCGCTCCAGCCACGCGGCCTTCCCTGCCTCGGTCCGTGAGCCCACCCGTCGGGCGTAGCCCTTCTCCAGACACCAGTAGGGATAGAAAATGAGCTCAGCCGCACCCACGCCTATCACGCCAAAGGTCGCGAACACCGAAGCGAAGTTGTCCGGCAGGCGGAAGCTGAAGCCCTCCACCAGATTCGCACCCGTGATGCGGAAGGGGGTCCCTTGAAGGAGCACCAGCGCAATGCCGGTCGCCACGATGAACGCCGCCACCATGATGATGCAGGCCATCTCAATCAGCGCGTACCGACCCAGCCCGATCAAGACCGAGCACACCGCCCCCAGCCCGATGATCAGGACCGGCACGGGGAGATCCAACCCGGCCATCCGCAGCACCTCGGCCGTGCCACCCAGGATGCCGCCAATGACCGAGATCATTGCGATGAAGACCGGCAGCCAAATCCACATGATCCACGAGACCCGCGCCCGCGGCCCGGGCAGGCTGTCGAGGGCCTGCAGCGTCGTCACGCCGGTGGCGACCGCCTGACGGCCGAGCTCAATCTGCACGAAAACCTTCACGACGCAGCCCAGCACGATCAGCCACAGGAGGGAAAAGCCATGCTCGGCCGCCACCCGCGGCGTAAGCACCAGCTCACCGGTGCCGACGATACCAGCCGTGAGAATCAAACCAGGCCCGACATAGCGCAGCGTGCTGAGCAGCCGCGTGGGGGCATCGACACCGGGGTTGTGCGTCATGCGAGCCGAGCCAAGTCGTTGGGCCGGAGGGTGTCAATCGCAGCTCCGGGCTCGAAAGCTGCCGCGTTCCGTGTACCCGTGATTTTCTCCCTTCCCATCGGCGGGGAACGGAGGACGATGAACCGAGCGGACGCCGCTGCCGCCGCCACATTCGGCTTTTTTCCCTTACCCGCCTCTCACCATGAATACTGCCTGGATCTATCTCGTCATTGCCGGCCTGCTGGAAATCGTCTGGGCGGTCGGACTCAAGTCCACGGTCGGCTTCACGCGCCTCTGGCCCAGCGTGTTCACCCTGAGCTTCATGTTCGCCAGTTTTTTCCTGCTCTCCCTCGCGCTCAAACAGCTGCCCATCGGGACGGCCTATGCGGTGTGGACCGGCATCGGGGCCGCCGGCGCCGCAATCATCGGCATGCTCTTCCTCGGCGAATCCCGCGAGCTCGCGCGGATCGCCTGCGTGCTGCTGATCGTCAGCGGCGTGGTAGGCCTCAAGCTGCTGGCGAAACCCGCCGTCTAGACGTTCCCTTGCCGGCTTCGGCCCGGGCCCGACGATCCGACCGCCGAGTCATCCGATCAGGCGCAGAAACTCGGCCTCGTCGATCACCGGCACGCCCAAGGTGCGCGCCTTTTCCAGCTTCGAACCGGCTTCCTCGCCCGCGAGCACATAGCTCGTCTTCTTGCTCACGCTGCCGCTGACCTTGCCGCCCGCGGCCTCGATCCTTTCCGTGGCGGCCTCGCGCGAGAGGGTCGGCAGGGTGCCGGTCAGCACGAAGGTCTTGCCCGCGAGCGCAGTCCCCGTGGGCGCGGCCTGGGCCGGGGCCGAGGGGCGAACCCCCAGCGCCGCCAATTCCGCGACCAGGGTCCGGTTCCGCGGCTCATTGAAATGCTCAAGGATCGCCAGAGCCATGGTCTCGCCAATGCCTTCGATCAGGCTGGCTTTCTTCTCCCCCACAAAGTCGGAGAACTTCGCCTCCGTCAGGGCCTCGAGCGATCCGAAGCGACGCGCGAGATCCTTCGCCGCGGCCGCCCCCACATGGGTCACGCCCAAGCCGTGGATGAACCGCCAGAGCTCCGCGCGCTTGCTGGCTTCAATGGCTGCGAGCAGATTGTCCGTGGATTTTTCGACGCTCTTTCCGAGCGAGAGCAGATCCTCACGCCGCAGTCGATAGATGTCCGGGATGCTGCGCACCCAGCCTTTTTCGACCAGGACGTCCACCATCGCGATCCCAAGTCCGTCGATGTCGACACAGGCCTTCGAGGCGAAATGCTGCACGCGCCGCCGGACCTGCACCGGACATTCGTAGTTCGGACAGCGCAGCGCCACCTCGCCCTCGGGCTGGATAACCGGGGTGGCGCAGATCGGACATTTCTCCGGGAAAACGTAGGGCACGCAGCTGGGCCGGCGCCGGGCGAGATTGGCGCCAATGACCGCCGGGATGACTTCGCCCGCCTTCTCCACGAAGACAAAGTCGCCCACGCGGATGTCCTTGCGCGCGATCTCGTCGCGATTGTGCAGCGTGGCACGCGAGACGGTCGATCCGGCCAGCTGAACCGGGTCCAGCTCGGCGACTGGCGTCAGCACGCCCGTTCGGCCCACCTGCACCGTGATCGCCTTGAGCTCGGTCTCGGCGCGCTCGGCCGCAAACTTGAAGGCCATGGCCCAGCGCGGCGCCTTGCTCGTCACGCCGGCTTCGCGTTGCAGCGGGATCGAGTCGAGTTTCACGACCGCTCCATCCGTGGCGTAGGCAAACCGATCACGGAGGCCATCGAGTTCCTGCACCGCAGCCCAGACCTCGTCCGGCCCCTGCGCATGCCAGAAGCGCTCAACCGTGGGCAGACCCCAGGCCCGGACCGCCAGGTGACAGCCCTGCTGGGTGACTGGGCGGGCGGCCGCGGGCTCGCAGGCGCCCAGACCATAGAGGACAATCTCCAGTTTGCGGGCCGCCACCTCGCGGGGATCCAGCTGCTTGATCGTTCCGGCGGCGAGGTTGCGCGGATTCGCATACAGGGCCTCCCCAGCCTCCTCGCGCAGGCGATTGATGCGCTCGAACTCCGCTAGCGTCATGTAGATCTCGCCGCGAATCTCGATCAGCTCGGGGATCGGCGGCGCGCCGGGAGCAGCCTTCAACTCGGCCGGAAGCGTCGCGATCGTCCGCGCGTTCACCGTGATGTCGTCCCCCTCGACGCCATTCCCACGCGTCACGGCGCGGACCAAACGGCCCTGCTCGTACGTAACGCTGACGGCGAGCCCGTCGATCTTCGGCTCGACGACATACGCGAGCGCCGGGCGGCCGAGCAACTTCACCAGGCGAGCGTCAAACTCGCGGAGCTCCGCTTCCGAGTAGGTGTTGTCGAGGCTCATCATCCGCTCGCGATGGCGGTAGGTGACAAAGCCCTCGGTACGGTCGTCACCGACCTGCGTGGTCGGCGAGGCCTCGGAACGAAATTGCGGAAACTGCGACTCCAGGTCCGCGAGCGCCCGTTTCAGCCGATCGTACTCGAAGTCACTGATCTCCGGCGCGGACTGGCCATGGTAGCGACGGTCATGGTGCGCGACCTCCGCCCGGAGTTGCTGGATGCGTGCGTCGGCCTGCGTCGGGGTCATGACGTCTTATCAGGCACGGTTGCCGCCGGGGTTTCAACCCGTCGCTTGCGACGACCCACCGGCATTTCGAGGAAACGGCGGTACCAGCCCCAGCGCGCATAGAGGGTCACGGCCAAGGCCGCCCCAAGCGTATCGGCCACCCAGTCGGCGACCTCGACGTAGCGGCCAGGGGTGTGGCCCTGATGCCACTCGTCCACGCCGCCAAAGGCGGACACCAGCACCACCGCCCAGCCCATCCCGAGGCCAGGCCAGGAGGAGACACCCTCGGCCCGCGCCACGAGCGTGGCCAGCAGGCCGAAGACGAGGAAGTGGGCGAGCTTGTCAAAATTAACGATCTCTGGCGCGGGCATGGACGACTGCCCCGAGGCGGTCGTGATCCCGATGGCCAGCAGCACCGGCCAGACCCAGCGGGGCACGGCCCACGAACGGCGGGGAGAGGGGTTCGGGGACGGATTCATGCGCGTGTGCGTTTCTCCGGTTCGCGGGCGATTGCGCAATCCGATTCTGAGTTGGGAGGTGCGTCCCGCGTCGGCGGTCGGGCCCCGCCCTACGGGAATGAACCGGGGGTGCCGGGGTTCCCACTCTGGTCCCCCTTACCGTGAATCTTTTCCCCTTATCGCGTCATTTGCTGATCATTTGCGCTGGAATCGCTCTCTTCGGGCTGTCGGCTCGCCTGCACGCATCGAACGATGACGCCATCGCCCAGCTGAATCTCTCGCGCTTCGTGCTCCCCGAGTACCCGGCGGCGCTACGCCAGGCCGGCGTGGCTCAGGGCAATGTGATCGTCGCGCTCGAGACCCGCCGCTCAGCGGCCGGCCCTGCCGGGGAGTTCCTCGTGCTCAGTGCCACGGCCCCCCAGTTCGCCGATTCGGTCTCACGGGCCATCGGCGGGTGGCGCTTCGCCGAGCCCAAGGCCGGGTCGGCCCCGGAGGGAACCACGGGCCCAACGATCATCCGTTTTCAGTTCGTCTCGACCGGCGTCGTGACGCTGTCCGTGCCGGACTTCCAGGCGCGTCGAACCGCCGCGCTGAATGAGTCAGCCGGAGGAAATACGGTCATCCTGCCCACGTTCGCCGACCTGGATCGCGTTCCCGCGAGCGTGAACCAGCCCATGCCCGCCTACCCGGCTGCGCTTCGAACCAAGCTGGTCCCCGGAACCGCAGCCGTACGCTTCTTCGTCGATGCCGAAGGTCGGGTCCGCCTGCCGTCCATCACCTCTGCCTCAGCGCCCGAGTTCGCGGAGGCCGCCCTCGGTGTGCTCTCACAATGGCGCTTCGAACCTCCGGTGCTGAGCGGAAAGCCTGTGATCGCCATCGGCACCTGGACCTTTAACTTCGGACCAGCCCCGCGTTGATCGTTCAACGGGATCCCGGACGCCACCAAACTCCGGGTCGTTGCTCCGGCCCAACCCGTCCGCAAATCCGAAAGTCGGGTGATCCCACTCGTTAACTCCCTATCCCATGAAATCTGCCGCCACCCTGCTGGTTTTTCTCTCCGCCGTACTTCTCGCGCACGGCGCCGCGCCCGCGTCTCCGCCCGCCGCCCCCTCAGCGCCCGCCGCCCAGCGCGCTCCCGGCGAGTTGGCGCCCGAACAACTTGCGTTCTGGAATCGCCTGCGGGCTCACGTCGGCAAGGCCTACCCGGGCCGGCTCGACGATGCCACCGCTTATTACCAGAACCGCTTGGCCGGGCAGACCATCATTGTCCATGTGCGCGAGGCCACCGACGATCGCATGCACATCGCGATGCATGTCGGCGACAATCGTTCCCGGAACTGGATCCTGACCAAGACGGGCGGCACGCTCCGCCTGAAACACGATCACCGCGATGCGAACGGCAAGGTGGAGGCGATCACCGAGTACGGCGGCGACGCGCCCTCGCCCGGGCTGGCAACGCGCCAGACCTTTCCCGCCGACGCCCACACGACGAGCATCCTGCCCGATCGCTTCGACAATTTCTGGTTCATCGATTTCATGTCCGACACGACGCTGGCCTACGGCGTCCACTGGCCCAAGGTCGGCCATTCGTTGCGGATCGTCTTCGATCTGACCAAACCAGTCCCGACTCCGCCCGCGCCTTGGGGCTATTGAGGCGGCTCATCGCTTCCCGGGTGCGATCCGTCGCAGGCATTTTTGTCTGATCAGATGGATAAGCCATGACCGGGAAACCGCTTATCCCCTTTTCTCCTGAGGCCCGTCCTTCGCCGGCCCCTTGCGTCGGGCTCCCTTTGCAGCATTTTTATTCCATGAAAGCCCATTCCCCCTCCACGGCCCTTGTCTTGCTCTGCGCGGCGCTGCTCGCGCCGGTCAATCACGTCCTGGCATCGGACGTCTCCAACCAGAAGGCGGCTGACCAGCTGAGCCTGATCAAGTTCGCCCTGCCTGAGTACCCGAGCTACCTGCAGCAGATCGGCCTGACCGAGGGCACGGTGGCGATGGCCATCGAGCGCAATGCCGCCGGTGCGGTCGCCGACGTGCTGGTGCTCGAGTCGACGCACTACCGTTTCAGCGACGCCGCGACCGAGGCGACCAAGGTCTGGCGCTTCGCTCCCCTGCCCGAGGGAACACCCGCCATCGCGGCCCAAGTGCCGATTGTTCGTATTCAGTTCGCGATGGATTCCCTGACGTCGGTCCTGATGCCGACGATCTACGTGGGCCGCCCGGAGATGCCGGTCCGCCCCGACCAGATCAAGGTGATCACGTTCGCCGAGCTTGATCGGGCCCCCGCCGCCAAGACCCAGCCCATGCCCGCGTTCCCTGCGGAACTCGCTCGTCGCGGCGTCAAGGGCACCGCATCGGTCAGCTTCTTCGTCGATCCGGACGGCAAGGTCCGCATCCCCGTGGTGACCACCGCCGACGCCCCGGAATTCGCGGAGGCCGCGCTCGCCGCCATCCGCCAGTGGCGTTTCGAAGCGCCGCGCAAGGGTGGCAAAAAAGTCACCGCCTTCGAGACTTGGACCTTCGATTTCGGCACCGCCCGACGGGACTCGTAGGCGGCCGCCGTAACCCAGCCAATGTCCCGACGCACATGATGCGTCGGGCTGTGGCGGGCGGAAAAGTGGGTTGTTCGATTGGAGAGCACGCAGCCACGGACCGCCCCACCCGAGGCGGCGTCAACTCTGACGTCCCGCCGAGTCTTGGTATCTTCGCTTCAGAGGATCGATATCGGGTGCCCGGCCCCCCACTAAACGCCCCTGTTCATTTATCGACTGATCGCCCGCAACGAGGCGAACAGCACGCTCCCGTTGCCGGGTAACCTCTTCTCTCATCGTTACTAGGCACGAAAAAACCCATAGCGTCGTCACTACGGGTTTCGGGGAAAATGGTCGGGCTGGTGAGATTCGAAATCTGCCGCCCGACGTCTCTACTGACAGAGCTACAGCATGATGCGAATTTCGCGCCGTGCGCTGTGTCCAAAAATGTGCCCACGCGCTGTAACGGGACGGCCAATACACACCCGCCCGGCGAGGACGCGCCCCCGGCCAATGTAGAATCGACGGACAGCCTGACAGGCCGCCCGGGCTTGGACGGCGACGGCCTGCGCGATAGTTTCCCGGGCAATCGTCGGCACGCTGAACCCGCGCCCGCATACCGGCCCCAGGCGTACAAGGGTAGCCCGAACCCATCCCTTAGAAGAAATCCCGGTAAACGCAGTCCTTGGGCCCTCTGCGCGTGCGATAGCACCACGTTGCGACCGTGCGCGGAGCGGCGACTTGCGGACCGGCGAAGCCGGGCCGCAACCGCCGCCCGCGCCCAAGTATTGTCATA
>CAYZCV010000024.1:0-33081 GCA_964476965.1 uncultured Opitutus sp. | reverse complement strand
ATTCCCCGCTGGCGGCGGCGATTCTGCACATCAGCCGTCACTATGGTGAGCCCCTGCCGAATCAGGAGCTGGCGTCGGTCTGTGGCCTGTCCGTGCGGGCCTTTGAACGCCAGTTTCGTCAGGCTTACGGCAGCTCGCCCCACGACTACGTGCGGCAGATGCGCGTGCGCATGGCGTGTCGAGCCCTGGTGCACTCGCGGGGGACCCTGGCGGATGTGGCCTCCGAGTTCGGGTTCTCGGACCAAAGCCACTTCACCAAGGAGTTCTGCCGCGTGATGCGCGAGAGTCCGCGGGCTTACCGCGAGCGGCATCAGGCGTGATGCGGACCGTGATTTCGTCGTCCGCCGGCGATGCCTGAGTGCGAGATTTTGCTAGCGTAGATAACGCTGGGGCATGGATTTGGCGTTGACATGACAAATTGTGGTACTTGCTATCGGCCGTACCCCTCGCATCCGCAGCCGCTTGTTTTGGGCGGTCGGATGTTCTCCCCAACCTCCGACCCAATCGTTCGCGGATTGTTTCTGTTATGACGAACACGCAAGAAGACAAAGGCCTCTTCTGGGGCTGCTGGATTGCCCTCGTTACCACCTCGTTCGGCTTCATTGCCCGTATCTTTACGCAAGGGCAGTGGGGCGCTGAGCTGAACCTGACCAACACCCAAGTGGGTGAAATTCTCGGTGCCGGCCTCTGGCCGTTCTGCATCTCGATCATCCTGTTCAGCCTCGTGATGGACAAGATCGGCTACAAGGTCGCGATGATCCTGGGCTTTGTTTGCCACATCCTCTCGGTGGTCCTGACCTACACCGCCAAGACCTACGACCAGCTCTACCTGGCCACGTTCATCATGGCGCTCGGCAACGGCACGGTCGAAGCCTACATCAACCCGGTCGTAGCCACGATCTACAACCGCGAGAAGTCGAAGTGGCTCAACTTCCTCCACGGCGGATGGTCGGGCGGCTTCGTGATCGCCGGCATTCTGCTCATCATTGCCATGCCGGACGCGGCCTGGCGCACCAAGCTCCTGATCCCGGCCATCCCTGCGATCGTCTATTTCCTGATGCTGATCGGCAAAAAGTTCCCGGTTGGCGAGAGCGCGGCGGCCGGCGTTCCGTTCCGCGAGACCCTCGGCGAAGTCGGCGGCGTGGGCTTCTTTGTCATGAGCTGGCTGATCATCGCGGAAATCCTCCGCTCCACCGGCCTCAACACGGAGAATCCCCTGGCGATTGGCGCAGCCCTCGGCGCGGTCGTGGCGATTGCGGTCGCGGTCTACACCAAGTCCTTCCTCGGACGTCCGATGTTCCTCCTGTTGCTCCTCCTCATGATCCCGCTCGCCACGACCGAACTCGGCGTCGACAGCTGGATCACGGCGCTGATGGAACCCACCATGGGCGAAAACGCCAAATGGCTCTTCATCTACACGGCGGCGGTCATGACCGTGCTCCGCTTCCTGTCCGGTCCGATCCTCAACGCCCTGACCCCGATCGGCACGCTCGCGATCGCGGCGGCGGGTGCGGCCATCGCGCTGATCGGACTCTCCAGCGCGACCAGCGCCGTGGTGATCTTCCTCTGCGGCACGCTTTACGGCGCGGCCAAGGCCTTCTTCTGGCCCACGACGCTCGGGGTCGTCTCCGAGCAGTTTCCCCGCGGCGGCGCAATGACCCTCAATGGGATCAGCGGCACGGGCCTGCTGGGGGTCGGCATCCTTGGCGCCATGTTCCTCGGCAATCTGGTCGACCACACCATGGACAAGGATCTGCTGGCGCAGAATCAGGCCATCCATGCCAAGGTCACCGAGGCCCGTTCCGGCCTGCTCGGGAGCTATAATGCAATCATCCCGGACAAGGAAGCGGCGCTCACTGCTGACGAGAAGGCGGTGGTGGACTCGGTGAAGGGCGGAGCGACCAAGAACGCGCTCAAGACCGCTTCAATCCTGCCCTTCCTTATGCTCGCGACGTACATTGGCATGTTCCTCTACTTCAAGTCGAAGGGCGGATACAAGCCCGTGGACGTCAACGCCAAGGCCGCCCACTAGGTCGCGGCCCATTCCAGCTCTTGAGCGGCGGTCTCCCGACCGCCGCTTTTTTGTGGGGAGCGCGGTCGGTGGGGAAGGGGAACCGGGCGGATTTCGGGCGGTCGGAGGAAGTGGCCCCTCCTTGGAATAGCCCGTGTTCCTTCTGCTTCTAATCCGATAAATCCCCGCTGGCTTGTTGCCATCAGGCGCGGCGGTGTACTACTCTTCCTCGTTCGCTCTATCATCATGACTACATCTGTTCCCCACGCCCTGAGTTTCGGTAACCACGTCAAGCGAGGCTTCCTCGCGACGTTGCTTGCGGTCGGCGCCCTGTTCGCCGCCGGAGCCAGCGCCGCTTCGGCCGCACCCCGTGAGATCGTGATCACCGGCAACGACAGCATGAAATTCAATGTGACGAAGTTCGAGGTCACCGCCGGTGAAGAGATCACGCTCGTCTTCCAGAACGTCGGTACCATGCCCAAGCAGGCCATGGGGCATAATCTCGTTCTCCTGAAGAAGGACGTGAACGCTCAGGCCTACGCCACGGCCGCCCTCAAGGCTGCTGCCACCGAGTACATCCCGGCCGCGCTGGCCGACCAAGTCATTGGTCACACCAAGCTGCTTGGGCCCAAGCAGAAGGACTCCTTCACGTTCAAGGCGCCGACCGAGACCGGTGATTACACCTACCTCTGCAGCTTCCCCGCCCACTTCGTGGCCGGCATGAAGGGTGTGATGACGGTCAAGTAAGGCCTTTTTTTGATGGCCCGGCCCACGTGGGCCGGGCTCTTGAGCCCGCTCCGGTCCACCCGGAGCGGGCTTTTTTGTGGAGCAACCCGGATTTGCGTCCGGCGTGTCGGTTGTCATGGTGCCATCGCCTACCCTGGTTCCCCTTGTCGACCCTCCTGGACCCTCTTGCCACCCTTCACCGCATCGGCGCGACGCCGCCGGCGGCGGTGGAGCTCTTCGACTATGTCGAGGATTTGCTCCTTTGGATCAAGGACGCCGCCGGCCACTACCAGTGGGGCAATGTGGCCTTTATCCTCAATTTTGGCCTTCAGACGCGCGAAGATGTGATTGGCCGGACCGACTTCGACCTCTGCGGGCCGGTCATGGCGCGGCAATATCGGGTGGACGACGAGCGGGTTTTGGCCGGCGAGCGGATCCAGGGGCGCGTTGAACTCGTTGGCCGCTTCGACCATACGGCGCGCTGGTGCGTGACGTCCAAGATCCCGCTGCACAATCCGGCCGGGGAGATCGTTGGCACGGCCGGGGTGACGCGGCCGCTCGACCCCGCGGATCCCGTAATCCCGGGGGAATCCCTGCTGGGACCGGCCATCCGCCATGTGGTCCTGCTGCACGGGCGCTCCCTCACCAATGCCGAACTCGCCGGCGTCTGCGGGCTCTCGGTGCGGGCGTTTGAGCGCCAGTTTCAGGCGACCTACGCCACCTCGCCGCATGAATTTGTCCGGCAGACCCGCGTACGGCTCAGCTGCCACGCCCTCGTTTTCTCCCGCCGAACGCTCGCGGAAATTGCTCAGGACCATGGATTTGCTGATCAGAGTCATTTCACCAAGGAGTTTGGACGCGTGATGGGAGAAACCCCCAAGGCGTACCGCCTGCGCTTTGCCCATGGACCGACCGCCCAGGGTCGACGCTTTTAGACCAAAGTTTGTCGCTGGCTTGCTAGGCAGTCGCGGACGGATGCGCTATGCTCATCATCCCTGTCAGTATCTGCCCCTTGCTTACCCCTGCATGGTTCAGTCCCCCGGTATCCCCCGATCCCATTAACCGGCGGGCGTGGCAGCGTCCCGCCGGTTCAAGCTTTCCCCCACCTCTCTCATGACCACGAAGACCTCTGTTCGCGAACTGAAGACCGCCAAAAAAGGCATCAAGAAAATGGTCGAGGGCGCCCTCGCCGACACGGGCGGCCTCCTGCGCCTCACCCCTTGCTGGGTCCCGCGCTCCTTCCTGCAGCCCGGCAAGCGCCTGAAGCTGCACCCGGATGATCTGTATGCGTTCGGCCTCAATCGGGGCGGTATCGACGAGCGCTGGTTCGCCTCGACCACCCCGGCCGCCAACGACAACCGCACGCCCGACGAGGGTCTCAGCTACGTCGTGGTCAACAACACCCGCTTCACCCTCGCCGACGCCGTCGCCGAGTGCGGCTCCGACCTGATCGGCAGCGCCATCTGGAAGAAGTACGGCAAGTGGCCGGTGTATTCAAAATTCTTCGACAACATGGGGCCGATCCCGCACCACATGCACCAGTCGAAGAAGCAGGCCGCGCTGGTGGGGCAGGAGGGCAAGCCGGAGTCCTACTACTTCCCGCCGCAGCACAACAATGTCGGCAATAATTTTCCCTACACCTTCATGGGCTTCGAGCCGGGCACGACCAAGGCCCAGGTCCGGAAGTGCCTCGAGAATTGGAACAAGGGCGATAACGGCATCCTCGATCTCTCCAAGGCCTACCGCCTCAAGCCCGGCACGGGCTGGCTGATCGATCCCTGCATTCTCCACGCGCCCGGCTCGCTCTGCACCTACGAGCCGCAGTGGGGCAGCGACGTGTTCGGCATGTACCAGAGCCTGGTCGAGGGCCGCGAGGTTCCGTGGGCCCTGCTCGTGAAGGACATGCCCAAGAAGTATCACCACGACCTCGACTTCATCGTCGAGCAGCTCGACTGGGACAAGAATGTCGATCCGAAGTTCAAGGAGAAGCACTACCTCGAACCCGTCCCGGTCGCCGACACCCGCAGCGAGGGCTATGTCGATCGCTGGATCGTCTACGGAAAGGTGGACGGCGAGCAGCTCTTCACCGCGAAGGAACTCACGGTCGATCCGGGCACCAAGGTCACGGTCAAGGACAACGGCGCCTACGGTCTGATCTGCGTGCAGGGCCTCGGCCGGATCAACGGCCTGCCGCTCAACTCGCCCAAGCTGATCCGCTTCACCGACCTCACGGAGGACGAGTACTTCGTCACCGAGGCCGGCGCCAAGTCCGGCGTCACCTACGAAAACACGAGCGAGACCGAGCCGATGGTCATCCTCCGCTACTTCGGTCCGGAAGTGAATCCGGATGCTCCCGCCATGGGCGCCTACCGCAAGAACAAGTTCTGATTTTCCCCCCTGAATCCAACCCTCAATCCCACCCCAGCGTATGGCTTCCAATAATTATCCCAAACTGCACAACGCCATGTGGCCCGGGCTCGTCGGCAAGAAGAGCATGGGCGGCGCCGAAGCCGACATCCTCCTCGACAAGATGCTCGATCTCACGGCCAAGGCCGAGGTCAACGGCGTCAAGTTCGACGGTGTCGACCTGTTCCTCAACAATCCCCATACCGACATCAACATTTCCGACGACGGCCTCAAGGCCCTGGCGGACAAGTTGAAGAGCCGGGGCCTGGTGGTGGGCTCGATCGTGGCCCCCGTCTGGTTCTTTGGCAGCGCGATGGGGGATGCGGCCAAGCGGGCCGGCTGGGTGGACTGCGTGGCCAAGACCGTTCGGGTCGCGGCCAAGCTCCGCGACCTCGGCGTGCGGCCCTACGGCGTGGTCCGCATCGACAGCTCGGCCGGGGTGACCGATTGGGACAAGGACCCGAAGGGCAACACCAAGCTGATCGCGCAGACCTTCCGCGAGGCCGGCAAGATTGCCAAGGACCACGGCGAGCGTCTCGCCGCCGAGGGTGAGATCTGCTGGGGCGGCATGCACAGCTGGAAGTACATGGTGCAGACCCTCGAGGCAGTCGGGATGCCCAAGGTCGTCGGCTTCCAGGCCGACATGTCCCACACCCATCTCTACATCCTCGGGGCCAATGCCGAGAAGCATCGCATCGTGCCCAAGAACTTCCACTGGGAGCCGGGCGCGTTCCATGAGGCGATGACCAAGCTGACCGCCGCCCTCCGGCCCTGGACTATCGACTTCCACGTCGCGCAGAACGACGGCACGGCCTACGGCTCCGGCTCGCACGAGAAGACCGGCCGCCACTGCCAGATCGGCGACCCGAAGGGCAAGCTCAACGTCACCCGCGACGCGGCCTACTGGCTGCGCGATGGCAACGGCAAGGTGACCAAAAAGATCAAGCACATCTGCTGGGACGGCTGCATGTTCTCGAATGAGGTCATGCTCAATCAGCAGACGTGGAATGACGTCCTCGCTGGCATGATCTCCGTTCGTGAAAACCACGGCTGGAGCGCCTGAGGCCATCCCCGCGACCTCCTCCTCAACCTCTTCGAATCACAATGAAGAAGATCAACATCGGTCTCATCGGTTACGGCTTCATGGGCCGGACCCACTCCAACGCCTTCCGCCAGGCTCCCGTGTTTTTCAAGCACGGTCACCAGCCCGTCCTCAAGGCCGTCTGCGGCCGCAACGGCGATCAGGCGAAGGCCTTTGCCCAGAACTGGGGTTATGAATCCGTCGAGACGGACTGGCGCAAGCTGATCGCGCGGGCCGATATCGACCTGATCGACATCGCCACGCCCAACAATCTCCACTTCGAGATGGCCATCGAGGCCGCCAAGGCAGGCAAGATGGTCATGTGCGAAAAGCCTCTGGCGATGAATGCCAAGGAGGCCGAGAAGATGGTCGCGGCCGTCGAGAAGGCCAAGGTCCCGAACATGGTCTGGTACAACTACCGCCGCGTTCCCGCCGTCACGCTGGCCAAGCAGCTGATCGACCAGGGCAAGCTCGGCAAGATCTTCCACTACCGGGCGAAGTTCCTCCAGGACTGGACGATCAACGCCGACGTCCCGCAGGGCGGCACCGGCACCTGGCGTCTGGACGCGAGCGTCTCCGGCAGTGGCGTGACCGGCGATCTGCTTGCCCACTGCATCGACACCGCGATGTGGCTCAACGGCGGCATCGACAGCGTCACGGCCGCCACCGAGACCTTCGTCAAGCAGCGCAAGCACGCGGCCACGGGCAAGATGCAGGCGGTCAAGATCGACGACGCCAGCGCCGTCCTCGCCCGCTTCAGCAACGGCTCGCTCGCGACCTTCGAGTCGACCCGCTATGCCCGCGGCCACAAGGCCCTCTACACCTTCGAGATCAACGGTGAGAACGCCTCGATCTTCTGGGATCTGCACGACCTCCATCGCCTGCAGTACTTCGACTACCGCGACGCGAGCGTCACGCGCGGCTGGCGCTCCATCCATGTCTCCGACGGCGACCAGCCGTACATGAAGAACTGGTGGGTCCCGGGTCTGCAGATTGGCTACGAGCACACGTTCACGCACCAGTTCGCCGACTTCGTCGCCGGCCTCGACGAAGGCAAGAACGCCGCCCCGGATTTCCGCGACGGCCTCAAGACCGATTACGTCACCGACGCGATCCTGCGCTCCGCCAAGTCGGGCCGCTGGGAAAACGCCAAGGGCAAGGCCTGATCCTTCCCGCCGGTCCCTGCCACCGCGGGGACCGGCTTCTTTTTTTCGCGCTGTCTTCCGTCCCGCTGCCATGAGTGTACCGGAGCCCGTCCCCACCCAGCCCGTCCAAGGCGCCGCCTCATGGCGCGTGGCGAGCGACCTCGTTGAGGCCTTTGTCACCTGCAAGGCCGGCCATCTGGCGCCCGTCACGTTCCAGACGTCCCGCGGTCCGGTGCAGCCATTCGCAATCGCTCCCTGGGCCCCGGCCGGGGAGACCCTGCCGGCCGGTACACCGGGTCTGCTGACGTCCCTGCGCGGGGATTTCTTCTGCCTGCCGTTCGGCGGAAATGGCAAGTCGTGGCACGGCGAGCGCCACCCGCCGCATGGTGAAACCGCGGGGACCCCGTGGACCGCGCTCGAATCTTCCGTGGTCGGCGACCGCAGTCGCCTGGTCGCGGAACTTCGGCCGAAGGTGCGGTCCGGGCGGGTCGTGAAGACCATCGAGTTGCGCAAGGGAGAGACCAATGTCTATTGTCGGCACGAGGTCACGGGCTTTGCCGGTCGCACGAGTTTGGGTCACCACGCCTTGCTCGAAATCCCGGAGGGTGGGGTGGGTTCAGTCGCCCTGAGTCCATGGCACCATGGCCAGGTCTGCCCGCAGCCCTTTGAACTGCCCGCCAACCGCGGGTACTCGACGCTGAAGACCGGCGCCATGTTCACGCGCCTGTCCAAGGTCCCGCTCGCGACGGGCGGCACGACCGATGTCAGCCAGTTTCCCGCCCACGATGGTTTTGATGACCTGGTGATGGTCTCGTCCCAGGCGGACCAGGCTCTGGCGTGGAGCACCGTCACGGTCGCGACCCACGGCTACCTGTGGTTTGCCCTGCGCGACCCCCGCGTGCTCGCGTCGACGATTCTCTGGCAGTCCCATGGCGGACGTCACTATGCGCCGTGGTCCGGGCGGCACCGTCGGGTGCTCGGCGTGGAGGACGTCACGAGTTATTTTCACTTCGGCCTGGCGGAATCCGCCGGACCCAACCCGCTGGCGGCCGCCGGCGTTCCGACCGTCGTGAACCTGCGGCCCAACCGGCCGCTGGCGGTGAACTACGTGATGGGCATTGCCGCCCTGCCGCGCCGCTTTGACCGGGTGAAGCGGATGGAATTCAAGGGGGATCATGTCCGGATCACTCCGGTCTCCGGCACGGTGATCGAACACCCCGTTGACCTGTCGTTCATCCGTTAGGCGCGGCCCGCGGATTCCCCGGGCAGGCCCGATCCCGACCACTTTATTCCATGAAATCCCGACTCCTCCTCGCGCTTGCGCTGGCCCTCGGCCTCGCGCTCACCACCTCCGCCCAGACGACGACCCCGGATGCGCGGGTCTACGAGCTGCGCATTTACACGACCAATGCGGGAAAGCTGCCAAATCTCCTGTCCCGCTTCCGCGACCACACGATGCGGATTTTCGAGCGCCATGGGATGCGCAACATCGGCTACTTCACGCCCATCGAAAAATCCGAGGGCGCGGACACGGTCTTGTACTACTTCCTCGAGCACGCGAGCCGCGAAGCGGCGACGGCCTCATGGGCCGCTTTCCGAGCCGATCCGGAGTGGGTCGCGGTGCGCACGGCCTCGGAGGTCGGCGGCGTCATTCTCGCCAAGCCACCCGAGTCGATCTTCTTCAAGGCCACCGACTATTCGCCGGCGATCAAAAGCGGCGGCTCCTTCGAGAAACCCCGGGTCTTTGAGCTCCGGCGGTACACCGCGGCGGCGGGAAAGCTGCCCGCCCTCCACGCGTTCTTCCGGAACCGCGTGCTGGAGTCGTTTGGGCGCATGGAGATGACCGGGATCGGCTTCTGGGATCCCCTTGATGCCGACAAGGGCGCGGGCCAGAGCTTCACCTATTTGCTGGCCTTCCCGAGCCGCGAGGCCGCGGCGCAGGCCTGGACCGCCCTGCGCTCCGATTCGTATTTTGTCAGCGCCCGGGCCGAGGCCCACAAGGACGGCAATCTCACGGCGGATGGCGGGGTCCAGTCCCTCTTCCTGCAGCCCGTTGATTTCTCGCCGCTGAAGTGAGTCGGCCGCGTCCGGTCGCAGTCCTGCCGGGCCGCGGATCCCACCGCTGATCGCGCTGGCGCACCCGTGGCGCCGGGAAGGGATCGGGCTGCGGCGGGCAGCCCGGCCTTGCGCTGGCCGGTACCCGGGTGTTGGCTCGCGCTTCTCTGATCGCATGCGGCTGCGCCTCGTCACCTTCAACATCGCGCACGCGCGCGGCCTCACCCCGATCCAGGGTCTGACCTCGGCCCGCAAGCTGCGCGTGAATCTGCGGAAGATCGCCAAGCTGCTGGAGAGGCTGAAGCCCGATGTGGTCGCCCTGCAGGAAATCGATGAGTGTTCGCGCTGGGCGGGTAACTTCGACCAACTGGACTATCTCCGGGAATTCGCCGATTTTCCCTACTCCGTCTTTGGCATCAACAACCGGCGGGAGGGCCTGCTCAACCTCAGCTATGGGAATGCGCTGCTGTCCCGCCACCCCATCGCCGTTTCCGAGAACATTGTTTTCGGCCGGAGCCGGATCGGCGAGAAGGGCTTCCTGTTTGCGGAGATCGAGGCGGGCGGAGTGCGGGTTCCGCTCGTCAATCTGCACTTCCACTACCGTTCCCGCGTGCACCGGCTGGTGCAGCTCGATCGCCTGCTGGCCTATCTTCGCGTCAAGCAGCGCCTACGATCCACCCACTGGGCCGTGTCACCGATTGTCTGCGGCGACTTCAACACCCCGGGCACCTCTTCGGATGCCACCTCGTCGCTGCTCAGCCACCTCTGTGACTTCGGGGATTATGTGCTGCATCCGCAGACGGGTCGCTCATTTCCATCCCCGTTGCCGACGCGCCTGCTTGATTTCGTCTTTCTGCCGCCGGGCTGTCGGGTGATTCACAGCGAGGTGGTGAAGTCGATGCTCTCCGATCATCGTCCGGTGCTGGTGGATTTTGAGGTGGGTTGAGTTTGAACTCCCGGGAAGGACCGCCCGCAAATACTGGCGAAGCGGCGTAGATAGGGGATCCGGAAAACCAAGGCGGGCCAGCACCGCCCCGGACAGTCGGGGGAATCGCACGGTGGATGGATTTGTCTACGTTCGGGCGTATTCGCCGCAGGCTGTGATCGAGGCCGGACCACCCGCACGTTGTTTTCACTCGCCCGCGCGAGGGTCCGTTGCCACTTCTTGGTCTCCATGGATCGCATTGCCCAAGCCTTTGCCCGCGCCCGCGCGAACAACCGGGCGGTTTTTGTCGCCTACCTGTGTGCCGGTGACCCCGACCAGGAGACCTCATTGGCGGCCTGCCGCTCCCTGATCGAGTCGGGCGTGGACTTGCTTGAACTCGGGGTGCCTTTCTCCGATCCACTGGCCGACGGTCTCACCAACCAGCTGGCGGCGCAACGAGCGTTGGAGGGCGGCATGACGGCGGCGGGCGTCTTTGCTCTCGTGAGCCGACTGCGGGCCGAGTTCCCCGAGCTGCCGATCGTATTCTATACCTACTACAATCTGGTGTTCTCCAACGGGGTCGCGGCTTACGTCCAAGCGGCGCGCGACGCGGGGGTGGATGGGATGCTCACCTTGGACCTTCCACCCGAGGAGGGCGCCGAGCTCTCGGCGGCCTGCGCACAGGCCGGGATCAAGACCGTGCTCATCGTCGCCCCGACCACGCCGGAATCCCGCCTTCCCGTCATCGCCAAGGCGGCGACCGGATTCATTTACTATGTATCGCGGGAGGGGGTCACGGGCGTGCGCGACTCGGTTGCGACCGACATGCCGGCGGCGGTGGCCCGCATCAAGACGCATACCCCGCTGCCCGTGGTGGTGGGGTTTGGCATCTCGAAGCGTGAGCATGTCGCGGAGGTTGCGGCCTGCGCCGACGGCGTCGTGGTCGGCAGCGCGCTGGTGAACGTCATTCGTGACCATCTGTCCGATCGCGCCCAAATCCCGGCGGCCATGGCCGCCCGGGCGCGCGATCTGGTCGCGGGAACCGCTCGCTGATCAGGCGCTCGCTGCGAGGTAGGGAAACCGGTTTCGGATCGCTTGCGCCCCTTCGGCCAGCCATTGCCGGGCGTGCTCCAGGAGATGGGTCCGATCCGCGACGGAGGTGGCGTCCCACTGGTGTTCGAGCTGCGCCATCACGGCGGCGCAACGCGCCAGACCGAACGAACTGGTGTTGCCCTTGAGGGGATGGCAGACGCGCTTGGCCTCGGGCCCGGTGAGGGACCCGGCGCGGTCGATCAGCGAGGCCATCCGCGTGCTGACGTCCGATTCAAGGTCGTCCAGCATCGACTTGAGCTCGGCTCGCTCCGCGGCGCCAGCGACGTCAAAGAGCATGTCGGCGATCTCGAGATCGAGAAGGGCGGTCGAAAGAAAACGAGCTGAGGCGGCAGGCTGCACGGGGGAAGTGAGACAACGGCACGATTCGGAGAAAACTGTAATCGTGCGAGCGTGAACGATCTAGGCGAAAGGTGGCGGCGGGTTCCTGGCGAACCGCTTATCAGCCGGGGTTGGTAGATGGCCGTTTGAGAGGTGGAGCGGAGTTACTATGTGGAGCGGCCGATGGAATTTGGCTTGAGGCCGGAGCGATGCGGTTCAGTCGTACTGCCGTGTTTTCCGAGAAACGAGTCCTGATCATCGAAGACGATGCGCTGCAGTATCGCGTCGCCGCGCAGCACCTCAGTCGTGCGCGCGGGACCCGGTTTGCCGTGGAGTGGGCCCCCAATTTTGAGGAGGGGTGCCGCCGGCTGCTCGAATCCCGTTACGACCTCTGTCTGCTGGACTACCAGTTGGGCGACCGCGACGGTCTGGAGCTGTTGCGCCGCGTGCGGGCCGAGGGGTGCTTCACCCCGGTCATCTTCCTCACGGCAGATGCCTCGGAGGAGGTCGATCATGCCGCGATGGAGGCGGGGGCGGCCGACTTCCTGGTCAAGGGCGAGATCAACGCCCGCATGCTCGAGCGCTCGATGCGCTATGCGCTGAAGCTGGAGGAAACCATGGCGGAGCTCCGCTTGCGCGCGACCCATGATCCGCTCACGGGACTGCTGAACCGCCGAGAGTTCGAGCGGTTGCTCGCGCAGGAGTGCGACCGGGCCGCGCGCTTTGGCCATGTCTTCGCCGTGGCGATGCTGGACCTTGATCATTTCAAGTCGGTCAACGACCGCTTTGGTCACCCGGCCGGCGATAGCGTGTTGCGGGTCTCCGCCCAGCGCATGATGGCCGCGCTGCGGTCCGTCGATGTTCTGGCGCGCATCGGCGGCGAGGAGATGGGGGCGCTGATCATTGAGTCGGATGCGCTCGCCGCGCGTCAGGCGATCGATCGTCTGGTGACGGCCGTGGGGGCCGACCCCTTTCCGTTGGAGCAAGGGGGCCCGCTGTCGGTCACCATCAGCGCGGGCCTCGCCTTTTTCCCGGCCGATGGACGCTCGGCGGGCGAACTCGTGGCTTCGGCTGACCGGATGCTCTACGAGTCGAAGCGGGCCGGGCGCAATCGGGTCACCCAGACGGCGCGAACCTAGCCGCGGTCGGACGCCGTGGGCGAAGACGGGACGAGTACCCGGAGACTGCGGGGGCGTACCGCGACCTCGACCACGGTACCACAGGGATGCGTCTCTCCGTCCGTATGGAACAGCCCTGGGGACGTCCGCTCGATCGTGAACGCGGCAGCCCGGAAACGATCGACGCTCGCGCTTCGGTCAATCGAGCCGAGGAACAGACGTGGAATCAGGGGCACGGCGAGCAGCAGGGACTTGGGCCGCAGGAGCGTCAGGTCAAGCAAGCCATCGTCCACCGATGCCCCGGGCGCGATGAAGCAGTCATTGCCGTACTGATCCGAGTTGGCGACCGCGACAATGAATCCCCGCGCCTCATGCCGGCGACCGGCGGCGGTGATGACGTAGGTCTGGGGTTCGTAGTGAAAAATCATCCCCAGGGTGGTGGCGGCGTACGCACGGAGGCCGCGGCGTTCCAACTGGTTGAAGCGGGCACTGAGATCCGCATCGAAACCAAGCCCCATGACATTGAAGAAGGGCTGGCCGTTGGCGGTCCCGGTGTCGATGGAGCGAACGGTCCCATTGAGCAAGGTCCGGAACGCGCCCTTGCCCGGGCCCGGGATGCCCAAGTGGCGTCCAAGGCCATTACCCGAGCCGCAGGGGATGAGTCCCAGCGCAGCCGGTGTGCCGACGAGGGCCCCGGCGATCTCATTCAAGGTTCCGTCGCCCCCGATGGCCACGATCCGCTCGCAGCCGTCGTCAACGGCCTGGCGGGCCAGCTCGGTGCCATGACGCGGACGTTCGGTAAGGACCACGGTCGCGTTAAGGCGATGCTCCGCGATGAAGGCCCGGGTTTTCTCCAGCAAATAAGGATTGCGGGCATTGTGGCCCGACTTGGGATTGAAGATGAACCGGGTTTTCAACGGCAGCAGGGTAGGGAGACTTTAGGCGGTGGGCACGGCAAATTCTCCGTCGCGAATCCCCGTTACATTTTCGCGTCGATCCGGCGGGGCGACGGGAGCCCGAATAACCTTTGACCGGGCCACGCCTTGCGCCGGAATGCAGGGCGGATGAAACGCCGGATCCACGTTCTGACGGGACCCACTGCCGTGGGAAAAACCGCGCTGGCCCTCCGCTGGGCGGAGCGCAACGACGCGGAAATCGTTTCCTGCGACTCGTTGCTGCTTTACCGGGGCATGGACCTGGGGACCGCGAAGCCATCGGCCGAGGAGCGCGCGCGCGTGCCGCACCACCTCATCGATGTTCTCGACGTGCGGGAGCAGGCGGATGTCACGCGCTACGTCGCGCTGGCGCTGTCGGCAGTGGCGGGCATTGCCGGGCGAGGCCGTTCAGTTCTGGTGGTGGGTGGCAGCGGATTCTACCTCAAGGCGTTCTTCGGTCCCGTGGCCGATACGGTCGCGGTTTCGGCCGAGCTGCGGGAGCAATTGCGGACCCGGCTGGATTCGGAGGGGCTGCCGGCGCTCGTGGCTGAGTTGGCGCGCCTGAATCCTGGCGGACTGGGTGAACTCGATGCGGCCAACCCGCGCCGCGTGCTACGGGGCCTGGAGCGTTGCCTCGCCTCGGGGCGGACGCTGGCTGACCTGGCCGCGGAGTTTGCCCGGCAGCCGGCGCCCTTTGCGGGCTGGGAGGTGGTGTGCACGCGCCTCGACCGAGCCCCCGCTGATCTGGAGGCCCGCATTGACGCGCGGGTGGCCGAGATGCTCCGCGCCGGATTGGTGGCGGAGGTGGAGGGCCTCCTGGCGCAGGGGCTGCGCGGGAACGCCAGTGCGGCCTCGGCGATCGGCTATCGCGAAACGATCGCCGTCCTGGAAGGACGCTTGGCTCGCGAGGAACTGGCGGCGGAGATTGCGCGCAACACCCGGGCACTCGTCAAAAAGCAGCGTACCTGGTTTCGGACCCAGATTCCCGACCACCGGGTGGTTGCCGCCGACGCCGCTGAGGTCGATTCGCTGTTCTGACTCGGGATTGGGCGTTGCGGCGGAGCGTCGCCCTCGCGGTTGCCGGGCGCGACGTGCAAGAAGCAATGACTCCGCGGCCGCGCTGAAATAAAAACGGCCGGACCCGAAGGTCCGGCCGAAAATAACGAGGAGCTCCCGCGCGATCAGTTCTGATCGACCGTGATGTTGTAGCGCTCGAGGGAGCTGGCCTCCAGTCGAGCCAGGTCGGCAAGGGCGAGGCGCAGGGCGATGCGGGCCTGCAGCTCCGACACGCGGGCGGTGTCGAGGTCTTCCTGCGTTTCCTGGACGCGGCGGAAGGTGCTGATCCCGGCGTCAAAGCGGGCCTTTTCGAGATCGAACTGCCGCTGGCTGAGCTCGGTCGCCTTGGCGGAGATCGCGACGCTTTCGATATTGGTCTCGACGGACCGCACCGCCGAGCGCACGTCGACGAGGAGGGTCTGCTCGATCTGCTGGAGGCGGGCCTCTTCGCGCGCCAGATTGATGATGGCCTGGCGGTGGCGAGCCTTCTCGGCCTTGAAGCCCAGGGGCATGTTCAGCTGAAGATCGAGGGTCCAGTTGTAGCCGTCGCCGGACCAGAGCTCCTCGGCGGAACGGCCCGGGGAGGACTCGCGGGCGTTGTAGCCGCCGGTGGCGCCGACGCTGAGCGCCGGCTTGGCCTGGCTCTTGGTCGTCATGACATCGATCTTGATCTGTTCGATCGAAAGCTTGGTCGAGGCATAGTTGGGCGCGTTGTCGCGAGCCAGCTGATATGAACGCTCGAAGGAAACCGCGGGAACAGGGGCGGCGGCAAGGTTCACGCTGCCCAGCGAGGAGTTGAACTCGAAGCGACCGATCAGGTTGAGCAGCGCGTCCTCGTTATTGCGGACCGTCTGTTCGGCCTGGATCAGGGAGCGGCGGGCGTTCGCCACGCCGACTTCCGCCTGCAGGACCTCAAGATCGGTCGCGATACCCGTGTTCATGCGGGCCTTGTTTTCCTCCAGCAGACGCTCGGCGAGTTCGAGGCTGAAGCGGCGGACGGCGAGCTGCTCGCGGGCGAAACCGACGTTGTAGTAGGCTGCCTCGACGTTGCGCACAACCGTCAGGACGGACGTCTTGAAATCAAGCACCGAGCGATCGACCCCCAGGCGAGCGCGCTCGATGGCGGCGCGGTTGAAGGAGCGACCCGCCCCGGAGAGCAGCGGCTGGCGTACGGTTAGGGCGAAATCGCTGTTGAAGGATGGGTTGAGCAGCGTGTTGCGGGAGTTGCTGCCGGCACGGTTGAGATTGGTCGCCGCGGTGATGGTTGCACCGGTCGAGACGCGTTGCGTGGCCGAAAGGCGATTGTTGTAGGACGTGCTGCTGGGGTTGGCCGCACCATCCAGCGTGCTGCTGGCGGTGGCCTGCACGCTCTCGGAGCGGCTCGTGGTGAAGGCCAGATCCGGCTCAAAGTCAGCCTGCGCGATCAGCAGCGACTGGGCGGCGGAGTCCTTCGCGAAGGTCTGGATCTGCAGGTCGAAGTTCTTGCCAAGGGCCCGGGCAATGCATTCCTCCAGAGTCAGGGGAGGCGCGGCCTCCTGAGCGGTTGCGAAGACGGGCAGGAGCAGGGCGAGGGTGGCGGCGAGGCGGAGGCGGCTGATCATAAAACCGGATAGTGGATGGAAGATGGAGGTAATACCCGCAGACCGGGCAGAAAGTTACAAAGGAATGCGGGCAGGCCAGACCGACGTCGGCAGGGATGTCCGGGTAATATGACGACGCGGCATTGCGTTAGGTTTCAACGGATTGTCCTCAGGCCGCACCGCGCCCGGGCGAAGGCAACCGCAACCAGCAGACGACAGAAGAGCACCCCAGTGGGCATGGCCAAGGTGTGCCCGGTAACTGGCCGCCCTGACGAGCCGTAACCATACGGACGGTCGGGCGGCAGGATAAGCGGTGACCCGGCTTACGGGGTGACCGGAGCGGTCTTGGCCAATTCCTTCTGGACGAGTTCGAACAGGTACTCGTTGCCAGCGCGGGACGCATAAGCCTGCGCGAGCTGGGTCCGGGTCGTCGCGTACTGGGGATTGGCGTCAGACAGGTCGGGAACCTTCTTCTCGGCTGCAAAGACGAACAGGCCCTTGTCCGCAGAACCGATCATCTCGGACACCTCGCCCTGGCTGACCGTGTCGAGGGCGTTGAGCGCGGCAAAGTCGATATCGGTCGGGGGCTGGCGGCGGGTGAAGCCCGCGTGGTTCTTGACGGTGAGGCTGAGCGCGGTCACGGCCGCGGCGGCGCTTTCGAAGGATTCGCCGGCCTTGACGCGGGCGCGAAGCTGGTCGCGCACGGCGCGGCCCGTTTCGACGAAGCGCTTGCGCTTCTCATTCTCGACAAAATCAGCACCCACGCGCACCGCAACCTCGGTGAAGAAGGGCTTACGGGCCGGGAGGGTCTCCTGCCAGAACAGAACGGCGGCGCCCGTCGGGGTCGGAATGGCGTCGGAGAAGTGGCGGCTGGCGTTGAGTTTCAGCGCCTCGGTGGCCACCTGGGGGTTGGCGCCGAGCTCGGGCGGAACGGTCGACTCGTCGAAGGGGGCGAGGGACTTGAGCTGGACGCCGCGGCCCGCGAGGAAGGCTCCGACCCCGGCCTGCGGGGTCTTGGCCTCAAAAAGGGCGAGGCTGAGGTCGCTCGCGGCCTTGGCGGCAAGCAGCAGCGCACGCTCGGCCCGAAGCGCGGATTCGACCTGGCCGCGAACGGCGGCGAAATCAGCGTCGGCACCCGTGCCGATGGCAGGGGCTGCAATCCCCTCGGCCGGCTTGGGGAAGCGGGTGGGGTTGGCGTCGTAGTAGGCGCGGATTTCCGTATCGCTGACGTTCACCTGTGAAGCATAGGCCGAGAGAGGGAAGTCCACGTAGCTCAGGCTCACCTTCGGGGGAAACTCATACCGGAACGCATTCTCCTCAAAAAACTTCGTCAGCTCGGCGTCGCTGGGCTTGATGTCGGGCGCGTAGGCCGCGTAGTCCGCGGACGCGATTGAGATCGTCCAGGTCGCATCGGCGCGGGTCAGCTGGTCGCGGACCTCGGACGGGAGCACATAGCCCGGGCCGGCCAGCAGGCGCTGCACCCGGGTGTAGCGCACGTCGTCCGCGATCACGCGGCTGATGTCGCCCTCCTTGAGGTTGGGGCTGGTCTTCAGGCTGGCGCGGAAGTCGGCGTAGCGCTGCGCGTCGAACTGCCCGGTCTGACCGGCGAAGGCACCGAGGGTCTGGATGTACTCCGTCACTTCAGCCGCCGTGGGGGCGGGGACGTTCAGCTGGTTGGCGAGATGGAGGCCGGCGTGGCGTTGGAGGGCGAACTGCTGGAGCTGATCGGCACCGATCGCGGGATAGCCGGCCTGCAGGAACACGCTGAGCTCGGCATCGCCCATGATGCGATTGACCTCCTCCTGGGAGCCGAGATTGGCACCGAAGAAGTCGCGACGGAGGACCTTGGCCTCCCCGCTGCCGATGCCGGGCGCGGCACCGATCGTGAAGACGAACGAGACAATGATGAGCACAAGCAGAACCGAGAAAATCACTCGGAAATGGTGCTGAAAGGTATTCTGGATCCAGGAGATCATTTGGGAGGTAAAGGTCTGACGCTAGGTCGGGACCGGGGGGTGTCAATCGCGGGATAAGGGCGCAGCTGAGGCCGTCCCCGGGGCCGAAATGCCCGCGGTTTGTCCGTCCGGGGTTCACCGGCCTGGGGCGCGGCTTGGCGACCCGCTGCGGGCGCTCCCCGGGTCACGCGATGCGGGCTTAAATCGGCGTCAGGCCGGGCCTGGGCGCGCCGCCCCGGGGCGAGCATCGCCAAAGGCAAACGGCGGTCGCGATGCGTCGATCGGGTTCTCCGCGAAGAGTTCCTCGATCGACTTCTGGAAAAAGGCTCCGCGGGTCAGGGACTCCGTGGCCACATTGTAACGGGCAACGATCGGGTCGAGGTTCGCCAGCACGGGACCGGTTGGATCCTCGCCGAGATCGTCGTCCAGGCTCTTGAAATCGCTCAATGTGATTCGGTTGAGCGGCCGGGCCGGCTGGAAGCGCAGATCCGTGGCATCCTCGCCGGCGGAGGGCGGGATCGGGGTGACCAGGTGCATGTGCACCAATCGGTTCAGGCATTCGTTGAGAATCTGGGTCGGCACCTTCAGCATTTCTCCGAGCTGGGAAACCGTGCAGGGCGGCATGCAGTCGTGGAAGCGCCGGCAAACGGTCAGCAGCACAATCAGGGAGAGGCGCTCGCGCATGGACTCGGCGAGGCTGTTCCAAGCCGCCTGGGAATTTCGGAAGTGCACGTTCTGGACCGCATAGCTGACGGTCCCGCCCAGCAGGACAAAGAGCCAGAAGATGTAGAGACCGAACATCATGATCGGCAGGATGCCCAGTGAGCCGTAGAGACTGTTGTTGAGAACGACCCGTCGTACGTAAAGAAAGGCGAGGAAGTTGTTCAGGACCAGCAGCAGGGCGACAATCACGGCGCCGGCCAGCGCCGCCCGCCAGAGGACGCGCGTGTTGGGAATGCAGCGGTAAAACAGCGTCAGGACAATGATGAGCACGAGCAGCGATCCGGCAGGGAGCAGCAGGCGAAGCAGCTCCACGATCTCGTGACCGAGGGGAATGCGTTCCGCGAAGGCATTCATGAAGGCGCCGGCGGACAGGCCGGTGACGGCGGCGAAAAACAGCACCGCCCCCAGGGTCAGCACCGTCCAGTAAAAGACGATGCGCAGCAGCCAGGATCGGCCGCGACGGACACCCCAGATCTCGTTGAAGGCCGTTTCGATCGACGTGAAGAGCTGCAGGACAATCAGGATGAGCGTCAGGCCGCCGAGCACGCCAACGGCTCCGCTCCGCGAACTGGTGACAAAGCCGTTGATCAGTTCCACCAGCTCGGGTTTGACCTCGACCGGCGCTTCGGGCGACGGGGTGCCGAGGGTGGCGGCGGTGAGCACATCGCTGCGCGGCGCTGCCGCGGCCGGTCCATTGCCGGACTTGATCTGCTCATACTGATCGAGCTGCGGCGCGATGAATTTGATCAGGCTGTTGAGCGTGTTGACCGCGAGATTGGGGTCATCTTTGTCCAGGACAAAGCCCGCGACGAGCATGGCGATTGCCACCAGCGGTCCGAGACCGAAGAGCGTGCTGAAGCTGAGGGCCGCGGCTCGGCTGGCCGCCTTGGTTTCCTCCAGCCCGGTGATGGTGATCGAAATGATACGCAGGCAGGCGTAGAGGCGCCCACGGACCGACTTCTCGCCAAGGTAGACGGGTTTCCAGATTTCCTTCTGAAAGATGCCGACCAGTGAATTCCAACGTTGGTAGAGACTGGCCATGGGAGGGAGGCGGCAGGCAGACCCCGCCCCTTAGGTCACGAGGTAGTACGTGACCGCGGCCGTGCCGGCGAGTCCGAGCAGACTGGCAAGTCCCAGCAGGGCGAACTGGGTGAAGACCGTGCAGAGGTACAGGCCCGCGCAGCCTGCCACGACCGCGGCAAACGGCAGCATGGCTCCCTGGGTCCAGAAGATGAAGCCCATGAAGCCGAGCCCCAGCGCGGCCCGGAAACGGATGAACGGATAGAAGGCGACAACGCCCAAGGCCAGCATGACAAAGAGTACCAGGTCGATCAGCCCGAGCAGGGCCAGCGGCTGGGTGAAAAGGGCGGCGATGTCGCCGGCGGCCACCCGGTCTGCGGAGGGGAGGAGGAGGCCGGTCGCGCTGATCAGGAGAATCGCCGTGGCGACATACATCCCGACCTTGGCCGCGCGGGCCAGGGCTTCGGCCGGGTCGGCCTTGTCCTTGGTATCGGCGGTGCGCCCCTCGGCGGCGGCGAGCATGTCATTGACCTCGATTGGCCGCGCGTCCTCCGGCTGTACATTGAGGGTCTTGAAGGTCTCCTTGGAGCGCATCTTCAGCTTCTTCTTCTCGGGAAACAGCTGGGCGAGGAGCTCGGGGTTGCTCCCGACTGTGACCCACTGCTCGCTGGTTGCCTCGTAGTAGAGGGTCTCGGCCGTGACCTGACCGGCCTCGGCCAGTGACGAGAGCTGCTCGTGCGAGAACGGTCCCCGCGCTTCCGTGTCCGTCTCGTTCCGAATGTAGAATTCCTCCGTGGCCATGGACCAGCAGGGTGCGGGCGCGGCGCCGAGCCCGCAAGGTTGTTTTGGTCCGGACGGGGCCACGCGGGCCGGCCGTCACATGCGCTGCAGCGTTCGCAGCCCGAGCAATTGCAGCCCGGTCTCGAGGATGAGCAGGGTGCGGGCGCAGAGCTGGAGGCGGCGGGCGCGCACGGCCGGCTCGTCGACGAGGACCTTGTCCGCGCTATTGAAGCTGCTGTAGTCCCCCGCCAGTTCGTAGAGATAGAGGCAGAGGAAGTGGGGACGGAGGTTGTCGCCCGCCAGCCGGACTGCGTCGGGAAACTTGACCAGCTTGCGCGCGAGCGCGATCTCGGCCGGGGTCTCCAGGCTGCCCGCGCCCGCCTCAAAGGCCGCGTCGCCCGGGGTGAGTCCGGCCTTGCGGAAAATGGAGTGGATGCGCGCGACCGCGTAGAGCAGGTAGGGCGCGGTGTTGCCGTCGAGCGCGAGCATGCGATCCCACGAGAAGACGTAGTTGCTGCTGCGGTTCTGGGACAGGTCCGCATACTGGACGGAACCGATGCCGACCGTCCGAGCGATTTCCCGTCGCTCGCTCTCGGGCAGCTCGGGGTTTTTCTCCGAGACGAGGGTGAAGGCGCGGTCCACGGCCTCATCGAGCAGGGCCTTGAGCTTGATCGTGCCGCCGTCGCGGGTCTTGAGCGCCTTGCCGTCTTCGCCGGTGACTGCGCCGAATGTCACATGGTGGAGCTCGGGCGTCTTGCGCTGGGTGGCGGCGAACCACTTCCGCACGGTGAGGAAGAGCTGTTCAAAATGATCGGCCTGGCGGATGTCCGTCAGGACCACGATGCCGTGCGCCTTGAAATGCTCGGTGCGGTAGAGGGCGGTCGCGAGATCCGTCGACGCATAATTGCTCGCGCCGTCGGCCTTGCGGATGATGAAGGGCTGGGTGTTGAACCGGGGGTGCTCCGGGTGGAAGACGACGAGGGCGCCTTCGCTCTCCTGGGCGAGGCCCTGGGCCGTCAGCTCACGGTAGACCTGGTCCACCTTATCGTTGTAGAAGCTCTCCCCGAGATTGTGGTCAAAACGTATGCCGAGACGGGCGTAGATCTCCTCGAAGGCCCGCAGGCTGACCTCGGTGAACGAGCGCCAGAGAGCGATGTTCTCGGGGTCGCCGTTCTGGAGTTTGACCAGCTCCCGGCGGGCTTCCTCGAGTTCCGGCGACTGGTCCGGGGTGGCGGCGTGGGCCAGCTTGTAGATCCGCTCGAGCTCCTCGATCGGATCGGCCGCCAGCGCGGCCGCATCGGCCCAGCGCTTGTAGCCATAGATGAGCTTGCCGAATTGGGTGCCCCAATCACCGAGATGGTTGTCCCGAATGACCGTCGCGCCGGTGAAGGTCAGCAGACGGCAGAGCGCCTCGCCGATGACCGCGGAGCGCAAATGCCCCACGTGCATCTGCTTGGCCGTGTTCGGGGAGCTGTAGTCGATGACCCACGTCTGTCCGGCATGGGCCGCGGCCGCGCCCTGGGTCAGACGATCCCGGCTGGCAAAAGCGGCCAACCAAGCCTGCAGGGTCGCGGGTTTGAGCGTGAAATTGATAAAACCCGGGCCGGCAATGCTGACCGCATAGGCAGCTGAAACCGCCTCCGGCAGGGCCGCCACCAGCCGCTCGGCCAGCGCCCGCGGATTCAGCTTGGCCTGCTTGGCATACCCCAGCACCCCGTTGGCCTGGAAGTCGCCGTGCTTCGGGTCGGCGGCGCGCACATCCGGGATAAACGCGGCCGGATCGAGCCCGGCCGCCGCAGCGGCCGCCTTGAGGGCGGCTTCGAGGTCCGAAGCCAGATGGAAGGAGGCGTGCATCCCGGTACTCAACGCGTCGCGGCCCGTTTCGCGCAAGGCCGGAGTTTTCCCGTCCAGCCGGGCAGGGTTCACACCGCCCCATGGAACAAAGGCAGTTACAGTTTTAAATGTATGTTTAGTAACAAGATAACGATTAATGCTCTAGGTCTGACCGGGTAATTTTGACTCGACAACCGAAGATAAAGGCGTATAACCGTAAGCCTTACGGGCTAAGAGTCCTCTCGACTTATTCACAGCACACACATGACGAAACGCACCCTGCCTCCCCGGAGGTTCATCAAGCCAACGTTCGAGTTCTTGATCGAGAAGAAGCGCGACGGCGGCGAGTTCACTCAGGAAGAGATCCGCTACATTATCGACAGCACGCTCGATGGCGAAATGCCGGAGCACCAGCTCTCGGCTTTGCTGATGGCGATCTATTTCCAGCAGATGTCGGCGCAGGAGACCGCCGAGCTGACCGAGGAGATGATGCTCTCGGGCGAGGTGATTGACCTTTCGCATATCGCGAAACCGAAGATCGACAAGTACTCGACCGGCGGCGTGGGCGACAAGACCTCACTGGTGCTGGTTCCTCTGGCCATGGCCAGTGGCGTGGTGGTCCCGATGATGTGCGGCCTGGAGCACGACTATGTGATCAACACGCTCGACAAGCTCGCGGCCGTCCCCGGCTTCAAGGGCAATCTGTCGATTGACGCTTTCTCGAGCCAGCTCGCCAAGATCGGCGGCGCGATTGTCGCCCAGGACGAGAAGCTCGCCCCGGCCGACGCCAAGTTCTACGAGGTTCGCAAGGCCACGGGCACGATCCCGAGCCTCCCGCTGATCACCGGCTCCGTCCTCTCCAAGAAGCTGGCCGAGGGCTCCGAGGGTCTCGTGATCGACGTGAAGTGGGGCAATGGTTCCTTCATCAAGGATCTCGAGCAGGCCAAGCAGCTCGCTCGCTCCATGACCCGCGTCGGCCGCTCGATGAAGCGCCGCTGCGTCGCGCTCGTCACCGACATGAACCAGCCGCTCGGTGACACCGTCGGCACCTCGCTCGAGGTCAAGGAAGCCATCAAGCTCCTCAAGGGCGAGGGTCCCGAGGACATGAAGGAACTCGTGCTCAAGCTCGGCATGGAGATCGTCCGCCTCGCCGGTGTCGCGGGCTCGACCCTGTCGGCCAAGCAGACCGTGCAGCGCCACCTCTCCGATGGCTCCGCCCTCGAGAAGTTCAAGGAACTCGTGAAGGCCCAGGGCGGTGACACCACGTTCATCGACCACCCGGACAAGTTCCTCCACGCGAAACATATTCGGAAGCTGCCCGCGCCCAAGCGCGGCTACGTCCATACCATCAACGCGGCCATGATCGCCCGCGGCGTCCACCTCCTCGGGGCGGGTCGCGAGAACCCCGGGGACAAGCTCGACCACGCCGTCGGCGTTTCCGAGATCAAGAAGGTCGGCACCCAGGTCAAGCAGGGCGAGCCGCTGATGATGATCCACTACAACGACGAGGCCAAGCTCGAGCAGGCGCTGGAGTACTTCAAGAACGCCTACCGCCTCGCGCCCAAGCGCCCGACGCCCCCGCCGCTCGTCGTCGAGCGCGTGGCGTAAGCGCCGACCAAGCGATACGCCCTCGTTTCTTTTCAAGCCGGTCCCGCTCACGCGAGGCCGGCTTTTTTGCGTCCGGAGCCAACGGGGGGCACGGGCGCTGGCCCGCTGACTGGCGATTGGGCGGGTGGAGTCGGCGCACGCCTGGCCCGGCGAATCATGCCTCCCCTTCAATCCGAACATTACGCCGAGCCGCCGACCCGCCGACCCGCCGAGTGGGAAGCAAGTCATCAGATCTCAGAAATCAGATGGCAGTTCAGCCCGGCGCCCTCGGCTCCCTTGAAAAGGCGGTTTGATGTCCTCTCTGCGGCTCCGTGTCTCTGCGCGACTGCTTGGTCTCGTCGATGGTGAGAGGTGGACTTGCCGGTGGGTGTCGGTTCCGCGGGGTTTGGATTCAAACCTGCGCAAAAAAATTGCCGGCGGGCGCCTGCCGGCTGCAAGCTGAGGCATGTCCGAACCGCAGCAGAGTCCGCACGCGCCCGAAAATGACCCGCCCGACGGCGATGAACGCCCGGTCAAGGTGGTCGTCGACCGCGCGCTGTGGGCCCGCCCTTGGGCGCAGCTGAAGTTCGTCAGCTTTCAGCCCGCGATCTTTCCGCGCATGCTGGGTGAGGTCTCGCGCGACGCCAAACCGGGCGACCTCGTTTCGGTCTACGACAAGTTCGGCCAGCGCCTGGGCATCGGGCTCTTCAATCCGCGGGCCAAGATGCCACTGCGGGTCGTGACCCACACCGACCAGCCACTGGGCGAGGAGTACTTCGAAACCGCCATCCGGCGCGCGGTCGCGCTGCGGCGGGAGCTGTTCAAGCTCGACGAGACGACCACGGCCTACCGTGTCCTCAATTCCGACGGGGACGGGGTGAGTGGGCTGACGATCGATCGCTACGGCGACACCCTTTACTGCGACGTTTACTCGCTGGGCATTTTCCAGCGCCTGCCGAAATGGCTGCCGCTCCTGCACGAGCTCCTCGGGACGAAACACGTGCGCGTGCACGTCGACCATGACCTCGGCAGCCTGGAGGGCATCAAGCCCTCGCAGATGAAGGAGATCACCGCGTCCGCCCCCGACAAGGTGCGCATCCTCGAGGGCGGAGTGAAGTACGAGGTCGATTTCGCCGACGGTCACAAGACGGGTTTCTTCTGCGACCAGCGCGACAACCGCAAGCGCTTCGGCCAACTCGTGAAGGGCCTGCGCGTCCTCGATCTCTGCAGCTACACCGGCGGTTTCTCGATCAACGCCATTCTCGGTGGTGCCGCGGAAGTGACGGCCGTTGATCTCGACGAAAAGGTCATCGCCCAGGGCCGCCGCAATGCGAACCTGAACCAGGTTTCGCCCAATAAGCTAAAGTGGGTCCACACCGACGCGTTCGCCTATGCGCGGCAGATGCAGAAGAACGGGGAACAGTTCGACGCCGTGCTGTGCGATCCGCCGAAGTTCGTCATGACGCGCGATCCCGCGTTCGCGGCTGAGGGCATGCGCAAGTACGCCGACCTGAATACGATCGCGGCGAGTCTGGTGAAGCCGGGTGGCCTGTTCGTTACCTGCTCTTGCTCAGGCCTAGTATCGCTGGAGGACTTCGAAGGCTGCGTGATCAAGGGCGTCCACCGCCTCAACCGCCGCCTGCAGATCTTCGACCGCACCGGCCCCGGCGTGGACCACCCGGTCTACTCCAATTGTCTCGAAAGCCGCTACCTCAAGCTGCTCTGGGCGCGAGTCGTGTGATTTCGGATTTCGGAATGCGGACTGCGGAGTTTCAGTGCCGATTTAGCTCCGGTGTAGCTGGCCTCGCTTAGGCCGGTCCGGTGTGGATCGAGAGGGGATCGGTTAGCTGTCTCCGGACAGTCTTGCGCTTCTTGATTTGGGCATGGCCGCATACCTTGGCTGATCGGACCGGGCCCGGCGCCTGACCGGCGAAGGTATCACGGTTTCAATGACGCCAGATACGCGCTGATCGCGAGCATGTCCGCGGACTCCAGGTTCGCGACAACGGGCTTCATCGGCTCGACGCCCTTGCCGTGGCGCTTGCCGCTTTTCATGTCGAAGAGTTGCCGGAAGAGATAACTGGGGGAGCGTCCGGCCAGACCGGGCACGCCGCCGACGTCGGGGAGTGTCATGCCGCCCAGGTCCGCGCCGTGACACGCCGCGCAGGCGAGCGTCTTGCCCGCGCCGTGGACAACGAGGTCCTCGCCACGCTCAAGGCTGCCGAGCGGCGTGTAGGCGATGAAGCCGACGTGAGGGCTGCGCTGAATTTCGACCAGCTCCGGATCCTCGGGAACTTCGATGATGCGGTCACCGATCGGTTCGGTGCCCCCGCCCGGAACCGGGAGGTACATCATGGAGGCGGTGGTGGTCACAGGGACCTGGTCGGTCTCCACGACGCGGATCCACGGGGTCCATTTCATCGCGCCGTAGTACTCGGCGGCCGCCCGAATCTCCTCATCGGTCATCGTCTTGGCATATTCCACCATCGCCGGCGTGTTGGTCTTGCGCGGATCCGAGCTGGCCCGTTCGCCAGTCCGAAAGGCGAGCATCTGCTTGATGAAGTAGTCGACCGGCAGACCCGCGATGCCTGCGTTCTCCGGCCGCCCCTTGCCGTTGGCGTAGTGGCAGCGAGCGCAAGCCCACACGGTTGGCGGTCGGCCCTGGGATACGATGGGAGGCGGGGTCGCATGCTCTCCCGGAAAATAGTCAGCCGGTCCGAAAACGTTCGTGATCTCAGCCCGGGTGAACGTAAGCGCCGATTCCGGCAGACCGTGCTTGGTCGGATCCGTGGAGGGCGTCGCAATTTTGCTGGCGGAGGCCTGCGGGGTGTTGGGCGGCGGTGGCTCCTTATAGCCATAGGCCCAAGGGGGAGGCATGTCCGCGCCCGCCGCGATCAGACCGCTCAAAAGGAGAACGGCCACGAGACCAGGTTGGAACCGGGGTAGGGGCACCATCGCGCGAGGCTGGCGGGGGCGCCCTTCGCCGCAAGGCGAAAGCCTCAGCCTCTCCGCGCGCGCCAAGCTCAAAGAGAGCGTGACACCTTGCCCGGATCCCAGTGCGACTGTGGTTAATTGTTCGGCGCCCGGGTCGTCACACCGGATGGCTCACCTCGAGCGAAGCGGCCGTCGGTCCATCACGTCGAGCGCGCTGAGCAATGCGGTCAGCAGCGCGACCGGCCCCAGCGGGCGGGGCAGGAAGCAGTCCGCTCCGGCCTTGAGCCAGCGGTCCACACTTTTCACCGCGTGGTCCTGCCCGGTCACCATCACGTAGACCGCACCGCGCGCAGAGGGTATCGTCTGCAGCTGACGGCAGACCTCCGGAGTGATCGTCTCGCCGGGGGCCGCGCCGATCAGAACGATTTCAACGGGCTTGGTCGCGCACTGCACGGCGGCCTCGTCGCCCGTGCTCGCCAAGTAGGGTGGGCATCCGGTGACCTCGAGGAGGAGGCCGGCGAGTTCGCCGCGTAGGATATCGCTGCCTCCGACCACCAGGATCCCGGTCCTTCGATCGGCGAGACGGTCGCGCAGAAGCGCAGTGGCCTGGTCCGGTCCAGGCCTTTGCTCGCCGGCGGGCGTTGTCGGGAGGGTCAGGCGAAAATGGCTGCCTACGCCCGGGGTGCTGTCCACGGAAAGTCGTCCACCCATCTGCTGCGCGAGACGCTGGCACATGGTCAGGCCGAGTCCGAACACCCGGCCCGTGCGGCGGTCCCCCTCCGGCTCGCGGAGGGGCAGCTGGAAAAGCCGATGGGCGATCTCCGGCGCAATGCCTGGTCCCGTGTCCTCGACCGTGAAGACAATTCGCATCCGCCCCTGGTCCGTGACCGGTGGCTCAGCGCGAACACGCAGGATCACCCGACCCTGCAGGGTGAACTTCACGGCATTGCCCAGCAGTTCGAGCAGGATCTGCCGGACGATTTCGGGATCGGTGCGAACCCGTGCGGGCAGCGTTCCCTCCAGCTTGATCTGCAGGTCGAGTCCGCGGGCCCGGGCCGCGTCGAAATGCGTGGAGTGACAGATCAGCGCCAGTTCCTCGACGTCGACCTCCGTCTCGTTGAGGGGCTGTGCGCCGGCTTCCACGGTGGAGAACGCCAGGATGCGTGCGACCATGGCCTCCAGTTCGCGGGCTGCGGTGGTGATCGCGCGCGCCTGGGTGGCCTCGGCCGGGTCCTGCAGATTGTCCGCGAGCAAGCCGCCGTAGCCGAGCACGATCGAAAGCGGCGTCCGCAGGTCGTGATTCATGCCGGCGATCAGTGCGCTTTTCACCTGGGCGGACCGCTCCGCCTCGACCCGGTGGCGGGCCGACTCGGCCTCCGCCCGACGCGCGGAGATCGCGTGAGCGATCTGGTCGGAGATGAAGGTGAGGAACAGCCGCTCGGCCTCCCCGAGCAGGTGCGGGGTATGATAGTCCTGGACGGCCAGCACACCGATGGTGCGGCCGCACACGCGGAGCGGTACGCCCAGCCAGACTTGCGCGGGGACCCCGTGATTCACCACCGTGCCCTCCGCGAGCATGCGATCCGCCTTGCCGCGGTCGATCAGCAGCGGTCGTCCGGTGTGGTACACGATATCGGTCACCCCGAGCCGTCCGAGGGGACGGTCCCGGTGGGCGTCGTATTGGTCCCTCTGGTACACAAAGCGCACCATCTGCTCGGTCTCGTCGACGAGCGCGATGTAGAGGTTTTCCGTGCCCACGAACTGCCCGATGATCCGGTGAATCTCGTCGAACAGTGCTCCCAGATCGCCGGCACGGTGGGTCGCGCGCGAGATTGCCAGCAAGGCGGCCCGGAGGGCGCCCTCCTCATAGAAGGCGCGGCTTTCGGGGGAGGTCCCCGGGCGGACCGCGGGACGCAGGTGCAGCGCCAGCCACGCGGTTGCATCGGGCGCGTCGCCCGGCGCGGGTAGCGGGCTCAGTTCCGCTTCCAGCATCAGGGCCTCGTCATTGTCGGCGCGCCGCGCCACGATCCGCACGGTACCGGCCGCCGTGCGTTGCGCGCAGTCGTCCAGCGCGGTGAAGAGCGCGTGTTCGTGGGCGTCGTCGAGGCAGTCGAGCAGGCGGGCTTCCGCCGTGCCGTTGTCCGGCAGTCCGAGCAGTTCAACGGCCGCACGATTCGCCGCCGCGACGTGATAGGCGCTGCCAAGGCGCGCAAGGATGGCGGCGGCGGTGGGGTTCGCCTGCAGGAGGGCGAAGGTGCTGGAGGGAAGCGGGGTCCGGGGCGGGGAAGCGCGGTCCATGCTGGGACTATTCCCTGTCCAGACGGAGGAAGGGTGCCAAGCAAATCTCCGCCGCCATTCTCCCCGCGTGCTCGCTCTGCGGAAGGGGATCCATCCCAACCCGATTCGAGCGCGTCCAAACGGACGGAAAACGAAAATGACTTTCCTTTTAGGACGGCCGATCACGTTCCGATCCGCCGTCCCGCGGCTTACTTGGCGAGGGTCTCGATGATGACCGAATGCCAGCCGGTCCGGTAGGTTTCGAATCCAGGGGACTGGGCGTGCGCAACCAGCATCCGTCGGCCGCCCTGCTCGATCACCTTGCTCGCCTTGGGGGTTGCGAACAGTGCCGATTGGCCGGGCAGAGCCAGCGTGTCCTGCAGCAAACGGTCCTGCGAATCAGCGAGCACGAAGCCCGCGTCATCTGTGATGCACACACGGCTCGCGCCGGTACCGGTGGCGTCGGTGGGCGTGTCATGCACAATTTTTTGCGCGAGGCTGTCCCAGTTGAACACGATGCCGATGACGCCGAGCGGCTCGCCCTGCGCATTGCCATCCCGGCAGACTTTGCAGGAGTAAACGAGCACCCGCTTGCCGCCGGCCAGCGGCGAGGCGTGGACGGTCTGGAAGCCGAACTCGTCGCCACTGGCGGTCTGCAGCGCGGACTGAAACCACGGGGACGAGGCGTGGGGCGTTCCCATCGATGCGTAGGTGTCGCTCCGGCCATTGGCGACAATCCGGCCGCTGAGGTCGGCGAGGACGATGTCGAAGTAGACGGTGTAGGCCTTGAGGATCACCGCCATGCGTTCGCCGGCAAATCGCGCGGTGTCCGGTCCCGGTTGGGCGAGGGCGGCAACGAAGGCGGCGTCAGTGGCCCACCAGCGGCAGTCGCAGCTCCGTTCGTAGAGGTTGCGGTCGATCAGATCAATATTGGTCAGCGCCAGGTCACCCAGACGCGTCCCGCGCACGTCCGTGGCGAGGCTGCGGCTCACATCGGCGAGTTCGCGCACGACCACTTCCGTCTCCTGCTCGAGCTTCTTCGCGGCGCTTTCCGTCGAGGTGGCAAATCCCGCCATTTCGCCGCCCACGACGGCGAACGCGCGGCCGGCTTCTCCGGCCCGGGCCGCCTCGATCTGCGCGTTGATCGCCAGAACCCGGGCCTGCAGATTTATGGCTGCGATTTCCTTGATCGATCCGCCGATGCGGGTCCGGAGCAGGCCCGCCAATTCGCTGATGCGTTCGGGCGTGGCGTTGGAAGCAGAGGAAGGTGAAGGAGATGGAACGGTCATGGCTCCGGGCGCACCGAGCATAAGACGGGCCACGGCCCGGAAACTTTAGCGCGAAATCTCGTGGATTCCGGATGGACAAGGTCCTGGTCGGCCCAAGCATGACGCGATGGACACGCTCACTCATCTGTTCGAACGAAACCTCGCCTGGGCCGAGGGGATTCGTCAGCGCGATCCGGAATTTTTCCCGAAACTCGCCCGGCAGCAGAACCCCGAGTACCTGTGGATCGGATGTTCCGACAGCCGGGTGCCCGCGAATGAGATTCTAGGGCTGCTCCCCGGTGAGGTGTTTGTTCATCGCAACATCGCGAATGTGGTGGTCCACACCGACCTGAACTGCCTGAGCGTGCTGCAATTTGCCGTCGATATGCTCAAGGTGAAGCATGTCATGGTGGTGGGCCACTATGGCTGCAGCGGCGTTCGGGCGGCCCTGCGTTGCGATCGGGTGGGCCTCGCCGACAATTGGTTGCGCCACGTGCAGGATGTCCGCGAAAAGCACGATGGGTGCATCTGTCGCCTGACCGACGAGGGCTCCCAGGCAGCGCGGCTGTCCGAGCTCAATGTCATCGAGCAGGTGCAAAATGTCTGCCAGACGTCGATTGTCCGCGACGCATGGGGTCGGGGACAGGAGCTCGCCGTTCATGGCTGGATCTACGGCCTGCGGGACGGACTTCTGCGGAATCTGAATTGCGGCGGTCACACTCCGGCTTCGGCCACGGAGCGCTACCGCGCGGCGATCGAAGCGGTGCAGGAGTAGAGGGACTGCGGCGGGGCCGGGAGCTGGCCGACCCGCCAATCTGCCTCCCGCGCGAACGGGCGAGGGGGCCGGACATGAAAAACCCGCGACCTTCGTCGCGGGTTTCGAAAGATCAGGCGCCTCGAGGGAGTGACCTGGGATTCTCTTAAGCGTCAAACGCGCCCGAGATAGGTGCCGTCCGCGGTGCTGATGCGGATGACCTCGCCGACCTTGATGAAGAGGGGAACCTGCACCACCAGGCCGGTTTCGAGCGTTGCGGGCTTCTGGACATTGCTCGCCGTGTCGCCCTTCACCCCGTCAGCGGATTCCGTGATCTTCAGATTCACGGAGGACGGCAATTCGATCGTGAGCGGCTTCTCGTCGACGAAGAGGACGTCGACCTTGCCGTTGGCGGTGAGGTAGAACTTGGTCTCGCCGATCAGGGTCGCGCTGAGCTCGACCGTCTCGAAGGTCTCGGGATCCATGAACGCGTAGTTCTCGCGGTCGGCGTAGCTGAACTCGAGGGTCTTCTTCTCGGTGGGCAGGACCTCGATCGTATCAGTCGAGGCGAAGCGCTGGTCGAGCGACTTGCCGTAGCGCAGATTGCGCATCTTCACCTGCACGAAGGCGCGCAGGTTGCCCGGCGTCCGGTGCTGGGTCTCCATGACGAGATGGGGCTCGCCGTTATACTTGATGACTTGTCCCTTGCGGATGTCGTTGGCGGAAGGCATGGCGGATCGACGGGTTAGGAAGTTGGGAAAGGGTGTTGGAATAACGCTGGGCCTTCGGGAGTGTCAAGGCCGCGCGCGGGCGGGTGGACCGGGCCCCACGCCGGTCCGACAGCCGCGAACGACTTACGCGAACGATCCGGCGGTCGGGCGGCCGGTCGGCCGCCCATCTCGGGACTTGCCCTCCGCCCCGGCCTTGGGACACTTCGACCCTATCTCATGAAACAACGCACTCTTGCGCGCGACGTCTCCATCCAGGGGCAGGCGTTGCACACTGGCGAAGCGGTGACGCTCACGATGAAGCCTGCGCCCGTTGACCACGGCATCGTGTTCAAGCGGACCGATCTGCCCGGCCAGCCGGAGATCAAGCCGCGGGTCGACCTCGTGACCGATCTGGTCCGCGCCACGACGATCCAGCAGGGGCACGCCAAGATCCACACCGTCGAGCACGTCCTGAGTGCGCTCTCCGGCTGCGGCGTCGACAACGTGATCATTGAAATGAATGCGTCGGAACCGCCCATCATGGACGGCTCCGCCAAGCCGTTCGTGAACCTCATTCTCCAGGCTGAGCCGATCGAGCAGGACAAGGAGCGCGACGTCTTTGTGCTGGAGGAGGCAGTTTCCGTCACCCGCGGCAACTCGTCGATCATCGCGATCCCGAGCGACTCCCTGAAGATCTCGTGCACCTCGGCCGATGATCGCGGCATTCACACGCAGCACCTGTCGCTGACGATCGATCCGGATGTCTACCTG
>CAYZCV010000023.1:0-33125 GCA_964476965.1 uncultured Opitutus sp. | reverse complement strand
CGGCTGAATCCGTGCCCCTTTCCCTGTGTTTACCCTCTGAATACGCGTATCTATTTCTCGGATACTTTTTATTCCGGTCGAATGGCTCGCGCCAAACTTGAGCCGATTCTTCCGGGAAAATCTCGCGTCATCGCGTAAAGTATTTCGAAAGGCGCGACGATACTCCCCCCGTCGAGGCAAGTGCCAAGACCGGCCAGAACCAGGGCCGTCCAAACTGGATCCGAATGCGGCACGGACGCCGCGTGTTAGAATCAAGGAAGATCACCATGTCTGTTGTCATTAACTCCAACTTCGCGGCCACCGTCGCCTCGAACAACCTCGCCGCCTCCAACGATATGCTGCAGAAGAGCCTTAACCGGCTCTCCAGCGGATCCAAGATCGTCAACCCGTCGGACGACGCGGGCGGCCTCGCCGTCTCGATGAAGCTCTCCGCCGCGGCCAAGCGGTCGGGTGCGGCCATCACCAATATCGCCAACTCGGTTTCCTTCCTGCAGGCGCAGGACGGCGTCCTCAAGACCACCGGCAAGGTGCTCGAGCGCATGGGCGAACTGAAGACCCTTTACGCCGATCCGACCAAGAACACGGACGACCAGGCCAACTACGACGCTGAGTTCACCCAGCTGCAGGATCAGCTCACCTCCCTCACCGGCGAGGAGTTCAACAGCGTCGCCCTCTTCGGCTCCAGCTCGCTGGAAGTCCCGGTCTCCGAAAACGGCAGCAGCACCGTCAGCCTGACCGGCAAGGAGCTCGCGGACGAAACCGATGGCATCGGTGCCCTCACGGACGGCACGGTCACGGACCTCGGCGATATCGATCTCTCCGCCATCACCACCGCCCTGCAGAACGTCGCGACGATGCGCGCCAACAATGGCGCCGAGCAGAGCCGCCTCGGTTTCGCCGCCGAGGTGCTGACGGTGAACAAGGCCAATCTCGAGTCCGCCAACAGCCGCATCAGCGATGTGGATGTGGCGGCAGAGTCCACCCAGCTCGCCCGGTGGAACATCCTGGTCCAGTCCGGCACCTCGATGCTCTCGCAGGCGAACCAGAGCGCGCAGATCGCGCTCAAGCTGCTCGGTTAAGTTCCTTCCGATCCCTTCCCCGCCACGCGCGCCGGCTAGTCCCCGGCGCGGTGGTCCGGAGCTCACGCGGTTGTCTGTCTCCGGGGAAAAAAGGGTTCGTTGACAGTCTCCCCCCATTTCACGTCCCGCGATGGCGCGGGGCGGAACCCCTTTGCGGCTCATGCCGTAAACGGCGCGGCCAGCGCCGTCTCTTCTGGCCCGTGGCGACGACGGATAGTCGCATTTATCAAGGAAAGAAAAAGCCATGTCAGTCGTGATTAACACCAACTACTCGGCGACGGTTGCCTCGAACAACCTCGCCGCGTCCAACAGCATGCTGCAGAAGAGCCTTAACCGTCTCTCCAGCGGCTCCAAGATCGTGAACCCTTCCGATGATGCCGGTGGTCTCGCGGTGTCGATGAAGTTGTCCGCTGCGGCCAAACGGTCGGCCGCTGCGAACGCCAACATCGGCAACAGCGTCTCCTACCTGCAGACCCAGGACGGCGTACTCAAGACCGCCGGCAAGGTTCTCGACCGTATGAGCGAGCTCAAGACGCTCTACGCCGACCCGACCAAGAACGATGATGACCTCGCGAACTACGACGCGGAGTTCACCCAGCTCCAGGAAGAGCTGACCTCCCTCGCTGGCGAGGAGTTCAACAGCGTCGCCCTCTTCGGCTCCACGGACCTCACGGTCCAGGTGTCGGAGGACGGTGCCCAGACGGTCGCGCTGAGCGGCAAGAACCTGTCGGACTCCACCGACGGTATCGGCGCCCTCACGGACGGCACGGTTTCCGATCTCGGCGATGTCGCCCTGTCGGACATCACCGACGCCATCCAGAACGTCGCGACGATGCGCTCGACCAACGGCGCCGAGCAGAGCCGCCTGGGCTTCGCTTCGGAAGTCCTCACCGTCAACAAGGCCAACCTCGAGGCCGCCAACAGCCGCATCACCGATGTGGATGTGGCCTCGGAGTCGACGCAGCTCGCACGCTGGAACATCCTGGTTCAGTCTGGCACCGCCATGCTGTCGCAGGCCAACCAGAGCGCGCAGGTTGCTCTCCGACTCATCGGCTAAACCTCCTCCGCTCAGGGATCGTCCTGATTCGCCCAATCCCGGCCGCCGCTCATCCGGCGGCCGGGCTACGCGGAAAGGTGCACGCCCTGCGGAGGCCCCGGCCAGTCAAGGTCAGGACAGTTCAAGGCAACAAGGCCCCGGCTCACCCCGGGGCCTTCGCCGTTTCCAGATGCGAACATCCGACGGATCGAGCGTGGGTTTTATAGGTCCTATCCGTCCCATCCGTCCTATAAGTCCTATTCTGGGTGCCTGCGTACGCCCAGGGGGATGGGACCTAGAGGACCGATGGGACGGATGGGACTTATGGCCCAGCCAGCCAGCCGTCTGGCCGGCGGGTCCCCTCGCTCAGACCGCGCCCACAGGCGCGGCGATGGCGGCGATCGCCTCGGCGACCACGGTGCCGACCGTCTCGCGACGGTTGAAATGCTCGTAGATCCGACGGCGCCCAGCCACCGGCATCGCCAGGGCCTGCTCACACGCGGCGGCCAGCGCCTTCAGGTCACCATGCGCATAGCGCAGGATCAGACCCTCCGCGGCGAGCTCATCGAGCCGCCCGCCCTCACGTGAGTCTTCCGAGACAGGTACCAGCCCAAGACAACCTGACCAGAACGGTCGGTCCGTGTGCGTGCGGCTCATCGCGGGCGTGGCAAACATCCGTCCCTCCGGACAGAGCCCGACCTGGTAGCGGTTGAGCGCCAAGCGATCGCCCACGCCGATCGAATGATCGGTGCTCGCGACGAAGCGGTCCTTGAAGGTCCTCTTCAGAAAATCAATCTGCCGCTGCCGGTGGGGCGTGAGCCCCATCTGCGAACCGAGGAAGAGGATCTTCTTCTCCGGCGCCTCATTGAAGGGCGCCGCAAAGGGCACGACATTGGCCACCCAGCTGCGGTGGATCGTCAGGGCGTCCGCGCGCAGGCGAGCAGCCCCCGCCTCCTCCAGCGGACCCTCGTCGTGGATGAGCACATCCAGGTGCGGCGCGATCTCCGCAAAGCACGGCATTCGCCGGCTCGCCTCATCGAAGGCGTAGAAAAGAATCCTCACTCCGGATCGCCGGAGAAAAGCGAGGGTCTTGCCCGCGACCGGAGCCAGCTTCTGCGGATGCTGGCCCATGAACACGAGCCACCACGTCTCCTCCACCGGGCGCGCGGCCGCGGCCTTGAGCAGCCCGGCCATCCCTTTCGCACCCACCACCTGCGCCGGACGCAGGTCGGTTCCGTCCAGCCCCGGCTGCGCAAAGCAGCGGGTGCACTCGCCATACCAGTCCAGATCAAGCCGCGCCTTGCGCACGAGCTCCGGATCGCGGGGATCGGCCGTGCGCGCAGCCACGTTGAGCGACGGGAGCGCCGCCAAATAGTCCGACGCCGCCTGCACCTCGTCCGCCCAGGGGTTGAAAAAAATCAGGCGCTGGGCCGATCGGGACACAGGCGTCACAGGCGTTTTCTCCTCACAGACCAACCTCACCCACCGCGAGCTGGGGTGCCGCCTTCGCCGCCGGAGCAGCTTTGGCCGGACTCAGCTTGGCCAGGCTGGCCTGCACACTTTCGCGCAGGGCCGGAACGCCCAGCTTCACGGCGAGCGGAAGGGCCCGCTCCAGCAGGAAACGAGCGCGGCCCTGATCGTAACGAGCCAAGTGCGGAGCAATGCCGGCAATGGCCTCAATAATGACCTTCAGACTGCGGCAGCCCTCCACCGCCTTGACGCCTTCGAGCATCAGCTTCACCGCCGCCTTGTCCTGTTTCAATTCGATGAGCGCCAAAGCCGCCTCGAGCTTGGAACGCCACAGCACCCCGTACTGGGCGAGCTGGGCGATCGCCTCCATCTCCGTGGCCTGGATGCGCCGCTGGTACGAGCCCTGCGCAAATTGGACCAGCGTACGCAGGTCCGGGTGGACCGCTTCAAGATAGGGACGCAGGTTCGCCTGGTGGTTGGCGTGAACCGGCGTCTTGCGGTTGACCGTGGCCTCCGACTCGTTGAGTCGGTACCAGGCCAGCGGCTCAGGCACCGTCTCGAGCTTGTGACCAGCGAGCACGGCGCGGGCCAGGATTTCCCAGTCCTCATGCCCAACGCCCCAGTCCTCGTGAAAGCCTCCGACCGAAAGGAAGACCTCCCGGCGCCAGAGACCATTGGTGTCACCAAAATTATTGCGCAGCGCACCCGTGCCGATGTCGTCGCCCAGAAAGAGCCAGCGCTGGTTCGGCTTCAGGTTCGCCTTCGGTTCACCCGGACCCGAGAAGGTGTCGAGGCAGCACGTGACAATGTCAGCGCCGGTCGTGTGCGCGACCCGGACAAAGGTCGAGACCGCGTGCGGCTTGGCGCAATTGTCGTCATCCATGAAGAGGATGAACTCACCGCGCGCCTCACGCGCCGCGCGATTGCGGGCGGCACCTGGATAGCGGTTCTCCGCATTGCGCAGCAGCTTCCAACCACGGGCGGCGAAGCGCGGCTCCAACTCGGCGAGCAGCGCGTGGGCCTCGGGTGAGGTGCTGCCATCGTCGATCAGGACCACCTCGTAAGCCGAGTAGTCCTGCGCCTCAATCGAGGCGAGTGCCTGGCGCAGATAAGCCGGCCGGTTCCAATGCGACATACAGATGCTCACCAGCGGCGGCGGATTCGGTTGAACCGGCGCGGAGACCGTCGGCTTCACCAGTCCCTCATGCCAGCCGGACCAAGCGCGTTCATTGGCCTTCTGCTCAATCGCGTAGCGCGCCGGGCGCACCCCTTCCATCCAGGCCTGCTTCAGGCGAGCGGCGAAGGCCGGCACGCGCAGTGGGAAACAGGTCGCGGCGAGATCCTCGGGCGCAATCATCTCCGGAATGCCGCCGGCATCACTGGCCAGCAGCGGCACCTGGGCACCGAGGCACTCGAGGACCGTGTTGGGCAAATTGTCCACCAGCGAGGGGATGACGGCGAGGCGACCCTCGCCCTGCAGGTAGTCCATCGCGCCCATCTGGTCGCGATCACTGATGATCTCATACTTCCACGGCCAGAGCTTGGCCCGCTCCGCGATGTACTCCGCGCTCTCGCGGCCGTGCACCTTGTCGGACTTGCCGAGGAAGGAGATCCCCTTTGACGCGAGCGTCGGGTCGTCCTTCAGGCGATCGAGGGCATCACAGAAAAGAACCAGTCCCTTCCGGATCTCGAGCCGGCCAAAGAACACCAGTTCTTCGATGGCCTGCACGCGGTCCGCTCCCGCCTTGGGCGCCCGGGCGGTCGCGGGCCGGACATATTGCTGCACAAAGGTGTTCTCCGGCAGCGTCCAGCCCCGATCCACCATCCAGCGCAAAAGGTACTGGCTCGGGCTCGCGACCACATCGGCCAGACGCACGCTCAGGCGCTCGAGGTAATCGAGTTCGATGTCATCCGCGTTCGTGACGTACTCGCCGTTGCTGAGCTTGTGCCAGAGCGTCGGACCATGCGTGTGGATGCACATGAGCGTGTCCTCGAAGGCCAGCCCCTGGCGCTTGGCCCGCATGGCGAAGTACCCGGGACCCTTCCATTCGGAAAAGTGCACGACATCAAAGGCCGGCTGCTGCTTGAGCCAGAGATATCCCTCGTAGGCCTTGTTGATGTGCCAGCGCGAGTTGATCGAGAGCCCGCTGTCGGGCAGCGGCACGAAGCGGATGCCCTTGCGCCGGTAGTGCTCGATCCAGTGCTCCAGCGTCCTGTTCTCACACCACTTGCCCGCGAGGAAGAGCAGCGTCACCTCATGGCCAGCCGCCGCGAGGGCCTCACCAAGCGAAGTGAAGGCCGTGCCGACGCCGCCATTCTTCACCGGCCCGACGAAGTCAAAGCTCGCGATGCACACGCGCCGCGGTTTCCCGGCGATGGGCGCAAGGTCCGGCAGGGCCGGCCAGGTCTGGGCGGAAGGGGAGACGGGAGACGCGGGAGCGGTCATGGGAAGAGCGGGTCAGGAATCAGGCGGAATGTTTGCGCAGCACGACGGCCGACTGGTAGCCCTCGATGCAGGGAATCACCTCGAAGCCATCGAAGAATGGCGCCCAGGTGCGCTTGAGGTAGTCGTTGCTGAAGAGCGTGTAGCAATGCTCCCAGCGATCGCCGCGGATCTCGACGCACTCCCCGGGGAGCGTGGGGTGGTTGCGCAGCGACGCCGGCATCCACGCGGGCATGCCCTTGGTGCGGAACCACTGCCAGGTGTCCTCATTGTGGATGGTGAGGAAAAGGAGTCCGCCCTTCGCCAGCACGCGACGCAGCTCCAGGAGCCACAGGTCGCGCTGGGCATTGAGGTGGGTGAACACCGACAGGCCATAGATGAACGTGAACTTGCCGTCGGCAAAGGGCAGATGCGGCAGGCTGCTGCTGTTGAAAAACTTGAAGGTCGGCGACAGGTGCGCCTGCGCCCAGCGGATGGACGGCGCGTGGACATCGCAGCCCCACACCTCGCAACCCGCCTCGGCCTCCGGCTTGAAGTTGCGGAGAACGCGGCCCGAGGCCCCGCCCCAATCCAACATCGCGGTCCCGGCGCCCAGCTTCACATTCCGCTCCCGCAGCACGCGGGAGATCGATTCGTAGGAGGTGCGGCCGCACTTGATGTAGTGATCGAGATCGCCCGCGCCATAGCCCATGGTGAGGCTCGTCGGGGGCACGGGCAGGCCGTCCGCCGCGATCCCGGCCGGTGCCGGCACGACAATCGACTCGACCGCGCGATCGAAGTCATCGACCACCAGCTGATGCGTCAGGTGCTCGCTCCCCAGCCGGGCCCACGCTTTCGCGCGAGTGCCGTAATCGCCAAAGAGCGAAGCGGGGCCCACAACCGTCGACGAACGCGCCGCCGGAGCGGGCTTGGGCACCGCGCGGACCGCGGGCATCGCCAGGCAGTCGTCGGCGAGGCGAGCCACGTCAGCATCATCCGGCAGAAGCTTCATCAGCGTCTGGCAAACCTGGGTGGCTGTCGGCACGTCGCCGGCATCGATGGCCAGGCGGGCCTTCACCTTGAGCGCGATCGAATCGGCGGCGTCGATCGCCAACGCGCGGTTCGCAGCCTGGCCCGACTCCGCCGGACGTTCGAGCAGCTGCAGCACCAGGGCGCAGCACGAGTGAACCACGCTTTGCTCCGGGGCCAGCCGAGCACAGATTTCGTAGGCCTCGAGCGCCCCCTTCAGATCCTTGCCGTTGAGTCGGGCATGGCCGAGCAGCAGGGTAAGCTCGCTCTTGGCCGGCGCGTCACGAAGTGCCTCCTCCAGCGCAGCGGCCGCGGCCGTCCAGTCGGAGCGGCCCAGCGCCTCCTGCGCGCGCTCGAGGGGGGAGGTGACGGGACTGCGGGGGGCGGTGGGTGCGTTCATTGGACGGTGAGGACGGGGGTGACGGGTGCGGACACGGGGACGTAGGAAAATTTCGGGGCGCGCCAGACCCCCCAGCGGTAGGCGGTCGAGCCGCCGACTGGACGGACCTCCATCGAGATCTCATGGAAGCCGTCCGCCCGCTCGGGCACGGCAATGGAGAGTTCGTGCCAGTGGCGATCGCCCGGCAGGTGAATCGGGTCGAGCGCGACCACATGGACCACGCGGCTATCAATGCGAAGATGGAATTCGCAACCTCCCGCGCCGGGCTTGTCCCAGGCGAGCGGGTGGATGCAGACCGCGGAAAGGAATCGACCCGGAGCGCCGGTCGGGATCCGGAAGGTCAAATCCACGGGCGGCTGCAGGCAAATGCCCCGATCCTGCCGGCCGTCGAGAGTGACATCCCAGATGGCTGCCTGGTTCTCCTTGCCCTTGCCGCGGCGGGCCTTCCCGAAGTGACGGAGCAAGGGATAGGTTTCGCAGCCGGCGGCATCTTCATCACCCGCGGCGCCGGAAACACCGCCCCCGGCCGGGGCCTCCTCCTGCTGGCGACGCATCCACTGGTTGGCGGTGAAAAGATCGACGATCGACTGCTGGAGACGGTCCGCTCCGAGGGCCATCTTGTCCGGATACAGGCGGGCAATCTTGACGAGTGTCGCGACGCGGGTGGCGTGCATGTGCTCGCCGTCCTTGCTCATGCTGCTGCCGTGCACCCGGTAATGGGCCAGCGTCTCCGGCACGAAGGCCGCGCGATAACCCGCGCCCGCAACTCGCAGCCAGAGCTCATAGTCGGCATGGCCACCCAGCTCCGGGTCAAAGCCACCAACCGCGTCCAGCACCGACCGGCGAATCATCACCGTGTGCGGGGGAAAATAGCCCCCGAGCATGAGCGATCCAAAGACATCGCCGCTGAGGTCGCGCTTGGTGGACGCGATCGAGAACTGATCCGGCAGCGCCGCTCCCGCCTCGTCCACCGTCACGATATCGCAATAGGCCCAGCCGAGCTGCGGGTCGGCATCGAGCAGTGCCGCCTGACGGGCAAGCTTGACCGGCGTGTAGGTGTCGTCCGAGTCGAGGAAGCACAGGTAGTCGCCGCTCGACTCGCGGATGCCGCGGTTGCGCGCGCCCGGGAGGCCGGTGTTGTCCTGCCGGATGTACTTGAAGCGCGGGTCACCCGCATAGCGCGCGGCGACGGCGGCGGTGTCGTCGGGCGAACCGTCATCAATCACCACCACCTCAAGGTCGGCGTGGGTCTGCGCCAGCGCGCTGTCGACCGCCTGGGCGAGGAAGTGGGCCTGTTTGAAACACGGGATGATGATGCTGACTTTAGACACGGTGAACGCGGGGTTGAAGGTGGGCTCAGTGGCAGATCGCGAACCAGAGACGGATGACGAGGCTGCGCATCACCTCCCAGTCGTCCGAACCGACCGGAGGGAGCACGAGATAGGGATCGAGGCGGACGCGCGCGGCGAACGCAGCTTCGGCGGGCGAACCCGTCAGGCCGGGCAGCAACGCCGGAACCGCCGCGAACACCAGATGGCGCAGGGAGATCCCGGCCGGGCGGTCGGGCTTGAGCAGGGGCGCGAGCACCGGGTGCTGCGCCACGCGCTCATTGTCCGCCTTCACCCAGGCGGTGTCGGCACTCAGTTCGGCGAGATAGAGATCCATCACGTCCGCCACCGTGCGGGCATGCGCCTCGACATGAAAATTCACGGCGCCCAGCAGGGCTTCGAGGAGAGCTGGCTGCAGGGAGCGGACCTCGTCCACCGAACCCACGATGCGCTGGTAGTCCGGGCGGCATTTGAAGGCGTACGCCGCGACTATCGCCTCCACCTGCGCCGCGGGAATCCCCACGCCCGGGGCGAGCGCCGCAAAGCGTTCGGAGCGCAGCCGGTAGGACGAGTCAAAGCCCTCCCAGCGCAGCAGATGCCAGTCGCCCACGGCGATCAGTGCCTTGGCGGTTTGATTGGCGAGATAGCGCGCGGCATCGGCGGACAACGCCGCTCCCCTGATGGCTTCGCCGCTCAGGCCGGACAGCAGCCCGGCACTGCGGTTGAGCAAAAGCTTCACGATCTCGTACGAGGGCATCTCGGCCGACGCATAGGCCGGGATTCGGTCCAGCACGGTGCGGTCGCCCGCGATGACGCGCGAGCCGTACTTCAAGTCGTAGTGGAAAACCGTGAGCGGGAGCTTGGACCACTGGCCGTCACTCCAACCGAGATCCACGAAATCGATCCCCAGTTCGCGCGCGAGGCTTTCGCCCAGACCCGCCAGCGCGGGTTGCAACGGGCGACGGTCGATCACCAGAAGATCATAGTCATTCACCGGCCGGATCACTCCAGCGGCGTCGCGGTAGACCCCACCCTCCCCGCGACCAAAGCTGCCAGTCAGGACAATCGACTCCACCGGGCCGACCCGTTCCGTGACAGCCTGCACGATGCGATCGAGATGCCCGCGAACCACGGCCTCGGCCTCCAGCGAGCCTTCGCCCGTCAGGCATTCCGACGTCAACGGCTGCGGCACCGGAACCGGCGGCAGCGTTGGCGTGTGCGCCGACGCCTCCAGTCCGAGCAAATCGAGGAGCAGCGGAAAGATCGCCGGAGGATTCACCCGCCCAAGGGCCTGCCCGGCGAGTTCAGGGCGGGCGGTGTCATGGAGAATAAACGCGCCAAGATTGTCGGCGCAGTCCGGATCGTATCCGTGCATGCCGCGAATCGGCTCACCCGAGGCCTGGAAGTAGTTGGGGAAAATCAGCACACCGGGGTCGGCCAGAAAGACCGCCTCCGCATTGCGGGGGTCACAGCGATCAATCCCGTAGTGCTTCATCCCCGCGGCATCCAGCAGGCGACCGCCCGTCACGTCGCTAAGCACAGCGGTCACGATCTCCCGCGCCTTCGCATGATGGAACCAGAAGCGCGCCATCGTGGAATCGAGGAAGTAAACGTAGTCGATGCCGTGGACCAGACCGGTGCGCACCAGCAGGGGCTCGAGATCGAGGGTACGCGTGACACTGACCATGCCGTGGTCGCCGAAGAGGATCAGGTTCAGGCGGTCGTAACGGGACTTGAGGGTCTCGATGAGCTTCCGGCAGTGCCCATCCGTCGCCTCAATGCCGGCCCGGACCTGACGGGAATTGGGACCGAAGGCGTGGCCGAGGCCGTCGAGTTCCTGCAGATGGACGCAGGCCAAGCGGTGCTCCGGCTTCAGGTCCTCGAGGATCGCCTTGACGATGCCGGCATCACTGTGGTCGGACAGTTGATTCGTTCCCGGCCAGGTGCGCTCGCGCCACGGCAGGCCAAGTTCGTCCAGGATGGCGAAGAGCGAGCGGTAGCCAACCTTCCGATCCCAGGGCGCGCGCTTCTCGACGAGATCGAAATAGGGCAAGCGGTCGATCGGGATCTCAATGCTGCCCGCATAGCTCCGCTCAAAAGGAGCCATGCGCTCACGTGCCGCGGTCTCGACCATCGTGCGGAGACCAGCGGGTTCGCGACGATAGGTCGGGACCGCCCGGGCAACGCTGAAGGGCGAGTGCTCCGGATCGTAGCAGTACATGTTGGTGAACCCATACTCCCCGGCATCGAGTCCACCGAAGTAGGCCTGACGCGGCACAAAACCAAAGCACTCGCGCAACGCACCCGTGGCCGAACCGGCCGCGAGGCTCCGCAGATACGGGGCGTGTACCAGGTAGTCGGGACGCAGAGCGTCCACCAAGACGAAGAGAGTGAGTTGGGTGGACATCTTAGGAGACCGACTGAAGTTCGCGTTCGGGCGCCGCCACCTCGATGGCCGCTTCGCCCAGCGCATGCGCGATCAAGTCGAGGGTTTTCGCCACCATGCGGGCCTCGCGGAAGAGGGACTCGGCCCGGAGACGTCCGGCCTCGCCCAGCGAGCGTCGCAGCGCGGCATCGCGCGTCCAGCGTTCGAGGGTTTCCGCCAGTTCTCGCACCGTCCGGTCAGGAGAAACCTTCGGGTCAGAGAGGAGGCGACCGGTGTCACCCAGTTCCTCGGGAATCCCGCTGACCGCCGAGGCGGCCACGGGTAGGCCCTTGGCCATCGCCTCCATGATGGAGAGCGGCATGCCTTCGAGGTGCGAGGTCAGGACAAAGAGATCGGCGGCGTCGTACCACTCGGCGACATTCCAGCAGTGGCCCAGCAAGTGGACCCGATTGGCCAGGCCGGTCTCGCGCAGGGCGGACTCGAGCTTGTCGCGTTGGTCGCCATCGCCCGCCCACACGAGATGCAGGCGCGAGGCCGCGCCCCGCTGCTTGAGCTGGAGGAGGGCCTTGAGCTGGTGCTGGAAGCCCTTGACCGCGGTGAGGCGGGCCGTGGTGAGACTCACGACCGCGTCCTCCGGCAACCCCAGTCCCACGCGCAGGCGGGCGCGAACACTCTCGTCGCGAGGTGCGAAGAAGCGTTCCGGACGCCCGTAGTGGATCACCTCGGTGCGATCCGCGGGCGCGCCAAACAGGGTCGTGAGCAGCGAACGGTTTTCCTCCGACACCGCAACAATCGCGCGGGCGGCGGCATACTGGCGGGCCAGCGTCGGCAGGTAGGCGGCAAAATTGCCGGCAAGGTAGGCGCCGACGAAGCCCTCCACGCAGACGTAGGGGATCCCGAGACGGCGGGCGGACTCGCGCGCCCCCAGGCTGGAGACGGGGCAGCAATTGCTGAAGACGACGAGGGCGGGTGGATCGTCGCCAAAGACGCGCGTCGCGACTTCGGCGTCGTTCAGCGTCCGGGCAAACTCGCGGCCGGTGTGATAGCTGATCCAGTGGTGGACGACGCCGGCCGCGCGCTGTTCGGCGATCAGCGGATTGTCGACCCGGGTCTGGACGCAGGAAACGCGATACCCTGCCTGCACCAAAGCCAGCAGCAGGGTGTGATTGTACTGGGCGACGCCACCCGATTCGGGGTCATCGGTGTAGAGAACAACATGGCGGCGGCCATCACTCGTCGCCGGACGATCCGGGCGGCGACGGAAAAGTGGGGCGGTCGGGTGGGCACGGACATAGCCCGCCGGGGCAAGGAGTTCGTCCAAGGGCGTATCGGACGAAGAGGCGTCCCAGCACCAGAGCGCCGGGGCCGCGATGGTCGGCCGTGGATCCTGACGGCTGACCACCACCAGATCCGCCTCTTCGTCGCTCAGGCGCACTCGGGGCAGCGTCGTCAGGAGGGCGTTCAGATCCATCGGCGCGGCCGGAGGCAGGGAGATGCGCACGCGTTCCTGGGTGCGGTGAAGCTCCTGCACCTGTTCGTACGCGACGACCGAACGCAGGAGCCGGCCGAGATCCCCGGCAAAGTGGACGCGCGTCTTCTCCGCTTCGGGAAACGCATACAGATCGGGCGAGACGCCGTCCTGCACGAGGCGGGCGAATTGTTCGCGCCGGAGCGCCGCGTTGAAATGCAGGTCGAACCAGGCTGCGCCAGCCGCACCGATCTGGCGCGTGCGCTCGGGCTGGGCCAGGGCGTCGATCAGGGTGTCTGCGAGATCCTCCACGCCGTCGTAGGCGAGACGTTCGCGGCCTTCCGCCAACAGCGTGGACAGGCCGGACTCCGGCGCCAGCCGGTCGGTGATGAGCGCCGCGCCCGTCGAGATGATCTCGAAGATGCGCAGATTGAGGTCGCCGTTGAGGCTCGTATTGAGCCCGAGGAGCGACTCGCCGTAGAACGCGAGTCCCGCCGCCTGCGGCAGCGCCTTCACGACCAAGGGCAGGCCGCGCTCCTGCAGGGCGGCCACGACCCGAGCCCGGCGCGGATGGAAGGCCCCCACTTGTCCGACAAAACCGATGCGCGTGGCGCGCACGTTGCGACGCGCAGCGGTCACCGTCACGTCCTCGTGTGGGAACGTCAGTCCCGGGAACCAGTGCAGATTGCGAATTCCCGCTGAGCGGAAAATCGAGGCGTGATGCCGGTCGTAAAGCAACACCGTGCGCGTGAACGGCTCCGACGTGGCGTAGCGCAGCATGCCCACCAGCGGGGCCTTGAGATGATGGGTGTCCGCCACGAGCAGGACGCGCGGTCCCTTGAACGCTCCGAGATTACGCGGGAGACTCCGGCGGGCGGCGTCGACCAGACAGACCACCACATCCGGTTTCTGCTCAGCCGGCAGACGAGCCAGAACCGAGGCCAGATCGTATTCGCCGGCCGGCGTCTTCAAGCTCAGCCAGCGGCCGGCGCGATCACGCTCGTCCGCAAAGTCGGGCCCACAAATGATCTGCTCCGCCGCAAGACGGGGCGGCGCCATGTAGCGGGCAGGCGAACCGGTGGCGAAGAGGACGCGCATGGGTTGGCGAAACTCAGATTCGCGCCGCAAGATCGGCGGTGCGCTCGTCGTCCGGGGCAAGTTCGCGGATCACCGAAAGCGCCTCGCCGGCAATCTCCCGGTGCCCCACCGCCAGCGCGAGGTCGGCGATGAGAAACCAGGCCTCGATCTCGCGCTCGTTGAGCTTGATGCAGGCTTCGCAGGCCTCAATCGCCTGGATCGGCTGACCCGCCGCGCGGAAAGCTTGGGCGACCTCCAGCCAGCGGGCCGGGACTTCCTCCTGGTTCTCCAGCGCCTCCAAGGCGCTCCGCAGCGCGCTCTCCGGACTTGAGGGCTCAAGGGAAATGGGTTCGAGCGTCGGCAGCGGATGAGAGGGAGGGTGCATGCCCCCTTAAGTGCAAAATCAATGCCAGCAGCTGAATTACACTCCTAACCAATTGTTATGCAGTTAATTAAAACTCTTTTCTTGCGGCGATGAAATCTGACAATTCCTACTCAGCGATCGACGGCAAGAATTGCCTAGCCTTGAGCGCACGAAACGCTGGCCCGCTGAAGTGCGCCGTCGGGAATGCGGATTGCGGAACGACCCAAACCGACGGGCCGCAGCCGGCGTTCTCCCGTTCAATCGTACGGTAGCCGCTCCCCTCTTCGCGCAAGCTAAGCGACCGTCTGCAGCGTGCCCGCCCGGCAAGCCAGCAAGGCTTCCCCGAACCGCGCCGCCTGCCCGACATGATCCATCAGCACCGATCCCCGCAGGGTGTCACGTAATCCGTGACACTGGGCGGCGAGTCTGGCGCGGTCCGCGGCGAGCTGCGCGGCGATACGCACGTAGTCGGCCTCGGTTTCGGCGATCCACTCCGGATGGCCCACGGCCGTCAACAGGCTGGCGCCCACCCGCGACGCATGGCGGTCACCCGCCAGCGTGACAACCGGGCGGCCCATCCAGAGCGCCTCGCAGGTCGTCGTCGTTCCATGATACGGAAAGGGATCCAAGGTGACATCGACCTTGGCATACATCGCGAGATGCGCGGCCACGCCACGGGTCGGACCGAGCAACTCGACGCGCTCCTCGGCAATGCCCGCGGCGCGCAGCCGGGCGAGAAGCGTGGCCCGCGTGGCCGGGATGTCCAAACCCATGCTCTTGAGCAGCAAACGGCTGCCTGGCACAGCGGCGAGAACCCCCGACCAGAGCCGCAGCGTCGTCGCGTTGATTTTCGCGAGGTGATTGAAAGAGCCGAAGGTGAACGGCGCTTCCGCGACCGCGGGCGGGGACGCCACCTCTGGCGCATCCTCCGGCGGCAGATACGACCACGCGCAGGAGGAAAAGCGTACCAGACGTTCCGTGTGCCAGCGATCCGCCTCACCCACGGGATCCGCCTCGGCGTCGGTGAGGCGGACATCCATCTCTGCCAGACCCGTCGTGTCGGGATAGCCCAGATAGGTGATTTGAACCGGCGCCAAGCGGCGCGCAAAGAGAGGCAATCGCGTCCGCCCGGTGTGCGCGCTGAGATCGATCAGGATGTCGGGGGCGTCGGCGCGGATGATCTTTTCCACCGCGTCGTCATGCAGGCCGGCGATCGGCCGCCAATGGGCCGCGTAACCGCGCAGACGCGTCGTGACGCGATCCTCGGTTGCGTGATCGTGGTACAGCACGGTTTCAAAGGTCGCCGGGTCGAGGTGCTGCAGCAGCGGTTCAATGAAGTGCGCGACCGAGTGCTGGCGGAAATCCGGCGAGACGAAGCCCACCCGCAGACGGGTCCGTCCGGGTTCCGGTTCGCTCGGCACCGGTGCTTTCGCCGTGCGGGGGCGGACGCGCTCTCCGTAGGCTCGGTGGGCTTCGAACCGCTCGGCGAGGGAAACGGTGTCACTGTACTGCAGCATCAGCAGCCGGGCGCTCGCGGCGCGCGCGTGCCCCGGATCGAGGGCGAGGACCCGCTCCTGACAGGCCAGGGCCTCGGCCGGTTCACCCTGCATGGCGAGAGCGAGCCCGAGATTGTGCCAGCCGGAGGCGTAGCGCGGGTCGAGCGCGACTGCCTGCCGATGTGCGGCGATGCCGCCCGCCAGATCGTCGCCGCGCTTGCGGGCGTATCCGAGATTATCCCACGCCGCCACGAGATTGGGGTGGGCCTTGACCAGCGCCTCAAGCACGGTGCGCGCTTCGGCATCGCGCCCCACCCCGAGCCAGGCCACGGCCAGACGCATGCGACAAACCGCGTCCGCCGGCTGGAGCTGACAGGCACGCTCCAAGAGCGGGACGGCTTCCGCCGGTCGGCCCGCCTGCAAGGCGACCGTTCCCCCGAGATGCCAGGCATCGAATTGCTTCGGTGCCTGCGCGCGTGCCTGGGCGTACAAGGCGGCGGCCGGCGCAAGGCGTCCCTCGCGGTGATGGGCGAGCCCCTGTTGCACCAGGGCTTGGATCCGCGCTGGGGTCATCGCACGACAAGTTCAGCGCGGTCCCTCAAAGGGATCGCGGAGGAGAAGGAGGGAGAAACCAAGGTGGGCACGCGCGGAGAGACCCAACATCGGCGCAAATCCGCTTCGTTTGAGCGGAATTCGGCTCGAGCCAGGCGCGCGAGGGGACGCCTGATTTGGACGGCGCGCGTCTCCTCAGGATAATTGCCCTGTTCCGCTCAGGCGGCCGAACGGCGGGCGTTGGGAGACGGGGCGACCACCACGCCGGGGACCGGCGGGCGATCATCCAGCAGGCGCGTCAGGTCACTGACACCGGTATCCATGGCCATGAGGAGCTGACCAATGCGGACGACCTCGCTCGCAGGCTTCTGCGACACAGGGACGACCGGGATCCGGACTTCGCTGGGCGTGGCGATGCTGAACATGACCCGTTGATCGGTCCGGCCCAGCCGACCTTGAGCCCGGTTTGCTCACAAAATCACAAAGTTATTCACAATGACCCGCCCGCCTGCCCCGCCGGGCGGGCAAAATAGGGGGACAAATCCCGCCCCCGATAGGTAATCACGCTCAAGCTGCCCGGGGACGGTCCGATCAAGGAGCCATGCGGTTAAGGCTCTCTCTGCCCTCCACGCCGCCAACTCCCTTTCTCCTCTTCAAAAGTGCCCACCTTGCAGGAAGCCTACAGCGAAACTGAAATCAAGCGGCGGATCGCCGCCTGCCCGAAGCTCGCGTCGCTCAACAGCATCAATCGCGCGCTCAGCAGCCTGGTCCAGTCGGAGCAGAGCTTGAATTCCCAGATCGCGGAGATCATCCGGAAGGATCCCTCCCTCGCGGCCCGCCTGCTGCGCATGGTCAACTCGGTCTACTACGGCCTCTCGACCCGCGTGAACAACATTGAGGAGGCGGTCTTTTTCCTCGGCCTCCGCCAAATCCGGGAGCTGTCGATGGCTACGCCGGTCATTGAGGAGCTCGAGCAATTGCAGCAGACCGCCTCCGACTGCCTGCCCTGGCGGGATCTGTGGACCCACAGCATCGGCACCGCGATTCTCGCCCGTGAAATCATCGCCTCGACGTCCCTGCACATCGACGATGATACCGACTATCTGGCGGGGCTGCTCCACAACATCGGCAAGGTGGTGATGGCTTACGCGTTCCCCGACGAGCTGCGCACCATTCTCTCCACTCCGGTCGATACTCCCGCCGACATCTGCAAGCTCGAGCAGCAGCTCATCGGTTGGGATCACGCCAAGATCGGTGAGCACTACCTTTCCCGGCACCAGCTGTCCGAGGAGCTCCGCTTCGCCGTCCTCTACCACAACGAACCCGCGCGGGCCCCGCGCCACGCCATTTTCGCTGCCGCCGTGCAGATTGCGGATCATCTGGTGCGTCACGCCGGGATCAGCGGCGGCTTTGAGCAGACCAAGCCGATCCTCGCCGACTCGTGGATCGAGCTCGAAGGCTGGAAGATTCTCTACGGCGCCGACAGCCCCGCGAGCACCCTCGCCCGCGCCGCCATCGCCAACTCACTCCAGCGCCTGCCGTCCATGCTGCAGGGCCTGGTCTAACTTCGGTCGGTCCGGCCTCGCATGTCCTCGTCTCCGACCGACCCTGCCCTCCCGCCCGCCGCCCCGGCGTCGGGCGAACCGTGGCTGGGCGCCTGGGCCGCCAGCACGGATCCGGTCTACTGCCGCGATCTGCGCGGGGCCATCCTCGAGGCCAACCCGTCATTCGTGCACAAGTTCGGCCGCTCCGCGGGTCAGGGCCTGCCCGGGCTGCTCCACCCCGACGATGAGCCGGTCGTCAGCGCAGCGGAGGCCGAACTCACCCGGCCCCCGCATCGGCTGACCAGCGAACACCGCTGGCTCACTCCGCAGGGCGTCCGCTGGTTCTCCTGGGAGGAAACGGGGCTGCTGGACGCGGCCGGCCGACTCGTCGCCGTCCGCGCGGTCGGCCGCGATGTGACCCGCCTCCACCTCGCCGAGGAGCAACTCTTCCGCCTCTCCCGCGCCGTCGAGCAGTCTCCGGTGTCCATCATCATCACGGATCTCGATGGCCGGCCCCAGTATGTGAACGCCAAGTTCACCGAGACGCGCGGGCCCACGCTGGAGGATGTCCTGGATTCGAATCTCGACGTGCTGCGCGAGGGTCATGCGAGCGATGCCTCGTGCGAGGAGATGTACCGCACCGTCCGCGCCGGCGGGGAATGGCGGGGCGAACTCACGACCCGCCGCGCCAAGGGCGAGACGCTGTGGGAGTCCGTCAAGGTGTCCTGCCTGCGCAACCACGCCGGCGAGGTCACCAATCTGCTCTGTCTCCGGGAAGACATTACGGAGCGCAAGAAGCTCGAGAACGAGCTGCGCCAGGCCCAGAAGATGGAGAGTCTCGGGACCCTCGCCGGCGGCATCGCCCACGACTTCAACAACATGCTGGCCATCATCAATGGCTACGCCGAGTTCTGCCTCCAGGGCGAAACCCCGCCCTCGGTGCTCCAGAAGGGCCTGCGTGAAATCCACCGCGCGGCCCAGCGGGCAAGTGGCCTCGTGCGCCAGATCCTTACCTTCAGCCGCAAGAACGAGCCCCGTTTCGCCCCCGTTGATCTCAACCAGCTCGTGCGCGACCTCGTCGCCCTGATGGCCGAGACCTTCCCACGCAACGTCGCCTTCAATCTCGACCTGCACGATCCCCTGCCGGCGCTCCTCGCCGACCAGAACCAGCTGCAGCAGGTCATCCTCAATCTCTGCGTCAACGCCCGCGACGCGATGCCGGCCGGCGGAACCATCCTTCTTCGCACCACGCTCCGCGCCGGAACCAGCGTCGATGGACCGGGGATCGACCCGACCCGGCTCTACGCCTGCCTCCAGGTGGCCGACACCGGCATCGGTATGCCGGCCGACGTCCGCGCCCGCATCTTCGAGCCGTTCTTCACCACCAAGCAGGCGAACCAGGGCACCGGACTCGGACTTGCCGTGGTCTACGGCATCGTGGTTGGGCACAAGGGTGTCATCACGGTCGACAGCACCCCGGGCACCGGCAGCACCTTCCAAGTGCTTCTGCCGCTGGCCGCCGACGCCGTCGTCCCCGCGGTCGCCGCCGGACGTCCGGCGGAGTTCCCGGGCGGCAGCGAATCCCTGCTCATCGTCGACGACGAGGCTTCTCTCCGGGCCCTCCTGGCCTCCGCCCTCACCCACAAGGGCTACCGCGCCATTTCGGCAGCGACCGGACTGGAGGCCATCGACTACATCAGCAATCCGACCCGGTCCTTCGACGCGGTCTTGCTTGATCTCAACATGCCCGGTGCCACCGGGATCGAGGTCTTGCGCGTCCTGCGCGCGCACCGACCCGAGACCAAGGTTCTGGTGATCAGCGGGCACATCACTCCCGACACCCGCTTGCAGCTGGAGGAATTGGGGCAGACCGCCATCATCCAGAAGCCCTACACGCTCGACGAGGTCGGGCGCCAGCTGCGCCGGCTGATTGACGGCAAATCCGGCTGAGGCCGGAGCCCTCCCAATCCCCTGACGGACAATCGGCTGCCGATTCGGCGGGCCCGGGGCACCCCGGGTCGCCGAATTCATTTCAGGACCGCGCGGCCGTGACGATTAACCCCGTGGGCTAATCAGACCATCCACCACCATGGAATGCTGTCTTTCACATAATGAATCAACGCGCACCAACGCGCATGTCGCTTCGGCTGCGGCAGGCATCGCATTGCCTGGCGCTGCTGCTTCTTCCCGCACTCGCTCCCGGCTTCAGCCGGGCGGTGCCTCGTCCCCGGACTCCTCCGGGGCCGGAAGCAGCTGTGCAACCGCGGCAGTCGCCTCAGCCCTACCTCCGGGTGGTCGGCGCTCCCCCTCTTCGCTTTGTCGAGGTGGCGCCTCCCCCGGATCTCGTCACGCGGCCGCCGGCCTCCGGCAAACCGCCCGGGCTCGCGGACAATCACGAGACGGAGCTCGATCCGTCCACGGATGTCATGGAAGACGTGACGCCGGAGACCGTCTCGACGACCGAGGTCGCCGAGGAGGCCCCCGTCGCCCGTCCTCTCCCGACCGCTGTCACACCCGCGAACCGGGTCGAGACCGCGCCGCTTCCGAGCGGACCTGCTCCCATTCTGCCCGACGACACCCGTCCGTCGCTGCGTCCGGAGGATTTTCTTCCGTTCTTCCAGCTCCCCGGTACGGGCAGCGCTTCGGGTGAAGTCAACGTGATCACCCCCGTTCCCCGGTCAGCCCCGGCTCCCGCCGCGGTACCGCCCAGTTCCGCCACCTATCGTCAAACGCCCTGATGTCCCTCCGCCGCTCCTCCCTCCGCTTCGTTCGCGCCGTCGTTCTTCTGGCCAGCCTGCTGGCCGTCCACGCCCGCGCCTCCGTTGCGCCGAGCAGCGACGCTCCGGCTCACGACGTTGCCCCGTCAACCCCCGCAGCCCACGAGGCGGCGCCTGCCGAACATCCGGCAGCGCCTCCCGCGGCCGGGGCGGTCCCTTCCGCGGCGTCCCCCGACGCCGCCTCCCCTGCGTCGGAGGAAGCGCCCAAGGCCCTCGACCCCCACGTCTCGGCCCACGACATCCCGCCGGTTCAGGCCGTGTCGCTGCGCCCGAAGCTCAGCCAGGAGGAGATCACCAGCCTGATCAAACTCGGCACCGCGCTGACCGAGCGCGAGGACTACGCCGCCGCCGAGATCGCCTTCCACCAGGTCATCACCTCGACCGCCCCCGGGCCCGAGGACACCAAGACCGCGCTGCTCGGCCTCGCCCGCATGCACCGCCGTCAGGGTATGCTGACCAAGGCCGCGGCCATCTACGAAAAGTACCTGAAGGAGTACCCGGGTGACATGCGTTCGCCCGACGCCCTGCTCGAACTCGGTCGCACGCTGCGTGCCATGGGTTCGCACAAGATGGCGATCGCCCGCTTCTACAGCGTGATCAACTCGACCCTGAAAATGCCAGGCGAGGGCTTCGAGCACTACCAGCTGCTGGCCCGCACCGCCCAGTACGAGATCGCCGAGACCCATTTCCAGGCCGGCAACTTCGTCGAGGCCAACAAGTTTTTCTCCCGCCTCCGCCTGCTCGACCTCGCCGCCAGCGACCGGGCGCGCGCCCATTTCAAGGCGTCGTACTCGCTCTTCCTCGGGGGTGACCTCGAGGCCGCCGCAACCGCGCTGCGCACCTATCTTGAGCAATGGCCCAATGACGAGAACGTCCCGGAGGCCCGCTACGTGCTCGCCATGAGCTACCGCGGCCTCAAGCGCCCGCAGCAGGCCTTCGCTGTCACCCTCGAGCTGCTCCGCGCCGAGCAGGCCAAGAATGGCAAGGACGCCCAGCGCTGGACCTACTGGCAGCGTCGCACGGGCAATCTGCTGGCCAATGATTTCTTCGAGGCCGGTGACGCCCTCAGCGCCCAGGTCATCTACGCCGCCCTCGCCGATCTCTCGCCCGAGCCGGCGTGGCGCCTGCCCGTCACCTACCAGCTGGCCCTCTGCTACGAGCGCATGGGCATGACCGGCGAGGCCAAGGCGGCTTACGACCGCATCGTCGCCCAGTCCGCCGAGGCCAAGACTGCCGACCTGGCCGAACTGGGCCGCATGGCCTCCTGGCGTCGCGACCAGCTTGCCTGGCGCACCGATCTCGATCAGCAAATGTCTTCCTTCTTCAACACGCAGGCGGCAAACTCCGACAGTCCCCTCCCTCCCGCCACCTCCGTTGCCGCCACGCCATGAGCGCCTCCACCCTCTTCCAGCAACATCACCAGCTCTGCGACGAGATCCACGCCTGCGTCCTGGAGGAGAACCATTTCCTGCGCCAGCACCAGCGCGCACCGGACAACGCCTTTCTGGAAAAGAAGCGCGAACTGCTCGCCCGCCTCGATCTCGTGGTTGAGGGCCTGCGCAAGCAGCCCGCCGCCTCGGCCCGCGACGCCGACACCCGCGCCCGGCTCGAAACCACGCGCGCCCGCATTCTGCAGATTCTCCAGCTCGATAAGGAAAACGAGCAGCTCCTGCTCCGCTGCAGTCTCAGCGCCACGCGCCCCGCCGGCTCCCCGCCCAAGGCGTCCGCGTCGATGCTGCAGAAGATCTACAGCCGCGTCTCCTGACGTCGCCCTCGGCGACGGTGCGTTCTCGTTCTCGTTCTCGTTTCCCTTCGTTTCACCGGAGGGAGCAGAGAGAACGGAGTCGAAACGGCCGGACACGGCGGAGAGGCGCACCGGGTCCGCTGCGCGCGACAACTCCCGGCGTCCGAGAATGAACCGATCCCGCGATCTCCGTTCTCTCCGTTTCCCCTTTAAAACTTCAGGCCGAATCGCCGTCGTCGATCACTCCAGCGGCGCGGTCGGGAAGCGGTGACGTTCGGAATCGCGCTTGCGCGGCTCGAGCAGCGAGCTGACTTCGTCGAGACGCTGATGCACCTCGGTCAACATCGCCGGGAGCACCTGGGGATTGAGCCCGATGGGCAGCAAGTGGGAGGCCTCGGGCAGAGCCGGACGCTGCTCGGGCGCGGCGCACGCCGCGGTGCGCAGCCACTTCGCGGCCAGCAGCAGGCTGGACATGCGGCTCTGGCTGGCCGATGCGCGGGGCGCGTACTGCCAGCGGATTGGCTCGGACATTGAAAGGGGGAAGCCCCAATGACGCAGCAGCGTGCTGCCGGTCTCGGCCTGGGTGAAGCCAAAGGCATTGCGCTCGGACTCGGTCGCCTCCCGCGGCAGACCGGCGGAGCTCAGCACCAGTCCGGGCGTGTTGCGCAGCACCCACTCGTCGATCGCGACCATGCCGAGGCAGTGGAGCAGGCCGATGGTGTAGGCCACATTGCGATCCTGGTTGGTGCGATGGGCCAGGATCTCGGCCGACAGCGCGCACGCCACCGACTGCTTCCACAGATCGTCGGCCTCGATGCCGTAGACCTCAAGCGGCCGTACGAGGACCTGGGACGAGACGGCAAAGGCCACCAATTCGTAAATCTGGTCGTAGCCGACGCGGTTGACCGCCTCCTCCACCGTGTAGCAACGGATGCCCTGGCTGAAGTAGGTGCTGTTGGCGGTCTGGAGCACGCGGGCGGCAATGCCCGGGTCGATCCGGATCAGCGTCACGATCTCGTACAGGGACGAATTCCCATCAGCCAGCAGGTCCTTCAGCTTGGGCAGGACTTTGGGCGCGGAGGGCAGGGTCTTGAGATCCCGCACGATGTCATCCGGGGTTAACCGGGTACCGACAGGAGAATGTGCGTCCGAAACCATAACGAGTTCACTGGAGACATCGGCGCAAATCGCCCCAACTTTCGCAAAAAATTGATGGGGACCATGAGCGCGACGCGGCCACCCTCCAGACCGGGAGGTGGCCTGATTCGGAGTTTGGCCACGAAAAACACAAAATGGCCTGAGGGTGGATTCGTAAACCTCACGACGCCCTAGAGGGCGCTCGGACGGGCTACGTACCCAAGCCAGACGATCTTGGTGTTTTTCGTGGCCATGGCCGGGTTACGATCCGCCCTCAATCGAGGTCGTGACGTTTCCGCGCTCGTCGATGGGACGAGGCACCGCTACGTCGGCCCGTCCCTACCCCGCGCCTACGCCTTCACCAACTCGCGGCGGCCGCTCTTGGCCGCGGCATAGATGGCCTCAACGATCCGCATGTCGCGGCGACCGAGTTCCGCCGGAGTCGGCAGCGTGGTGCCCTCGATCAGACTGCGCGCAACCATGTCCAGATGCTTGGCCTGCTGGCGCAGCGGCGGGTACATCATCAGACCCTTGCTCGTCGCGCCGCGGAGATTCCGGTAGCTGAAGGCCGGGGCCATCTCCCACCAGCCGCGCTCCGCGTCGGCGCGGAAATGTCCGCTGCCGCGTTCGTAGCTGGTGCTGCCTTCGCAGACCGCCCCGTTGGCGAATTCGAGCGTGTAATTCAGCGTCTCTTCCACATCGGTGAAGAATTCCGGCCGCACCTTCGGCTCTTCCTTCGCCGTGACCGCAACCGGGGTTGCGCCCGCGGCCATGCAGGCCGCGTGCACCGAGTAGATGCCCATGTCCATCAGGGGACCACCGCCCGCCAGCGCCGCGATCGCGCGCCAGGGCTTTACCCCGTCGCGCGGGTTGAGCTTAAAGCCATTGGACGTGACCATCTTTTTGAACGGCCCGAACTCGTCCTCGCGCACGAGGCGCATGAGCTCCTGATGATGGGGATCGGCGTGCAGGCGATAACCGATGGCGAGCGCGCGCTTGGCCGCGGTACTCGCGGCGATCATCTGATCGCACTCGGCGACCGACATGCCCATGGGTTTTTCGCAGATCACGTGCTTGCCCGCCTTCAGCGCGCGGATCGTGTGCTCGGCGTGAAGCGCCACCGGGGTGACGACATAGACGACGTCGATGTCGGGATTGTCCGCCATCCGGTCCATCCTCGTGTAGTCGTAGATGCTCGTCGTCGGGAAACCAAAATCCTGCGCCCACTTCTCGCCCTTCGCGCGCGTGCCCGTGACCACACCGGCGAGGCGGACAAACTCAGTCTCACGCAACGCCGGTCCGAGTTCGCCCGTCGAGTAGTTGCCGAGCCCCACCAATGCGAGACCGAGCTTGCGGCCGGGCACCGCTGTGGCACCACGCAAGGCCGACCAGGGCGTCGCCAGCGCAGCCGCGCCGAGCGAGAGCTGACCGAGGAAACGACGGCGGGTAGGATTAAGAAATGAAGGGGTTGAGTTCATGGGGTAACTTCACTTTGCCGACGAGTCCGCTCATGGCAAGCGGACCTCCGATCCGCTCTTGATTTCACCCGGGCGCCCCTTTGCCGGTGCGAAGGCACGCGATAACACATCTACTTGGGGCCGCCACTGACGCCATTTCACGTCCCGAGGCGGTTCGCGCCACGTCTGACTCGGGATCCGGTCGAATCCCGTGGCGACGAGCTCGGGGTGCCGCCCGATCGGCGGCGACCTCAATTCGCGCGCGCCGGGTCCAGCTGACGGAGAAAAGCCGTCGGCTCGAAAGTGAGATCGAGACGGCTGACCACTTCCCCGCGGGAATCGACCAGCCAGAGCGTGGGAAATCCGGCGGCTCCGACTTTCTTGTGAAAGGCTCGGCCTTCCGGCGAGTCATGCTCGAGCCGGGAAAAGACAAAATCGTTCGCGATCCGGCGGCGCACGTCGGGATGCGCAAAGACTTCCCGGTCCAGCCGCCGGCAGGAGGGACACCAGATCGCAGCCACCTCGACCAGCACGAGCTTGTTTTCCCGACCCGCGCGTTCAAGCGACGCGGCGAGGGGCATCGAGGCGAGCTGGGTTGCCTCCAGGGCTTTCCGACCCAGCGCGCTCTGCCAGGAGAAGTAGCCCGCATAGCCGATTCCGCCCAGCGCGAGGAGCACCACGGTCAGAACGAGGCGACGCGTCCGGGAAGAAGCGGTCATGCGTTGGCCGAGGTTGCTGAAACCGGGGAATCGGAAGCAGGCGTCAGCGGCGTCCCTGCGACGGGTTCCCGGCCCGGAACCGCATCGCCGAGGAAACGACGGCGGTACCCCGGGGGGATTTCCCGCAGGTCAACTCGCAGAAAGCAGTAGAGGGCATCCTGAAAGGAGGGCTCAATGTGATAGGCCAGAAATTTGGCTCCGAGCGAGCAGTAGTAGCGCATCAGCGGTGGGATGGTCCGCCCCTCGCTTTCCAATGACTCCACCAACGGAGCGAGGGCTTCAAGGGGCGCGCCCGCATAGGCCTCACCCACCAGCCGGTGAAACGTGGTCACCGGCTGAAAGGGATGACGCGCCCGCACCCATCGCGCCACCTGCGGGTTGTCTCCGTGATTGCGCCGCAGGTGCTCCACCAGAATCGCCCGCGTGGCCGGATGATGCCGGCTCGAGATCGTGACCGAGCCGAAAAAGGTCGGGCAGGCCTCCCGCACCGCCACCGCGCCCAAGCCACGCCAGAGTAGCGCCAGCGCCCGGCTGTCGCGCTGGAACTCCGGCCGGATGAAGGACCGGCTCAACTCAATCGAGGGTCCGATGGCATCATAGAACGCCGGGGCAATCGCGAACACGTGATCAAGGTAGAGGCCCCGCGGCCCGTGCCGCGTCAGAATCTCCCGGGTGATGCCCAGTCGGTAGGCCCCGATCACCTGCTTGAGCGGCCGGTGCCACAGCACCAGGTGATGGTAGTAGTCATCCTCCGCGGAGACGTCACACGCGAGGCCAGAGCCCTGGCCGGCCTCCCGGAAAGTCAGCTCTCGCCCACGGCCCAGTTCGCGCACCAGCGCGGGTCCGCGGTGACCCTGAAAATAAAGCACGTCGATCTCATCGTCCGTCGACCGAAACAGCCGCGCCGATTCCCCCAGCGCGGCCACCTCGTTTTCCAGTTCGGAGACTTCACCCGGAGCGCAGACCGGTACGCGAGGAGCCTCGGGTGCCGGCGCACGCGCCTTCAGTTCGCGGTCAACCCGCAGGTAGCAACGGGCGCGCAGACGATCGCCCGCGGCCGGACTCTCCGCGAGGCGCGCGACTTCACCCGGGCTCAGAACTGCGGCGAGCCGCACCGCCATCTCCACGGAGGCGGGATATGCGAGCTCACGCCCCAACATCAGCGCCCGAACCCGGCTCCAGGTCGGCGGCACCGCCAAAAATCGGCCGCTGTTCTCGCCCGAAAAATTCAAGCACACCAGCGTCGCGCCCGATCGCTGCGCCAGCCGCACCGCATGGTCCTTCCACGGGCGGTCACAGACCGCGCCCTTCAGCTCCGCGTGCCGGTGCGAGACCCGGCCCGCCGAAAAGATGCCCAGCGCGGAGTTGGTCCCGCGGAGAAATTTCAAGGCGTGCACCATGCCGGTCGCATTGCGCCGCAAGGCCTCCGGCGACGTCGCGAGGGGATTCACCGCGATCAACTTGCCCTGCAGCTCCGGCACCGAACCAAGGACTTCGTTGGCGAGCATCTGCCAGGAATCCGGTCGCATCGCCTGCAGGACCTGCATCAGCACAAAGGCATCCAGCCCCCCGTGCGGATGATTGGCTGTCACCACCACCGGTCCCTTGATTGCCCGCAGCGTCGCCGCCTCGTCCGCCGCCATCGTCCACCGAAAGCCCACCTGTTCCAAAAACAGCTGCGCGAACGCCGCCCCGGTCACCCCGCGGGCTGAGCACGCCTCGTAATGTCGCCACAACTCCGGAAACCCGAGCGCCCGCTCAATCGCCGGCTGCACGAATTGGTACGCCCGGCGCAGCATCCGATTCGGGATCAGCCGCGAGGTATCAATCGGCCGCATCGGCTCGCGTGCGGCCGCGCCCGAAACCGAAACGGTTCTGGCCTCAGTCGCGTTCATCGCCGCCCCTCCGCCGTCAACGCCAAGCCCAGGGTCACCGTGCGGGTCTCGCCAAAACCGCCATCCCCCTCGCGGGGCGCATAGTCCATGCGCACGACTTCCTCGGCACATCTCACCCGCGTCAGGCTGACGGTCCGCGCGTCCGGCCGTGACATCCGCACACCGAACGCATCGGCCGGCCCGTCCGAGGCGCGGTGAAAGCCATCGAGGTCGCGAAGCGGCAGGCGGCTCGCATAGGCCGCTTCCCGCGCGCGCCGGACGGCTGGGCCGTTGTAAGCCGAGGTGGTGAGAATGCCCTCGGACGGCGCCGGTTTCTGCGCGAGCATCGCCCCGTCCCAAACCCAGATCGTCGCCCCGACCCCCGGCAGCATCACCCAGAGGATAAAGGGGAGATAGCGCGCGGAGGCCATCCCCTGCGCGATCCCGTCCGCAAGGTCCTGCTGTCCCTCCGCATCCGCGAGGCCGAGCAGGAGCCGCCCCCGGCTGGTCGCGCGGATGGCTGCATCCGGAGCGGAACGGTCGTCTTCGTCGTAGCGATTGAGCATGCACCCCGTGATGCCGCGCTCGTTCGCAAATATCCAAGTGCCGCCACCCAGCGGATCAAGGGGAGCAACCATCAGCCGCTTACCCGCGGTCCGGTATCGGGGGGCCTCCGCGATCGGCCGGGTCCGCTGCTCATCGCGACTGAAGACCACCTCGTAGCCGCCATCGGCAGTGGTGGTGGGCTGCCAAGTGAGGGTGCACATGGTCGCCTCCGATCAGCCGGCCATGGCAACCGCCGCGAGCCGGTGCCGGGCCGTCGACGGCGCCAGGCCGAAATCGGCCGGAGCCGGCTGCCCGATCATCTCCGCCATGACCCGGATAAGCGCATAGTGATGCACGGCATGGACGATGGCGTACATCAACTCGCGGGCGAACGTGGACGCGACCAAGGGAGAGGCCTCTCCCTCGTAGGACACCTTGCAGCGCACGTGGATGTCCGCCGCCAAGTCGGACGCAAGGAGTGAGCCGATCCGCATCATCAGCGCCTGCGTCCGCTCCGCCGCATAGACGGGATCGGTCTCGACCCGGGGATCCCGCGCCCGCGCATCGTAGTCAACGGTACCGTCCGCGCGGGCCAAAAGGCACTCAAAGTGATCCAGACAGTGCCGGTAATGCCCGCCGATGGAGGCGTCGAAGGCCTGCGGCAGCCTGCGTGCATACAGCTCGGGTGACAAACCGGTGACAAGCGCCAGCCCCTGCGCTAGGACGTCGTGTGAAGCTGTTTTGAGGTGTTCGTTGTTCATGGCAGTGAGTGAGCGGCCGCTCGGGCCGGGGTGCGCGCCAGCCAGGCCGCGAGTTCGGTCGCAAGGTCCGCGCGGGTGGCCGCCGTCACGAGATCGCCCTGCGGTGTGATCAGCGCAAAGCCCGGGCCAAGGGCGGGACCGTTCACCACGCAGGCATCGGTGTCATTCGCTGCCAGCTGTGCCTGGCCCCGCGCGATCGCTCGCTCCGCGGAGCCGTCGGTCTCGTATTTCCAGCCGACAAGGAGGGCGGAGGGGAAGAGCGCGCGCAGACGCGAGATGACCTTGATCGCGGGCTCGAGGTGCAGCCGGAGACCGCCCGCCCGACTGTCGAGCTTGCCTCCCCCGACCGCGGCCCCGTCCGCATCCTCGATGCGCGCAACCCGGTAATCGCAGAGGGCGGCGGCATGCAGCACGAGCGCCGGCGACGGGGTTTCCCGCGCCAGCGTGGACAGGGCGGCAAGCAGATCTTCATTGGTCAGGAAGGCTCGGCGATCGACCAGGGCCGGCGCCCAGGCGTGGGTGGCCCCGCGGCCCTCGAGGCAGATCACCTCAAATCCCCGCGCCGCAAAGTCCGCGGCCAAGCGTGCGCCCAGTTCACCCGTTGAGTGATTCGTGATTCGCCGGACCGCGTCGATCGGCTCGCTGCCGGGCCCGGAGGTGATGATCACCCGCCGGTTCTTCGACGAGACGGGAGGCGGAGGAGCAAGGCGGGAGTTCACCGGTAGGGGAGGCGGACAGGAGGGGTCGATAAGCGGGGCGGCCGGCGGAAGCCGGTCGGTTGGACGCTTATCAAGAACGCCGAAGGGCGGCCTTATTCCGTCCCGAACGTGAAAAAAAATGTGCCCAAATTCGCGCGTGAGGCAAAACGCCCGCGCGCATCAGCCGCCAGCCGGTCGCGCCGCGAGCGTCGCCAGGATACGCGCCGCCACCGTCTCGGGCTCTGCGAGACGACCCGGGCCGGTCTCACCGCAGGCCTGAAGACCTTCGCCGGGGTCCAGCACCGTGACGCCCTGCCGCTGGAGTTGCGCCAGGCTGCGCTGCGTCGCGGGATGCGCCCACATCTGCTGGTTCATCGCGGGCGCCAGCCACCAGGGCTTGCGCGGAAATTCCCACGCGAGGAACAAGGCTCCCACGGGATCATCCGCCAAGCCCGCGGCCAGACGATTGATCGTGTTCGCCGTGGCCGGGCACACGATCGCAAGATCGGCCGCCCGCGCCAAATCGATGTGGTCCAGGGCTCGCCCCGGCGCCCACAGGTCGGAGAAGACCGGCCGCCCGCTCAATCCCTCCAGGGTCGCCGCGCCGACAAAGCGGAGGGCTGAGGCCGACGCAACGGTCTGGACCGTGACGCCTGCCTGCGTCAGCCGCGAGATGACGGTGCAGGCCTTGTAGCACGAGATCGATCCCGTGAGGAGGAAGAGGACATTGCCTTGGCTCATGAGCGCAGGTGCGCCCGCGCGCCACAGAACGAGATCAGCGGATAGGTCGTCACCCCAATGGGACGACGTAACCACGAATCTATTCCCTGCGAATCGGCGTTTGCCGCATCGTGTCGGCCGAAAAAATCAGGGTCCGGTCAGATCCCGCGCGCCGCCCACCCCCGGTCCGATCGTCTTTCTCCTGCAGCACCGGGCTCAGCGAGCCAGGCTACAGGATGAGACGATCGGATCGAGCCGACCGGCGTTGTTCAGATTCGAGTCAATTCGCGGGAAGCGCCGTACCTCTTGCTCAGGCGAGGTCCACCCGATCGGCATTCATCACCTTGTTCCAGGCGGCGATGAAGTCGCGGACGAACTTTGGCTGGGCGTCGCTCTCGGCATAGACCTCGGCGAGCGCGCGGAGCTGGGAGTTGGAACCGAACACGAGGTCGACGCGGGTGGCCGTCCACTTCAGGTCACCCGTCGCGCGGTCGCGCACCTCGAAGAGCTCCTCGGCCGGCGACGTCGCCTTCACGACATGGGCCATGTCGAGGAGGTTGACGAAGAAGTCGTTGGTGAGCGTCTCGGGGCGCGACGTGAACACGCCGTGCTGGGACTTGCCGTGGTTGGCATTGAGCACGCGCAGGCCGCCGACGAGGACGGTCATCTCTGGCGCGGTCAGGCCCAGCAGCTGGGCCTTGTCGACGAAGAGCTGCTCGGCGGGAATCGTGTAGCGCGTCTTGAGGTAGTTGCGGAAACCATCCGCAGTCGGCTCGAGCACGGCAAAGGAGGCAACGTCGGTCTGCTCCTGCGAGGCATCCATGCGGCCAGGCGCGAAGGGCACCTCGACCGCATGACCCGCGGCCTTGGCGGCGTGCTCGATCGCGGCGGCGCCGCCGAGCACGATGAGGTCGGCGAGCGAGACCTTCTTGCCGCCGGACGCGGAGGCGTTGAAGTCCTTCTGCACGGACTCGAGGGCCTTGAGGACCTTGGCGAGACGGGCGGGCTGGTTGGCCTCCCAGTCCTTCTGCGGCGCGAGGCGGATGCGGGCGCCGTTGGCGCCGCCGCGCTTGTCGGAGCCGCGGTAGGTCGAGGCAGACGCCCAGGCGGTCGAGACGAGCTCGGAGATGGCCAGGCCGGAAGCGAGGATCTTGGCCTTGAGCGCCGCAATGTCCTTCGCGTCGATCAGCGGATGATTCACCGCGGGGATCGGGTCCTGCCAGATCAGGTTCTCGGCCGGCACCTCGGAACCGAGGTAGAGGGCCTTCGGGCCCATGTCGCGATGCGTGAGCTTGAACCAGGCGCGGGCAAAGGCGTCGGCGAACTGGTCCGGGTTGGCGAGGAAGCGACGCGAGATCTTCTCGTAGGCCGGATCGACGCGCAGGGCGACGTCGGTGGTGAGCATCGTTGGGCGGTGCTTCTTGGCCGCATCATACGCATCCGGCACGGTGGCCTCGGCGTCCTTGGCGACCCACTGGTGGGCGCCGGCCGGGCTCTTGACCAGTTCCCATTCGTAGCGGAACAGGTTTTCGAAGTAGTTGTTGCTCCACTTCGTCGGCGTGGTGGTCCAGATGACCTCGAGGCCGCTGGTGATCGTGTCCGCGCCCTTGCCGCTGCCATAGCTGTTGGACCAGCCGAGGCCCTGCTCGGTGAGGCCGGCGCCCTCGGGCTCGCGTCCGACATGGTCGGCCGAGGCGGCGCCATGGGTCTTGCCGAAGGTGTGACCGCCGGCGATGAGGGCGACGGTTTCCTCGTCGTTCATGGCCATGCGGGCGAAGGTCTCGCGGATGTCCTTGGCGGAGGCGAGCGGGTCGGGTTTACCGTTCGGGCCCTCGGGATTGACGTAGATGAGCCCCATCTGCACGGCGGCGAGCGGGTTCTCCAGCTCACGGTCACCCGTGTAGCGCTGGTCGCCCAGCCAGGTGCCTTCGGAGCCCCAGTACACATCCTCCTCGGGCTCCCACACGTCGGCGCGACCGCCGCCGAAGCCGAAGGTCTTGAAGCCCATCGACTCGAGCGCGCAGTTGCCGGTGAGGATCATCAGGTCGGCCCAGGAGATCTTCTTGCCGTACTTCTGCTTGATGGGCCAGAGGAGGCGGCGGGCCTTGTCGAGATTGGCATTGTCCGGCCAGCTGTTGAGCGGCGCGAAACGCTGCTGCCCCGCCCCGGCGCCGCCGCGGCCGTCGGCGGTGCGGTAGGTGCCGGCGCTGTGCCAGGCCATGCGGATAAAGAACGGACCATAGTGGCCGAAGTCGGCGGGCCACCAGTCCTGCGAATCCGTCATCAGCGCGTAGAGGTCCTTCTTGAGGGCCTGCAGATCGAGCTTCTTGAACTCCTCGGCATAATCAAAGTCCGCGCCCATCGGGTCGGTCAGGGCGGAGTTTTGATGCAGCATCTTGAGATTGAGCTGATTGGGCCACCAGTCCCGGTTGGAGCGACCGCCGGCCAGCGCGGGCGTCGGCTTCGGCATCGTGCCGTGGAGATGGGGGAAGGGGCATTTGCCGCCGGTGGATTCAGGATGCGTTTCCATAGTGAGAAAGGGGATCGTAGGTACCTCCTCCCGAAAGGCAACCGACGCCTCGGCAAAGAGTTGGCTCTAGGGTTATGTCGCCGATTCAGCGGTGGACGCTCAACGGGATTCGCCCTCTGTCATCGCGATATTACATTCGCTACCCCACCCACAAGTTCTGCAATCGAGCGCCCCTCGCAGAAGGTGGAACGGCTTGCCCCCAAGACGTTGGCTAGGCCCCCCGCCCGTCGAGTTTGGTGCCCCCGTCCGGACTTGAACCGGAATACGCTCCGACAGATCGGGGCTGCTCGATCCTTCAGAGAGACTGGAGAAACTCGATTGCCTTGGCCGGATTCTTCCAGCCCTTCAGTTTTCGCTCCAAAACAAGGGCGTCGTGCTTCGACGGCACCGACGCACTCGCCACCAGCGCCAACTCTCCCTTCATGCGCCGTGTCGTTTGCGTGCCGCCGCTGCGGTGTTGCTTCAGCCGATTCTCCATATCGGACGTCATCCCAATGTAATGACGTCCAGC
>CAYZCV010000022.1:0-33710 GCA_964476965.1 uncultured Opitutus sp. | reverse complement strand
ATCGCGCGCGCGATGCAGAGGCGCTGCTGCTGACCACCGGACAGGCCCAGGCCGCTCTCGTGCAGCCGGTCCTTGACCTCGTCCCACAGCGCCGCTCCGCGGAGCGAGCGCTCGACGACCTCGTCCAAGCGCGACTTGCTCGTGATGCCCTGGATTCGGAGGCCGTAGGTGATGTTCTCGTAGATCGACTTGGGAAAGGGATTGGACTTCTGGAAGACCATCCCGACCCGCTTGCGCAGCTCAATCACATCGACGTCCGGCTGATAGATGTCGACGCCGCGGATCTTGATCGTGCCGCGGCGAACCGAGGTCCCGTCGATCAGATCGTTCATGCGGTTCAGGCAGCGGAGGAGGGTCGACTTGCCGCAGCCCGAAGGTCCGATGAAGGCCGTCACCCGCTTCTCATCCAGCTTGATCGTGTTATTGAACAGCGCCTGCTTGGCCCCGTAAAAGAAATCGAGGCTGTCGATCTCGATCAGGGTCTGCGTCGCACCCGCCGGTTCGGTCCGGTTGGGCACATTGATCGAGCGGGACGGAGCAGCGGAGGGAGTGGAGTCCATGGGCGCGGGGGAGACGGAAGATGACCGGGAGCTTACCATTGGTAACGGCTGCGGAGGCGGTTGCGGAGCACAATCGAGGTCATCGCAATGAGGGCGACGATGCCAAGGAAGACAAAGGCGGTGCCGTACTGGACCCGCTCGGTGTACTCGTTCTGAGGAATCTTGGAGGAAACGACGTAGATGTGGTACGGGAGCGCCATGACGCCTTGGAAGAAGAAGTCACCGATGCTCTCAACGTCCCACGGCAGCTTGTCCCGCACGACATAGGCCGCCGTGAACATGATGGGCGCCGTCTCGCCGGCTACGCGGGCAATGCCGAGAATGGACGAGGTGAGGATGCCCGGGAGAGCATAAGGCAGCACGGCCTTGCGGATCGTCTGCCATTTGGTCGCGCCGAGCGCGAGCGAGCCCTCGCGGAACCCTTTCGGCACGGCCTTCAGGGCCTCCTCCGAGGCGGTGATGACGACCGGCAGGACCATGAACGCGAGGGTGAACCAGCCGGCGAGGAGCGAGACATTCCAGCCAAAAAAGATCACAAACATGCCGAAACCGAACAGGCCGAAGACGATGGAGGGAACGCCCGCCAGATTGAGGATGGCGAGGCGGATGAAACGGACGCCGGGACCGTCCTTCGCGTACTCATTGAGATAGATTGCGCTCGAGACGCCCAAGCTTAAGGCGATGGTCATCGATCCGACGACCAGCAGGACCGTGCCCACGATGCACGGCCAGATTCCCCCGGCGGAATACACATAGCTCGACACCTTGAATTGGGGGAGCGGGCGCCCCTCGGCCGCAGCCTTCGCCTCCTCGCCCTCGCGAAACGCCCGGTACTCGCGGTCGCCCATCTCATGCTTCTGCCCGTCGTGCTCGAAAACGTAGAGCGACTCCGGAGCGGTGAAGAGGAAGGTCGTGTTGACGAAGGGAAAATCCGCCTGGAACACCGTGCGCGAACCCTTGACCAGGATATCGCCAAACACGAAGAAGCCGCAGGCCAGAACCACATAGGTCGCGACCCGGAAGATCCAGAAGATGATCTTCTCGCGCCGCGCCAGGCCGCCCGGCCGGGCCTTGAAAACGTTGTCGGGAGGATTGCTCATGGCTCAGCCGATGGAGATGCGGTAGCGGCGCACGATCTTTTGCGCGATGAAGTTGATCAGGAGCGCGATGAAGAACAGGACCAGGCCCACCATGAAGAGCGCGCGATAGTGGATGCTGCCCCGAACCACTTCGCCCATCTCCTGCGCAATGATGCCGGTCATGGTGTGCACCGGCTGGAAGAAGGCGGCGAGCCCCGCCGTGAAGTCGGGGATGGCGATGCGATTTCCCGCGCACAGCAGGACCACCATCGTTTCACCAATCACGCGGCCAAAGCCCAGGAGCACCGCCGAAACGATGCCGGACAAGGAGGCCGGGATGACAATCTTGACGATGGTCTGAAGCCGGGTCGCCCCGAGGGCGAACGAGGCCTCACGAAACGCGCGCGGCACATTGTTCAGTGCATCCTCGGCGAGGGTGAAGATGGTGGGCACGGCGATCAGCGCCAAGAGGCACCCGGCCGTGAGGGCGTTCAGACGCTCGGCAATCGGAAAGCCCGGAATCCAATGCAGGGACTCAAACCGCGAGAGCGCCCGCAGGGCCTCGCCGAGGACGGCGATGCCGAAGAAGCCGAGCACCACCGAGGGGATTGCAGAAATGAACTCGATGCAGGGCTTGATCAGCCGCTGCTCCCGCGCGCTGGCAATCTGGTTCACGTAGATCGCTGCGCCGACGCCGAACGGCACCGCAATCGCGAGCGCCACCATCGACACCATCAGCGATCCGACAAAGAGCGGGATGACCCCATACCAGTCCTGCCAGAAGCTGGCCGTGAGCCACTGGCTGCCAAAAATGAAGCCGGTGAACGCCCGGGAGAAGGGAATCGGCTGATTGTAGTCCCACGCCTCCATCTGACGGACGGTCTCCGGAAAGCCGGTCACATACTGTCGGGTCAGGTCCATGAAACGGACCATGCGTTCCTGCAGTTCCGGGGTGGTAAACGTTGGCGCGGAGGGCAGGAGCGCAGTGAGCTGGCTGGCAAAGGCGGCGCTCGCCTCCTTGTACATGGGCAAGGTACCGGTCAGTACGGCCAGCTCGCTCTGGAAATCGACCGTCTCAATCACGACCGCCGCGGCTTCAGCATCTTTGCCCGCCGAGATTAACTGCGCTCGCTCGATCGCCTTGTCCTCCGCCACCGTGAACTTGATCTTGATCGCGCTCGCGACATCGGTGAGTTCGGATACCAGACCCCGCACCGGCTCAATCGTGTCGGAGTACTGCCCGGACCACTCATCAAATGCGGCAAGACGTGCATTGGCGTCGGCCAAGGACAGACCCTCGGCCTCCGTGTAGTGACGGATGGCCCGCATCCGCAGGTCGAACAAGTAGCGCGTCAGCGCGGTGTGATCCTGCTCCTGCTGCCGCATGAAGTCCACGTACTCCAAGCCAGCCTGACGGTAGACCGTCATGCTGTGACGATTCTGGACGAAAAACGCGGAACCCTCCTTGAAGAGGAAGAGCGTGATCAGGGCCAAGACGATCACGGCCACGAACGCATTGCCCCCGAAGAACGTCTGAATGGTCTCATCGAGGGTCAGCCCAAGAAAGCGCGTGCGCGTCTTCTTGATTTCAAAGGACTTAGGCTCGGGAGCCTGGGCGGCGGGTTCCATGAAAAACGGCAGGGAGAATCGGGAGGCGAGGCGCGGAAAAAGAAGGAGGCCGCTTAACCACGGTCAAGCGGCCCCCCGGCTGTCACACGAATGTCACAATTCGGCTTACTTCAGAGGAACAAAGCCCACCTGCTCGACCACGCGCTGGCCGGCATCGCTGAGCGTGAACTCGATGAACTTGGCCGCTTCGCCATGGGGCTCGCCGTTCGTGTAGTAGAACGTCGGGCGGGCGTAGGGGTAGGTCTTCTTCAGGACGGACTCCTTGGTCGGGACCGAGCCGGCGATCGAGACGACCTTGATGCCGGGCGCGTTGATGTAGGCGAGACCGACATAGCCAATCCCGTTCGGGTTCTTCGCCACCTCGGCGGCGATCTGCTCGTTACCGGCCATCTTCTGGGAAGACTTGGCGTAGTCGCGGCGCTTCATCGCGAGGTCCTTCCAATCCTGGTAGGTGCCGGAGGAGGTGTTGCGGGTGTAGATCGAGATCGAGCCGGCCGGACCGCCCACCGCGGACCAATCCGTAACATCACCGGTGAAGATCTGCTCCACCTGGCGGGTCGTAAGGTCCTTGATCGGGCTGTTGGCGTTAACAATGACCGCCATGCCGTCGTAGCAGACGATGTAGGGCTTCATGTTCACACCCTTGGCCTGCGCAGCGGAGATTTCCGTCGGGCGGGCGCGGCGGGAGGACATGCCGATCTCGGCGGTGCTGTCCGTGATCGCGGCAATGCCGGTCGTGGAGCCTTCGGCGGCAATCTCGAAGGAGACCCCGGGATTTTTGGCCTTGTATTCTTCGGCCAGCATGGGGACGAGCTTCGCGCCGAGGGTGTCGGAGCCCTTGATGACCAGCTTCTGGGCCTGGGCGGCCGTGGCGAGCACGGCCGCGGCGAGGAGAGCAATGAGTGTTTTCATAGGAGGATGCGGGAAATGTTGAGGGAAGGGTTAGAAGCGGGCCGACAGGTCAACCTGCAGGACGTCCGCCTGGTGGAAGCCGACGGTGGCCGGGCTGTTCTTGTCGATGTTCTCCGCGTGGAAGTAGGTGGTGGTCGCGGTGACGGCGTCCGTGATCATGTAGCTCGCGGAGAAGATGCCACCCTGACCGTTCGTGCGGCCCGCGGCGAAGTCGGAGTCCAGCAGGATGCCCGTGTAGGCGCCCGGCTCGACATAGCGGTACTCGGCCGTCAGTTGGAGGTCACCCGGGTTGCGGGCGCCACCGTAGCGCAGGCCGAAGTTGAACATCTGGTTATAGGACGACGGATTGCCGCTCGGGCCGTTGAGCGAGAGCGTCGTGCCGCTCGTGCTGTAGAGACGATTGGCGCGGTCCCCTCCCTTGAGGTTGTAGCCGTAGGTGCCGTAGAAGGCCAGCGGCTGGTTGTTCGCGAGGATCGTGTACTCGAACGGTACGAGCACGGTCAGCAGATCGTCGTAGAAGTTCGCGTCACTCGTGATGGTCGAGCCGACCACTTCCGGAGCCGTGAAGGCGACGATCATCGGGGCAATGCGGAAGCCGTAGGGATTGTTCTCGTAGAGGTAGGTCTTGCTGTACTCCACCTGACCAACCCACATCACCGAAGGATCATTCAGGAAGCCGCCCCGGCGGTCGGTCGTGCGGGAATTGGCCGCGAGGATGTACTGGCCGGCGCGAAGGGAGAGGTTCCAACCCTGCCTGCCCGCATTCATGAAGAAGAGCTCCTCGGACAGGCCCTCGAAGTTGAGGTCGGTGTCCATCACGAAGCCGTTGACGCCCGCCACGAAGAACGGGTGCTGGTGCTTGCCGAGGCGGACATCAAAGCGGTCGATCGCGCCACCAAAGGCGGCGGTCTCGGAGTACTGGATGTACGCCTGGCCGACATAGGCCGTGTTGCCGTCCTTGGCGAAATTGGTCGAGCCGGCCGCGCCGAAGTCGTCGTTCGTCGACGTGGCGCCGTTCGCGGTCTCGAGCCGGAGACCGAGGGTCCAGTTGTTGGCGAGCAGAACGGTGGGTCCGAAACGGAAGCGGTAGCGATAACGGCTGCGGTCGTTGTTCTTGCCGACCGAGGCGGGCGAGAAGTTCGTCACCTCGTTGTCGTACTGGTAGCGCACGCGCACATCACCCGCGAGGGTGAAGCGCTGGACGCGGGACGACAGGTCGAGCTTGCCGGCGGGGGCGTTGACGGCGAAATCCTTCAGGAGCTCGGTGCGGAGCTCTTCCGCCTCCTGGTCGGAGACGAGGCCCTTCTTGACCAGAAGGTCAATGAGGGGACCGCTGTCCTGGGCGCGGGCCGCAGTCGCGGCGCCGACGGTCAGGGCGCCGATGAGCGCGAGCCGGGTAAACAATGAGTTGGCCATAATAGCGTGGTGTTTGGGTTGGGCGGTGAGGCGGAGGTTCTGGTCCACTGCACCCGCGGCGATCATGGCGGGCTTGTGTGACGAACCCGTGTCGCCCGTGTTACGACGCGGCCAAGAAACGGGTTCATCGCGCCCGACCGCCCTGCCCGCGCAGGCACAAAAAAGGCCCGCGGCGAGTGCCGCGGGCCGAGACTCCTCTGAAGGGTGACCGCGCCCTCAGCGGACTGGCACGAAGCCGACCTGCTCAACGATCTTCTGGCCGGCATCACTCAGGGTGAAGGCGAGAAAATCCCCGGCCACGCCGGTCGCATCACCGTTGGTGTAGTAGAAATTGGGCCGGGCGTAGGGATACTTCTTGTTCTGCACCTCGGCCTTGCTCGGCGTGCTCCCGTTGATCGCGAGCACCTTGATGCCGGGCGCGCCCGTGTAGGCCAGACCGACATAGCCAATGCCGCTCGGGTTCTTCGCCACTTCGGCCGCAATCTGCTCATTGCCCGCCATCTTCTGCGATGACTTGGCGTAGTCGCGGCGCTTCATCGCGAGGTCCTTGAAGTCGGTGTAGGTGCCCGACGAGGTGTTCCGCGTGTAAATCGAGATCGTACCGGCGGGAGCGCCCACCGCGGACCAGTCGGTCACATCGCCCGTGAAAATCTGTTCCACCTGCCGGGCCGTCAGCGCCGCCAGCGGGCTCTTCTCATTCACGATCACGGCCAGACCGTCGTAGGAAACGATATGGGCGGTCATCTTGACGCCCTTGGCTGCCGCCGCCGAGACCTCGGTCGGACGCGCCTCGCGGCTCGACATGCCAATCCCGGCCGTGCCGTCGATGATGGCAGCGATGCCCGTGGTCGAGCCTTCGGCAGCAATTTCGAACGAGACGCCCGCGTGCTTGGACCTGAATTCCTCTGCGAGCGTGGGGACGAGTTTGGCGCCGAGCGTGTCGGAGCCCTTGATGACCAGCTTCTGGGCCTGGAGGGTGCCGCTTGCGAGGGCGATCGCACCGACGGCAACGAGGGATTTGAGCAGGGAGTTTTTCATCACGCTGCGTTAGACGCGGCGTCGCCCCTCAGCTCCAGCGTAAACCGCGGGAAACGGGTTACGTTTCTGTGACGACCCTAAATTCACCTCCGCCAGCCCCCCCCACCATTCGCGCGCATCGGCCCTCACCCGGAGCGACCAGCGCAAACGAGCGACTAAAATGCAATATGTATGCAATGAATAGCAAGGACCCCTCGCGGATGGGCTCGCCGAATTCCCTCGTGAACGCCGACTCCCCCTTGCGCCCTCAGACGCCCTGCTCGGTCTCGGTTGCCGAACTCGTCAGCGTCACCAGCTCGCGCAGCGAAGTGAAATGCTGGCTGAGATCGAAGTCACCGCCGAGCCCGCCCACGATGCGGTCGAAGAGGTCCTTCTTGGCCGCCTTGAGCGCCTGGATGCGCTCCTCGATCGTGCCGGCTGTGACCATCCGGTACACGAACACGGTGCTTCGTTGACCAATCCGGTGAACGCGGTCGACGGCCTGCATCTCGACCGCCGGATTCCACCAAGGGTCGAGCAGGAAGACGTAGTCCGCCGCGTGCAGCGTGATGCCCGTACCGGCGGCCTTGAGCGAGACCAGCATCACGGCCGCGCCGGGGGCCGTCTGGAAGGCCTGCACCGGCTTTTGCCGATCGAGGGTCATGCCCGTCAGCTCGTACCGCGGCAGGTCCGGGAAATGCGTGGCCAGCGCCTCGCGGACGCGCTCGAGGAGCATCACGAACTGCGAGAAGATGACGACCTTGTGGCCACTGCTGACGATCTCGGCCAGTTTCTCGACCAGCAGGTTGATCTTGCCCGAATCGCTGAGCGGCGCCTTGAGCCAGGGCAGCATGTCCGGATCACAGCAGGCCTGCCGCAGGCGGGTGAGCAGGGCGAGGAAGCCGAAGGATTTCTCGCGCATCGCCGCGCCGACATCGTCCCCGAGACGCTGGAGACCCTCGCTGCAGATCTTGGCGTACTCGGCGCGCTGCACATCGGTCAGCGGGCAAAGCAGGTCCATCTCGACCTTGGGCGGAAGTTCGGTCGCGACTTCACCCTTGGTGCGTCGAAGGATGAACGGCGCCAGCTGCGCCCGCAGACGGTCGAGCGTGCCCGGGCGGTCGGAACCGAGGGAGGCCTCGAAGGCGGCCCGGGAACCGAGCAGGCCCGGCAGCAGGAAGCGGAAGATCGACCAGAGATCGAGCTGACGGTTTTCCAGCGGCGTGCCGGTCAGGACCAGGCGATGCCGCGCCCGGATGGCAAAGCAGGTCTGCGTGACTTTCGCATCCGGGTTCTTGATGAACTGCCCCTCGTCGAGCACGGCGTAACCGAACTCGGTGCCCTCGAGCAGCCCACGGTGCTTGCGCAGCTGCGTGTAGCTCGCGAGCCAGATGACCGGATCCTTGCGCGCCGCGAAGTCATTGCCGGTCTTGAGCACGTCGACCTTGAGCGAGGGAAAGAAGCGGGCGATCTCCTCGCGCCACACCGGCACCACGCTCGCGGGACACACAATCAGATGCGGGACGCCGGCAATCGGCCTCGCCGCGAGCAGCGAGATGACCTGGAGGGTCTTGCCGAGGCCCATCTCGTCGGCCAGGAGGCCATGACAGCCGACATCACTCAGATGGTGCATCCACTCGACGCCGCGGCGCTGGTAGGGACGGAGGAGCGCCGGCAAGTCGGCCTCGGGCGCGACCGGCGCCAGGACACTCTGTCGCCAGGCCTCGAGTTCCGGCGAGAGCGTCAGCTTGAAGCGCGCATCGTTGAACAGGGAAAAGATGAGGTACGGCGACAGCGGGCCGTCGTGGTGCGTCTCGGACGCATTGCGCCGCCACGCCTCAAGCGCCGCCAGGCGATCGGTCGGCAGGGCCACGATGCCCACGCTGGGCAGGATCGCCGGCGACGTGCCCCGCTTGATCAGCGCATTGACCTCGTCGTCGCTCAGGAGCCGCTCTCCGGCCTTGAAGATCCAGCGCAGATTGAGCGCCCCCTCCACCCCGCCCTTGCTCCCGGGACGGCGCTCGGCGACCGCCTCGATTTCAATGGTGCGGGTGCCCTTGACCAGATTGGCCGCATTCGCATCGAGCTCGATCACGAACAGGCGCCGCCACGCCGAAAGCGTGCCCTTTAGGAAATTGGGAATCTCCGCGACATTATCCAGCGTGTAGACGCCCGTCTCCTGATGATATTGGAAGTGGGCCTTCCGCGCGTAGGCCGCCAGTCCGATGAGCTTGGCGCGCTCGCCCGACGTCACATGGCCGTTGCCATTCGCGTGAGCCGCGGTGCCCAGCGCCGCCAGCCGCTTCTTGTCCGAACCCTGCCAGTAGGCCTGGAAGAGCAGCCCCTCTGTCTTGGTGCGGAACACCAGCACCAGCGTGCGCGAAGGTCCCCGCGCCACGGCCACGGCGGGACGAACCGGCGGCGCGCCCACGGAGGCCCGTGCCACCGGCGTTGCGGCGGACGCAACGCCCACGGTGCCGATCGGGGCCGTGGCGTGACCTGATCCATTGCCATTGGTCAGGCCGTGAGCCTCGACCCCGCTGCCGGCGAGCACCGGGTCCTCGCCGGGCAAAGGAGAGATCTCGTCCGCCACCAGTTCCTCGATCTCATGCAGACCGGCCACCGCGAGCGCGCGGGCCACGTCCAGATCCGTCGACGACGAGCGTACGGACAATTCCCCGTTCGACCACTCGATCACCGCGTATTCGTCGCGCTTGTCGATCCGCCGATGGATGATCGCATCACCAGCGGTCAATTCGAGCTCCCGGACCTCGCCGTCACGGTACATGCGACGCCCCTCATCCAATTGAGGAGGGGTGAAATGCGCTGCCCAGTCATTTTCCAATCGTCCGAACCAGGACTCCAACGATTGGGGTGTATAGACGCGCTTGGGACCGTGCGATTGCATCCAGCTAAAAGGCGGAACGTACGCCTGCCACTCCGCCCGGCAATCCTTAATTCACGCCGTTGCCAGTTCGTCGCGGATAATCTGCAGGGTCCGCTCCACGGCCCCCCGGTTGCGCCGATGCCAGGCCAAGCCGGCCGCCCCCATGCGTTCACGGGCGTCGGCATCCTGCAGGAGAGTCTGGAGAGCCGCCGCCAACTCCGCCGGGCTCGCGACCCGTCGGGCCGCTCCCGCCTCGACCAATTCGGAGGCGATCAGGCGAAAATTGGACATCTCGGGCCCAAACAGGATCGCCCGCCCAAGCGCCGCGGCCTCGACCGGCGTCTGGCCCTCGTGGTGCGGCGCGAGGCTCTTGCCAACAAAGACGACATCGGCGAGCTGGGTCAGCTTGCGCAGCTCACCCGTCGTGTCGCCCACCGCCACCTCCACCGGTCCAGGGGCCGCGCCAGATGAACGAAAGTGATGAGTCCGGCCAGCGGCCGCCAACAGTCCTTCCAACTCGGCCCGCCGCTCCGCGTGCCGCGGCACGAGCAAAAGGCGGCAGGGCAGCCCACTGGCCTCCAAGTCCCGCAAAGCGGCCAGCAACGCGGCCTCCTCGCCCGGCCAGGTCGACGAGCCGAGCACGATGGCGCCCGCGTCCGCCAAGCCCAGCTCGCGCCGAAGCTGAAGTCGCTCCGCTTCGGCCAGGACCGGGATGGCGACATCGAGCTTGATGTTGCCCGTGGTGGTCATGCGCTCCGCCGGAAAGCCGATGGCGCGAAAACGCGCCGCGTCGAACTCCGACGCCGGCAGCATCCGCGTGATGCCCGCGAGCAGCGGCCGCACCCACGGCGCCCACGCCTGCATCCGACGATGGCTCCGGTCGCTCAGGCGGGCGTTGATGCAGACGACCGGGACGCCGCGGCGGGCGGCCTGCGCGATGTGCTCGGGCCAGCGCTCGCCCTCGGTCAAAATCACCAGATCGGGCGACACCTGACGCCACGCCCGGGCCGAGATCGGCCAGGCATCCAGCGGAAAATAGCCGATCGCCAGAACGCGCGACCGGTAGCGCTCGCCCGCGAGCCGATGGCCCGTGCTGGTGGTCGTGGTCAGGTAGATTTCAACCGTCGGGTCAGCTGCAAGCCCGGCCAGAACAGGTTCGATGGCGAGCATCTCCCCCACACTGACCGCCTGCAGCCAGATGCGGCGCACCCCGCGCCGCTTGGACGGCAGCGACGGCACCGCCCCGAGCCGCTGGGCAAAGTCCTCGCCATAGCCGCCCCGCCGGCGCATGCGCCAAAGGTAGTACGGCGCCAGCACGAGCAGGACGGGAAAGAAGAGAAGGCGGTAGAGCCAGAGCATGGGCGAGCACCGGATTCGGAACGATTCAATGCGAGTTCACAAAACCATTCGATGCGGGACTTTGTGTGAACCATCTTTGACGCAGCCCAGGATTCTATCCACCTTCAATCCCATGAGCCGTCTGTTCCCCACCCTTCTGGTCGTGCTCGCCAGCGCGATTCTCGCCTCCGCCCAGCCGCGCTTCGCCCACGAGGGCAGCGATCTTCGCCCCGACCCGGCGGTGCGTTTCGGCACCCTGCCCAATGGATTGCGCTACGCCATCCTTGCCAACGCCGAGCCCCGGCAACGCGCGTCCCTTCGCCTCTATGTCGATGTGGGTTCCCTGCAGGAGACCGAGTCCCAGCGTGGCGTCGCCCACTTCCTCGAGCACATGGCGTTCAACGGCAGCCGGAACTACGCCCCCGGCACGCTGGTGGAGTTCTTTCAACGCATGGGCATGAGCTTCGGCGGCGACACCAATGCCTCGACGGGCTTCGACCGCACGCAGTACTTCCTCGAACTGCCCGAAACCAAGCCGGAAACCCTCGCCGAGGGATTCCGCGTCCTCGGCGACTACGCCGGCGGACTCCTCCTGCAGGACCGCGAGATCGACCGCGAACGCGGCGTGATCCAGAGCGAAAAGCGCACCCGCGACTCCGTTGATTTCCGGTCCTTCGTCGCCGAGTTTGAATTTCTTCTGGGCGACACCCGCTTTCCGCAGCGCATGCCAATCGGCACCGATGAGGTCATCGCGGGCGCACCCCGGTCAGAGTTCGTCAGCTTCTATGACACGTGGTACCGCCCCGAACGCATGGCGGTCATCGCCGTCGGTGACTTTGACGCGGCCGCCGTCGAGCAGCAGATCATCGCCACCTTCAGCCCGATCCTGGCGCGAGCCCCCGCCCAGCCGGATCCCGACCTCGGCTCGATCGCTCCCCTCGAGGGCGTGCGGGTCAAGTTTCACTCCGAGCCCGAGGCCTCCGCCACGACAGTCGGTATCCAGACGCTGACGCCGTACACGCGTGAGCCCGACACCGCGGCCAACCGACTCAAGTACCTCCCCCGCAGCCTTGCCGTGGCCATTCTCAATCGACGCCTGGCCGAGCTCGCGAAGAAAGAGGGCGCGCCCTTCTCCTCGGGCCGAGCCTCCGTCGCGGAGGGCTACGACTTCTACCGCAATGCGAGCATCGACCTGACCGCCCCGCCCGACCAGTGGGCCGCCGCCCTCGCGGTCGCCGATCAGGAGCTGCGTCGCGCCCTCGAGCACGGATTCCAACCCGCCGAGCTGCGCGAGGTGGTGGCCGGTTATCTCAACGCCTTGGAACAGGGAGTCCGCACGGCGGCCACCCGCCGCTCCTCGAGTCTCGCGGGCGAGTTGCTCGACAGTCTGGCCGAGGACACCGTGTTCACCACGCCCGCCGACGATCTCGCGCTCTTCCGGCCTGCGTTGGAAAAGGTCACCGTGGACGACTGCCTCGCGGCCCTTCGCCAGGCGTGGGACGTTCCGCACCGGTACATCACGGTGTTCGGCAACGCGAAGCCCGGCGCCGATGTTGCCGCCGCCGAGCGCGCCATCACCGAGGCCTACCGCCAGTCGCTCGCCGTCGCGGTCCAGCCGGCCGCCACCATTGCCGACGCCGCCTTTGCCTACACGGACTTTGGTCCTTCGGGCGCGGTGACGGATCGCCGTCGCGTGGAGGATCTCGATGTCACGCTCGTTACCTTCGCCAACGGCGTCCGTCTCAATCTCAAGAAAACGGACTTCGAGGCGGACCGCGTGCGCATGTCAGTTCGTATCGGCGCCGGCCAGCTGCTTGAGCCGCGGAACCAGCCGGGGCTCGCGTTCTTTGCCAGCAACGTGTTCACCGCGGGCGGCCTGGGCCGGCACAGCAGCGACGACCTGCGCCGCATTCTCGCCGGTCGCAATGTCGGCGCCGGCCTCTCCGTCGGCACCGACGCCCTCAGCCTCGGCGGCCAGACCACGCCCGCCGACCTGCTGCTCCAGCTCCAGCTGACAACCGCGTTCATCGTCGATCCGGGCTTCCGCCCCGAGGCCGAGCGCCAGCTTCGCAAGGGGCTCGAGCAACTCTACACACGCCTCGCGCACACCCCGCAGGGGCCGCTGCAGCTGGAGGTGAGCCGCCTGCTCGCCGGCGGCGACCCCCGGTTCGGCACCCCCACGGAGGCTGAACTCGCCGCGCGCACCACCGACGAGGTCCGCACCTGGCTGACCCCGCAGCTCGCCACGGGCGCCATCGAGATCGCGCTGGTGGGCGACCTCGATGTGGACGCCGCCATCGCCGCCGTCGCACAGACCTTGGGCGCCCTGCCCCCGCGCGCGCCGAAGCCCACGCTCGACGAGGCCCGTCAGGTCGCGCTGCCCACCGAGCCGTTTCGCAAGGATTACCGCGTCGAGACCGAGATTCCCAAGGGCATCGTCGCGCTTTACTGGCCCACCACCGATTCCCGCGATGTGCGCGTCGCCCGCCGACTCTCGCTGCTCGGCGAGGTCTTTGCCGACCGCCTGCGCGTCAAGGTGCGCGAGGAGCTCGGCGGGGCCTACAGCCCCGGCGCCGGCAACAACTCGAGCGACACGTATCGCGGCTACGGTTACATGATCGCCAACGTGACGGTCGATCCGGAGCGGGCTGGCGAGATCGCCGACGTGGTCACGGCCATCGCGGCCGATCTGGCGGCCAATGGCGTGAGCGAGGACGAACTCGACCGGGCGCGTCAGCCCATCCTCACCAGCATCCGCGAATCCGTCCGCACCAATGGCTACTGGCTGGGCTCCGTCCTCGCCGCCGCGCAGGAGTACCCCGAGCGACTGGACTGGTCGCGCTCGCGCACCGCGGACTTCGAGGGCATTTCCAAGGCCGAAGTCGACGCGCTCGCCAAGGCCTACCTCGGATCCGATCGCGCCTTCCGCGCCGTGGTCCTGCCGGCTCCGGCAGCGGCCAAATAGCCGGAAACGTCACCGCGGAACCTCCACCGAACACACGAAAGGCCGAGTTCAAGCCGTCTCGCTCTTACGCAGTGCCGGGATGGGGTGCCCGGCACCCCATCCGGTCCGGTTTCGTGTATTCCGTGTACTTCGTGGTGACTGAACTCCGGTTCAAACCTTCGCGAAAACGAGGGACGCGTTGGTGCCGCCGAAGCCGAAGCTGTTGGCGAGCGCCGCGCGGACGGGTTTGCGGACGGCGGTGTTGGGCGTGAAATTCAAACCCAGCGCGGCGCATTCGGGATCGAGGTTGTCGAGGTTGATGGTCGGCGGGATCACTCCATCGCGGATCGCGAGCACAGCGGCCAGCGCACCCATGGCACCGGCGCCACCGAGCAGGTGTCCGGTCATCGACTTCACGCCGCTCACATGAATCTTGTCCTTGTTGGGCCCGAACACGGCCGCAATCGCCGCCGCTTCCTCGCCGTCGCCGCCCGGGGTTGAGGTGGCGTGGGCCGAGACGTAATCGACGTCCATCGCCGTGAGGCCGGACCGAGCAAGGGCGTCACCCATCGAGCGACGCGAGCCCTCGCCACCCGGGGCGAGCGAGGAAAGGTGATAGGCATCCGACGTGGCGGCGTAGCCCCGGAGTTCGGCGTAGATCCTGGCTCCGCGACGCACCGCGTGGTCATGCTCTTCCAGCACAAAGACCACCGCGCCTTCCGCGAGGATGAAGCCGTCGCGATCTGCGTCGTACGGACGCGAGGCCTTGGTCGGCTCAGCATTGCGGGTCGAAAGCGCGCGCATCTGGGCAAACGCCCCCACGGCGAGCGGCGTCACCGTGGACTCCGCGCCACCGGCAATCATGATATCCACATCGCCGCGCGCAATCGCGGCCGCGGACTCGCCCAAGGCATGGCCGCTGGTCGCGCAGGCCGAGGCCACGCTCATGTTGGGACCACGCAAGTCCAGCAGCAGGCTGACCTGCCCCGAGAGCAGGTTCGGGGCGATCTGGATGATGAAGAAGGGAGAAATTTTGCGGAAACCGCCGGACTTCCACGTGTCATGCATGGCCTCGATCTCAGGCAGGCCACCCAGCCCGACCCCCAGATTGACGCCCATGCGCTCGGCCGGGAGTGACGCGCGGAGCGCATCCAGGCCCGAGTCAGCATAGGCCTCGAGCGCAGCGCCCACCCCGAGGTGGGTGAAGCGGCCGAACTTCTTCATGTCCTTCGGCGTGAAAGGAGCCGTCAGCGGCTCGCCACCCGGGCCCCGCGGGTGCAGCGGTTTGGCCAGCGGAGCGGTCGGCTCGTAACCCTTCACTTCGGCCGCGATCTGCGCGGTGCAACCGGTCGCGTCAAAGCGCGTGATGGGACCAACGCCGGAGCGCCCGGCCACCAGACCCTCCCAGGTCTGGACAGCGGTGAGCCCGAGCGGCGTGACGGCGCCGAGCCCGGTGATGACAACGCGGCGCGAGGCGCCAAAAGTGGGTTGGGTCATGGGTTCAGGAGGGAGACGTGGAGGGAGCGAAGAGTTCAAGCGCAGTGCGACGGGCCTGCGAAAGCAAGGCGGAGCTTTCAGCGGGGTCCGGGATGGTCCGGGCAAACACGAGCGTCCCCGCCAGCAGCCCCAACAAGGCGTTGGAACGGCGCAGGTTCTCGACCGGGTCGGGGTCGAGAGCGAGGGCGGCGGCTACTCGGGCGCGGTGGCGATGGAAGGCCTCGGCAAAGATGACCCGCGTCTCGCCCTCGAGTCGCGCCATCTCGGAACCGAGGGAGGCGAGCAGACAACCCGCCGCCGCATGAGCACGATGGTGCTCACCCAAATAGGAAAGAACCAGTGCTCGCACCCGCGCTCGCGGGGTCGGGAGAGCGGCGATCCGATCGAGATTGGGCACCGCCTGGTCGAAGCCCGTCGCGCAGGCCTCCGCCACCAATTCTGTCTTGTCCCGAAAGTGCGCGTAGAATCCACCGTGGGTCAGGCCGGCCCGGCGCATCACCTCATCCACGCCGGTCGTCGCCAGGCCACGCTCTCGAAACGCCGCACTGGCCGCATCGAGAATGCGGCGCCGGGTCGTCCGTTTGTGGGAGGGTGAATAACGCATCGACTTCCTTAATATGACGAACGTCATTTCAATCTCAAGGCTGTTTTTGGCCTTTAGCGCGGCGTTTCACGCCAGAATGTCCCAGCTGATGGCCGGGCGGGTTTTGACATCCGAGGGCCCCAACCACTAGGTTGGCCCTCTTTGAACATGCCTTCGCTGCACGCCTATTGGCGCATGGAGTACATCCAAGCGCCCCGTTTCCCGGAGTCGAAGCGCCCGTTCACCGACCTGCCGGCGTTGGGTAATGATCGCGAGGCCCTGATCGTCTATCGAAGCCCCCTGTCCTACCTGATGCTCAACCGTTTTCCGTACAACCCGGGGCATCTGCTCGCGATCCCTTTTCGCGAGGTTACGGATCTGGAGCAACTCACTCCCCAGGAAAGTGCCGACCTGATGGCCACCATCACCTTCGGCAAACGATTGCTTCAGGCGGCGATGAACCCCGATGGGGTCAACGTCGGCTTCAATCTCGGTTCCGCGGCGGGCGGGAGCATCCCTCACCTGCACGGTCATCTGGTGCCGCGCTGGAACGGGGACAATAATTTCATGCCCGTGCTCGGGCAGACCCGCGTCCTTCCCCAAGCGCTCGATCAGACTTGGGAGCGTCTTCAGGCAACGGCGTCCACCTTGGCCGCCGCCCGCTGAGGGCGCCTCCGACCGCATTCCTCCCGCACCGTGGCGACCAAGACCCTTCATTACCCCAATCCGCGACACCTGAACCAGCTCTACGGCGGGCGGGATGAGAACCTCGCGTTTGCCGAACGCCACCTCGGCGTGAAGCTGGTCACGCGGGAGGATTGGGTGAAGATCGAGGGCGACGAAAAGGCCGTGGCCCGCGCGGAGGAGCTTTTCGGTTTCCTCAATGAGGCCCGCGGCCAGGGCGTCGCCATTCGCACGCCGGACTTTCACCGCTTCGTCGAGACGATCGCCCGGGGCGAATCCGCCCAGCTGCGCGCGCTCTTCGGCGAGCCGCTCGTCATCGCAACACAGCGCAAAACCATCGTCCCCAAGACGCTGGGCCAGAAGCTCTATCTGCAGTCCATGCAGCGCAGCCCGATCGTTTTTGGCATCGGGCCGGCCGGCACCGGCAAGACCTACCTCGCGATGGCGCACGCCGTCTCGGCCCTGCTCAACAACCAGGTCCAGCGCATCATCCTCACCCGCCCGGCCGTCGAGGCCGGCGAGACCCTCGGTTTCCTGCCCGGAGACCTCCGCGAAAAGATCCTCCCGTACCTGCGTCCGCTCTATGACGCGATGCACGACATGCTCGACGCGGAGGATGTGGCGCGCCTGACCGAAAAGGGCGTGATTGAGATCGCCCCTCTCGCCTACATGCGCGGGCGCACGCTCTCGCACTCCTTTGTGATTCTCGACGAGGCCCAGAACACGACGCCGGAGCAGATGATGATGTTCCTCACCCGCCTGGGGGAGGATTCCCGCATGGTCGTCACCGGTGACATCACCCAGATCGACCTGCCGCGCGCCAAGCTGTCGGGATTGCTCGAGGTCGGGCGCATCCTCCGCGAGATCCCCGGGATCGATTTCCACCATTTCAGCGGCGCCGACGTCGTCCGCCACCCGCTGGTGCTGAAGATCATCGACGCCTACGAGCGGTACAAGAATCCCATCACGCCCGCGGGCGAATCCGCCTGACGCCATGTCGATGCTCGAGAAACTCAAACTGATCCGCGGCGGCGCCGATCGCCCCCGCGTGCGCAAGACCGCGGACGTCTCCGCCACCGTGGGCTACCTCGAGACCAGCCGCCTGGTCGCGACCCTCATCTTTGTCGCGACCGTGGCCGCCATTGTCGTGATCAGCTTCGTGGGCGTCTCGACCGCCAGCGTGCCCGTCCTTCCGAACCAGCTCGCCTCCGTCCGCGTCGTCGCCGGCGCACCATTCACCTACGAGAGCGCGGAGCGGACCCGCCTGCTGCGCGAGCAGATCCGCGATCGCGTCCCGCCCGTCTTCCGCCTCGAGTTTGAGCCGCTGCGGCAGTTCGAGCTCCACATGCGCGAGCTCCTGCTTGAGCTGACCGCCTTCGAGGCGCGGCATGCCGCCAACTCGGCCTTCACCGCCACGCGCGAGGCTGACTTTGCGGCCCTGGTCAGCGAGTTCAATGCGCGCGGTCCCTACCGGGCCAGCGTGAGTGATGTCTCCGCCCTGCTCGCCGCCGGCGATGCCAACCAACGCTTCACGGTCGTCGAAAACAGCCTCGTCGTCCTGCGCGAGATCTACGCCCAGGGCGTCCACGACAACAGCGCCCTCGTCACGGGCCCGGGGTCGGGCGGCGTCACCGTTTTCCAGATCTCACGCGAGGATGGCAGCGTCGCGCAGCAGGCGGTCGAGTCGATCGAGGAAGCCCTGACGCTTCTGCGCATCAACCTCGCGGCCGAGGGTGCCGGCCGCGAGAGTTCGCTCTCCCTCTTCCGGCTGTTCCGCAACGGGGTCACCCCCAATCTCATCTACGATCAGGACGCCACCCGCCAGCGCCAGGCCGACGCTCTCAAGTCGCTCAAACCCGTCGTGGTGAATGTGGAGCTGGGCCAGACCATCATCGAGCCCGGCACCCGCGTGACGGTCGAGCAGTACGAAATGCTCGTCGCCCACCGCCAGTTCCTGCTGGCCAGCGGCGATGTCGCCCTGACCGAGGGCCTGCAGCTCTTCGGCCGGATCCTGCTCGTACTGGCGATGCTCATGGCGTGCGTGTTCTATATCCGTCTGGAGGACCGCGAAACCCTCCAGAGCAACAGCCGGCTCGGGCTGCTCGCGCTCGTGGTGATCGTCAACCTGGCGCTCATCCGCCTGGTCTACTCGCTCGGCGGACTGCCCTTCTTCGTTGAGAACTCCTCGGCCGCGTCCCTTCTGCCCTACCTCGCGCCGACCGCGCTCGCGCCCCTGATCGTGGTGATCCTGATTGATGCGGGGTCCGCCGTCTTCATGGCGCTGCTGATTTCCATCTTCACCGGCGTCATCTACGGCAACCGCCTCGACCTGCTGGTCCTGACTTTCCTCGCCTCGATGGTCGGCATCTCGGCCGCCCGGGCCAGCCGGAAGCGCGGCAATGTCGTGCGCGCCGCCTTCAGCGCCGGCATTACCGTCGCCGCCTTTGCCTTCCTCATTGGCGTCGTCGACAAGCTCCCGCTCATCACCGTCGTCAAGCACATGGGCGCCGGGCTCGTGACCGGCCTGGCCACCGGCATCATCGTCGTGGGCCTGCTGCCCGTGCTCGAGGGCCTGTTCCGCCGCACGACGGACATCACACTGCTGGAGTTGACCGACTACAATCACCCGCTCCTGCGCCTCATGCAGATGGAGGCCCCCGGCACGTACCACCACTCCCTTGTCGTTGCCCAACTGGCGGAGAACGCCGCAAATGCCATCAATGCCAACCCGCTGCTCGCCCGGGTCTGCGCGCTGTTTCACGACATCGGCAAGACGACCAAGCCCGAATACTTTACCGAGAACCAGCGGGACGGCGTCAACCCGCACGACTTCAGCAATCCCTCCCTTTCCGCCCTGATCATCAAGAGCCACGTCAAGGAGGGCGTCGACCTCGCGCTCAAGCACCGGCTCCCCCGCGCGGCCATTGACGTCATCCAGCAGCACCACGGCACGTCGTTGATCCGCTATTTCTTCCAGCGCGCGATCAACAGCCTCAAGAACCCGGCCTCCGCCTCGACCGCCCCGTTTCCTTCGGCCCAACGCGTGGATTGCGTTGTCGCACCCGGTCTCGAGCCCGTGCCGGTTTCCGAGACCACCTACCGCTACGACGGCCCTAAGCCCCAGTTCAAGGAGAGCGCCATCATCCACCTCGCCGACGCCGTGGAGGCCGCCTCCCGCTCCCTGCGCAAGGTCACGCCCCAGCACCTGGGCGAGATCATTGATCAGATCTTCCACGAGCGCCTGGAGGACGGCCAGCTCGACGAGGCGCCCCTGACGCTGCTGGAGATCAGCAAGATCAAGAGCAGCTTCACCTTCACGCTGCTGAACATGCTGCACGCCCGCGTTGCCTACCCGCCTGCCGACGGCGCCGAAGAGACCCGCAGCACCGGCGCGGGCAGCGCCTGATCGTCGTCATGCGCGAGGTCAACGTCCACCGGGCCCATCCCCGTCTGCGGCTTGATCGCCGCGCCGTCATCCGCGTGATCCATCTGCTCGATGCCGCAGCCGACCGCTTTCAAGGCGGACCGCCCGAGGGCGAACTGTCGCTCGCCTTTCTCACGGACCGGGCCCTGGCGGACCTGCATGCCAGCTTCCTCGATGATCCCACCCCCACGGATGTGATCACCTTCGAAGCCCAGCCGGGCATGGGCGCGGCGGGAGAAATCTGCGTCTCCGCCGACACCGCCCGCAGCTTCGCCCGGGCCAAGCAGCTCGATTTCAGCCGGGAGCTCACGCTTTACGTGGTGCACGGCTGGCTGCATCTCGCGGGCTATGACGACCTCCAGCCGGCGAAGAAACGCCGGATGCGTGTGGCCGAGGCCCGGGCCATGAAGCTGCTCGATGCCGCGGACGCGGTTCCGGTCTTCACCCTCGCCTGATTCCCATTGCGTCCCACCGGGACGCGCCGACATTCCCGCCATGGCCGCTGTCTCTCGTCTCACCTCCGTCCGCAACGCCTTCGTCACCGGGCTGCTCCTGCTCGCGCCGCTCGCGGTGACCTGGGTCGTGTTTTCCTGGCTGGTCGGCCAGGTCGGCGGTGGCTTTCGCCCGGTTTTCTTCTTCTTCGTGCCCGAGCAGCTGCTCGCGCAACCCGGGCTCGATGTGGTGTGGAATCTCCTCGCGACGCTCGTCGTCATCCTGCTGGTCACCCTGCTCGGCTACATCTCGCGCTACGTCTTCAGTCATTTCTTCGGCCAGGTCGCCGAGCGCATCATCCAGAGCGTCCCCGGGGTCAGCACGGTGTACAACACCGTCAAACAGATCGTGGAGACCTTCGGATCCCAAAGTCGCAATGTCTTCAGCAAGGTCGTCCTCGTTGAATTTCCCCGCAAAGGGGTGTGGTCCCTGGGATTCCTGACCAACAAGGCTCAGGGCGAACCCCAGGCGCGCACATCGGCGGAGGTCTGGTCCGTATTTGTCCCGACGACTCCGAACCCGACCAGCGGCTACCTCGTGCTCTTCCCGAAAGAGGACATCATCGAACTCGACATGTCGGTAGGTGACGGGATGAAGATGATCATTTCCGGCGGGGCCGTGACGCCACCCTGGCCCACCCCGGCCACCGCAGGCAACCCGCCCGAGCCCGGCGCGCCGGCGTCCTGAGCGTCCCATGCCGGGCGAGACGCTCACCACGGAAGGGATCGTGCTCAGCCGACGCCTGCCGTCGGACTCGTTTCAGTCCTTTACCGTCTTCTCCCCCGTTCAGGGAGTCATGCTGGTCCTCCAGCGCGTGCCCAAGAAACCGTCCGCCGCCCACCTCGCGATCGATCTGTTTGATGAGGTGGGGCTGTTTCTCGAGTCCTCCAATCAGGGCCAGACCTGGTTCGTGAAGGAGGCGCGGTTGATCGAGCGTCAGGCCGGCATCGGCCGAGACTACGAGCGCCTGCGCCTCGCGTCCGCCTTCGCAGCGCTGGTCGCGCGGAATCCGGGCAATGAGGAGGGCCGGTCCCGGGTCTACGCCCTCCTCCGGACGGCCTTCAGCGCCTTTGCCACCGCGGCGCGACCGGAGGTGGTCGCGTTCAAATGCCTGTACACCTTCGCGCGGGACGAGGGGTATCCCGTGCGCCAGCACTGGCTGGCGGAGCTGCCCGCCCCCCTGCACGCCCTCGCTGACCGCTGGCTCCGCACCCCGCTGGCCGATCTCCCGGCAACCGAGGCCAACCCGGAGGAGGCGCAACGCCTGCAGCCCTCGCTTGAACACTTCCTCCGCGGCCACACCGAGATCCTGATGGAATGAGTTTTTTATAGGAGGGAACCGAGGGAACGGAACTCAGAATGTAGACCACAGACGGGCACAGATAAACACAGATTAAAGACCGGCATCTGTGTGAATCTGTGTCCATCTGGGGATACCTTGGTTCACTGCTGCTCCCGTAAAACCTGATTCGGCTTTCCTTTGCCGCCTCTCCGTATTGCGTGACCGCGGATGGAATTCTCCCTCGATCACCGCACGGCCAGCCTGAGCGTGGGTGAGTTCGCGGACTTCTCCGTCGGTCCGCATGACGCCGGCAGCGGTTCGCAGGGCCTCTGGCGCGCGCAGCTCGGCACCCAATGGCACCAGGAACTCCGCCGCCAGACCGCCTTGGAAACCCCGGAGGCCATGTTCGAGGTCGCGATCAGTGGCCGCGTCTTCCACGCCGGCTGGACCCTGACGCTGACCGGTCGCATCGACCAGTGGGTGCCACGATCAGACGGCGGCACCACCCTGCGCGAGATCAAGACCGTGACCCGCGCCCTGCCAACGTCGGAAGAAGACCTGCGCGCCGACTATCCCGAATATTTTGCTCAGGTGGCGACCTACCTCGCCCTGAAACGGATCGAGACGCCGGCCGTCCGTATCGGGGCGGAACTGCTCTTCGTCGAGACCGGCAGCGGACTCGCCCAGCCCATCGCGCTCACCTCCGGGGATGAGGCCCTTTTTCGAGCCCGCCTCGAGCGCGTCACCGAGTTCCTTTCGCTCCGGCTGCGCGCACGGGAGCGGCTGCGCGGGCTGGATTTCCGCCCGCCCTTTCCCACTCTCCGGCCAGGCCAGGAAACGACCCACGCCGAACTCACGGCGGCCCTCGGTCGCTCACGGATCGTGACCTTTGAAGCCCCTACCGGCTTCGGCAAAACGGGCGCATTGCTGGAATGCGCCCTTGAGCAACTCCGCTCCGGGCGCTTCGCGCGGCTCCTCTACCTAACGAGCAAATCCACGGGCCAGCTCCAGGTTGTCCGCACGTTGGAGGCGATGACCACGCCCCCGGCATCAAGTAACCCAATAGGTTACTCGACGCCGGGCGCGCGGCCGGGACCGGCGGTGGCGGCGTGGCATGTGCGGAACAAGGGGGAGCATTGCGTGAACCACACCTTCCACTGCAGCCGGGAGACCTGTGCCTACTTGCAGGACGTCGAGGCCCGTTGGCCACGCAGCGGATTGTCGAAATTCTACGTCCTCGAAAACGAGCCGCGGGATCTCGATACGCTGCGGGCCGCAGGCAAGGCGGCCGGCATCTGCCCCTACGAGATCACCCGCACCGCGCTGGCCTTTAACGACGTCTGGATCGGCGACTACAACTACGTCTTCGCCCCGCGTAACCGGAGCCTCTTCTACCTTCAGCCCGGCTTCGCTCCGGAGCAGACACTCCTCGTGCTGGACGAGGCCCACAACCTGCCGTCGCGCGTGGCCGACGCGCACTCCCACCTTGTGCGAGCGGCGGATGTCCATGCCGTGCTGGCCGAACTCGACCACCAGCGGGCCCCGGCTCCGCTGGTCCGCGCGTGGGAGGCGTATGTCCAGTTCCTGCTCTCGCTCCCGGCCTGCGACGCCCTCGACGCCGTGCAGGAAGACGATCTCGCCGACCTGCTCAATCGCCTCGGGGAACTGCTCCAGCAAATGCCGGTCGACACCGCGGCCCTCGACCCGCGGCAGACCGACTGCCTCTGGCTCACGTCCGAGCTGAGCCTGTGGTTAAAGACGGTAACCCTGCAGCGGTTGCTCTGGAGCCCGGTCCAAGGAGAGCTCCACTTCACCTGCCTCGACGCCGCGCCCTTCATCGGAGAGACGCTGCGTTCGTACGGCGGGGTCGTGCTGGCGTCGGCTACGATCGGTTCGCCCGAGGATTTCGCGCAGGCGATCGGGCTGGAGGCCGGAGGGCAGAAGCCAGAGGTCAGAGGTCAGAGGCCCGAGGTCAGCAAGCAGAAGGCAGAGGCCAGAGGACAGAGGCCGGAGGACCGAGAGTGGAACGGTCAGCAGGCGGAGTTGCCGGCCAGTGACGCTCCCTTGACCGCGGTCGTCGCGCACACGCCGTGGCGGGACGGGGCGTACGATATCGCGTACGACGTGCGGGTCGACACGACCTACCAGCAGCGCGAGCGGCACTACCCGACGACCGCTGCGACGATAGAGGCCCTGCACGCCGCGGCCAACGCAAGTGCCGGCCCCCGGCGGGCGGTGGCGGTATTCTTTCCGAGCTATCGTTATGCCGAGGCCATCCAGCGGACGCTGGACCAGAGCCACTCCGTCCTGCGCGTGGCCTTGCAGCCCCGCCTGCCGGATCTCGCAGCACAGGCCGCCTGGGTGGAGGAGTCCCTGGCCTTCGCCGACGCGATCTTCCTGGTGTTGGGGAGCAGCTTCGCCGAGGGCATTGACCTGCTCGGCGGGCGCATCAGCCACGCGATGGTGGTCGGCCCGGCCCTGCCCGAGGTGAACGCCGTGCAGCGTGCCCGCCTCGCCGCCTGCAGCGACCTCGGCCGCGAGCGCGCCTTCCGCAAAGTCTACCAGGTTCCTGGCCTGCAAAAAGTGAACCAGGCCCTCGGCCGCCTCGTGCGCGCCCCGGGCCAGCACGCCAAAGTCCTCCTCCACTGCCGCCGCTTCATCGACCCCGGCTATGCGCGCCTGCTGGCGCACGACTACCAGTTCGGCGCGACGATCGCGGCAGACGAGGACTTGGCCAAGTGGCTTGGGAACTGAGGTCGCTCCCACCACGGCTTCAAGGGCCGGATAATGGGGGTGAAATCCGCTTCGAGCGATCGTTCGCGAAGCCTTCAGCGCACGGGCTGCCACATCACGATCAAGCCAAGACTCAGGACGATCGCCGTTGCGACGATGCCCACGGACTTCCACAGACCGTTCCCCCTGTACTGCACCACAAGAACCAAGATCGCGGCCAGCGCCCAGACGGCTTCAAGTACGTGCGCCTGTGAGGTCGTGACGCGAAGCCGGTGGAGGCCAAGGCTGACCAGCCGCCGCGAAAACTCGCCGAAGAGCAGAAAGCAGAGGAACCCGACCAGGAAATAGCGCCCTAGATCCTTAACTGATGCGGCCACGGCGGCGCCCAGCAGCGCCATGGTCGCGAGGAAAGTGATCGCGGTCGGATCCAACCCCCGCGGACGTGCGATCGCGATTCCCAACGACGGCAAGAGCACGATCACGACCCCGATCAGGATCAGCTTGGCCGAGAGCAAGCGAATGGGACTGATTGGCCGAGTCCGCCAGAAGACCCCTGGCTGGGTGACTTCGTCCTCCTGAACAATCCAAGCGACGAGGGAAAGGCTAAGACCCACAAAGGCCATGAACGCCAATATGCCGTCCACATCGCCTTCGCCGAGGCCAAGCCGCCCGAATTTTGCGAAGGCAAGCGAGTAGGCTCCGAGCGCCGCCCAGGCCACCAGCAGCCACTTGAGCCGCCCAATGTCTTTCCGGAGGATGTGCCACGTCAGATTCATGCCTGGACCTCTTTCTCGATTGAACGTTCAGCCTTCTCTCGCGCCACGAAGATCTCCCGAAGTGTCATCGGTCGGGACGAAATTACTGCTCCCGGAAAGCGCTGCCGCCACTCCGCCTCGGTTTCGGCGCCACGAAAAGCCTCCGTCGTGAACTGGACAAGATTTCCCGCCGTCGACCATCCATGCTCGGCCCTCGAAGGCCGCAACGAAGGCGAAGAAACCGAACCCGACACCTCAACCCGGCGGAACCTCCGTTGCAGCGACTCCGCCGCCTCACTCAGGCGCAACCGACCATGCTCTAGAAAGACCACATGGTCTGACAGGCGCTCCACCTCTTCAATATCGTGAGAGGATACGACGATCGTCCAACCCTCGTCGCTGGAGGCAGACAAGAGCCCCTGAACAAAATCGTCCCGCACAACGGGATCCAAACCACTGAACGGTTCATCCATGAGAAGAAGCCGCGGGCGATAGGCTAGCGTCGAGACCAGGGCGGCCTTCATCACCATCCCACGCGAGAGACTCTTCAATTTCCGATCCGGTGGGAGCTCGAAACGTTCCAGCAGAGACGTCTCCAGTTTCCGATCCCACGTCGGGTAGAAGGGTCGACAGTAGTCGAGTAGCTGGCGCACGGTCATCCAGGTCGGCAACGATTGTCCGTCCGCGATGTAGCCGATGCGCGCCCGCTCCGACTCGCCCAAGCGCCGAGAATTGACCCCAAGGACCGTCGCCGAACCCGAGGTCGGCTCAACCAGGTTCATGAGGAGCTTCAACGTAGTCGATTTACCAGCGCCGTTGGCGCCCAGAAGGGCCGTGATGCTGCCGGCGGCGACTGCCAGGTTGAGGTCGTGAACCGCCTCGGTGCGCCAGAACCTCCGAGTCAGAGCTTGGGTTTCGATGATGTTCATGAGGGGAAATCAAAGGCCTCCGAGTTTCTTCCAATGCGTGGCGAGGCCGGCCTGCACGTCGTCGAGCGTCAGCCCGAGTTTCTTGGCTTCAACCGTCAGGCGCTCCAGGTCCGCGCCCAGCAGTTCCGCGCGCTCGCGGCGGCCGCCGGCTTCGCGCTCGGCCACCACGCTGCCCACCGCGGGGGTGGTGATCAGAACACCCTCGGAAACCAGGGCCGCGATGACCTTGTGGGCTGTGTTCGGATTGATGCGGAGTTCCTGGCTCAGCACCCGCACCGAGGGGAAACGCTCCCCGGGTTTCATCTGGCCACCCACCACAGCCTTCTTCACCGCAAACAGGATCTGCTCCGCGATGGGCAGACCCGGCTTGAGGTCGATCGAGAACGGCAGCATTCCGTACTAGCAACACTAGTACGGATAATACGGCAAGCATTTTCCGCCACCGCCTTCGATCCGGCCATTCGACGGAGCGGACCGGGCCGGAAAATGAAGGAACGTTCATCTCGGATTCATGCGGCGTTCATCTCGCTCTGCCACGATGGGGGTATGCCATTGACCGCCAGAAACCGGTTCCACACGCTCTGCCCCAAGTCAGCGAATTTCGGTACTTTGCGCAGTTACCCCCAACTCTGCTGCGCGGCGTTCTGCCAGACCACGACCCCATGAAGCTTTCGTTCACGTTCGACCGGGCCGGTGCCCGGGGACTCTTCGCACCCTTCCTCACCTTCCTCGCGCTCGCGCTCGCGCTGCTCACTGGCATGCGGGTCGTCCTGCTGGTCGGCTTCTCCGCGAAGATCGGGCCGGCCTCGGAACTTCCGCAGCTTTTTCTCACCGGACTCCGTTTCGATCTCCTCTTCATCTGCTACGCGATGGCCCCGGCGTGGCTGGCCGCCTGCCTCCTCCCCTTCCCCGGCGGTCGGTGGATTCGTCCCGCCCTCCGGTTCTATTTTGTCGGTATGCTCGGCTTCATGTCCTTCCTCGAACTGGCCACCTGGCCCTCGCTGCGGGAATTCGGCAGCCGTCCCGAGGCCCTCTTCCTCGAGTTTCTGAAGTACGGCCGTGAAGTGGTCTCCATGATCGCGTCGGGCTTCTTGCTCGAGACCTGCCTCGCCGCGTTGGGGATCGCCGCCATGGTCTGGGTGGCCCAACGAGGACTGAAAGCGGCCCAGAAGCATCCCTGGCCGCGTTGGTGGCTGCGCCTGGTCCTCCTGCCGGTCGGGGCCGCCCCGATCTTTCTCGGGGCCCGTTCCTCGCTCGGCCACCGCCCGGCAAATCTCAGCACCGCCTCCTTCTCCCAGAATCATTTCCACAACGAACTCGCGCTCAACTCGACCTACACCCTCCTTTACGCCGCGTACCGGCGGACCCACGAGACCGAGACCGCGCAGGACTATGGCACGATGCCCGTTGACCGCATCTACGAGCTGACCAAGGCCCAGCGACCCGCGCCCGCCTCCGGCTATCTCCCGCTGCCCGACGGCCGCGCGTCGACCCTCCATGTGCAGACCCCCGCAGTCACCCGTGAGGGGCGACCGCCAAACGTGGTGGTGATCCTGCTCGAGAGTTTCGGGGCCGAGTACGTCAGCCGGTATTCCCCGGGCGGCCTGACCCCGAACTTTGATCGCCTCGCCCTCGAGGGCATCACGTTCGACCGCATGTTCGCCACCGGCACCCGGACGTCCCGTGGCATCGAGGCGACGATTGCCGGATTCTTCCCGACGCCCGCCCGGGCCGTCCTGAAGCTGGGTCTGGCCCAGCGCAACTTCTACACCGCGGCTGAGATGTTCCGCCGCGAGGGCTACAGCACGCATTTCGTGTACGGCGGCGAGGCCAACTTCGATGAGATGAAGGCCTTCTTCGTCGGCAATGGTGTGGAGAACATCTGGGATCAGGCCGTGGTCCAGAAGCCCAACCACGCCGTCGGCGTCTGGGGCATTCATGACGAGGATCTCTTTCTGGAGGGTCACGAGATTTTTGTCCGGCAGACCGACCAGCCGTTCTTTGCCGTCATGCTTTCGACCTCCAATCACACGCCGTTCGATTACCCGGAGGGCCGCATCGAGCCGAATCCCGACTTCCCCGCGGCCTCGCCCGAGAACGCGATCAAGTTCGCCGACCACGCCCTTGGGCGCTTCTTCGAAAATGCCAAGGCGTCACCCTACTTCCAAAACACGATCTTCCTCGTCGTGGCTGACCATGGGACCCGGGTCAGCGGGGATCAGCTGATCCCGATCTTCAAGTTCCACATCCCGGCCACCATCGTCGGCCCCCCTCATCTGGTTAAGCCTCAGGTCGTCACCACCCTTGGCTCACAGGTCGACCTCATGCCCACCGTGCTCGGCCTCACCGGCCGGGCCTGGACCCATCCGATGATGGGGCGGGACCTGCTGGCCCCGGCCTCGGAGCCGTTCAACCGCGACGGCCGCGCCCTGCTCCAGTACGAAACCCATTTTGGCTACTGGAAGGGCAAGGACATGGTGATTCTGCGCCCAGGCATGCCGGCCGCCCAGTTCGAGGTTGAAACCACCCCCGCGAGCGGACGCGACCGCTTCCAGATGACTATGGAGGAGGCCGATCCCGCCCTGGTCGAAGAGGCGCTCGCCCACAGCCTGCTCCCCAGCCACCTCTATCGGGAACGACTGTATCAGGCCAAGGAGTAGTGCCCCTCGCCGCCCGGCGGATTCAGCCCCCTCAGAATAGCCTTCCCAAGCTTCCGCCAAGCCGACAAAACCGGGCCTCGTGCCGACCATCAAGACCCTGCCCGCCGCCGACCTTCATGCCGCCATTGAGCGGCTGATCTCGGCCATCGGCAAGCGCCACGCCGGCGCCACCCATCTTCTCCTGCTCGGCATCGCCAACGGCGGAATCGAGCTCGCCCGGCGGCTGTCGACCGGTCTGGCGCAAGCTCCCCACCGGATCGCCAGCAAGACGGGCACGATCGACATCTCCTTCCACCGCGACGACATCGGCAACAACCCGATCCCCAAGGAGTACGCCCACACGGCCATCCCGGTCGATGTGACCGGCGCCACGGTCATCCTGGTCGACGATGTCCTGTTTTCCGGCCGCACGGTCAAGGCCGCCCTCGACGAGCTTTTTGACCATGGCCGGCCCGCCAAGGTCGAGCTGGCCGTCCTCGTCGACCGCGAGGGACGGCGCCTGCCCTTCGCCGCCGACTACAGCGGCCTGACCCTGCCCGCCGCCGACGGCGAAAAGATCGTCGTCCACCTCGATCCCATCCGCCCCTCGGGCGATCGGGTCCAGATTACTCCGGCCAAAGCCTGAACCGCCGACCTCCCCTTCGCATGCCCTGGAACCGCCGCCACCTGATCACGCTCGAGGAGCTCTCCGCTGGGGAGATCGACCAGATCCACGCCACCGCCACGGCGTTCAAGAAAATCCTCGGCCGCACCGTGAAAAAGGTCCCCGCCCTGCGCGGCAAGACCATCGTCAACCTCTTCCTTGAACCCAGCACGCGCACGCGCATGGCCTTCGACATGGCCGCCAAGCGCCTGAGCGCGGACGTCATCTCCCTCGACGGCGCCAGCTCCTCCACGACCAAGGGCGAGACCCTGCGCGACACCGCCCAGAACATCGAGGCCCTGCAGGCAGACATGATCGTGATCCGGCACGCCGCGGCCGGCTCCCCGCTCTACCTGTCCAAGATCCTCGGCATTCCCGTCATCAACGCCGGCGACGGAGCCCACGAGCACCCCACCCAGGGCCTGCTCGACACCTTCACCATGCGCGAGCGGCTCGGTTCCCTCAAGGGGCGCAAGGTAGTGATCCTCGGCGACATCCTTTTCAGTCGCGTCGCCCGCTCCAACATCCACGCCCTCACCAAGCTCGGCGCCAATGTCACGATCGTCGGTCCCTCCACGCTGGTGCCGGCCTGGTTCACCACGCTCGGCGTGTCGGTGTCCCACGACCTGCGCAGCGCCCTCGAGGACGCCGAGGTGGTGATGCTCCTCCGCATCCAGCATGAGCGCCAGACCGCCGGGATGTTCCCCTCGCTCGGTGAGTACACGAGCCTGTTCGGCCTCAACAAGACCCGCGCGTCCTGGCTCCACCCCAAGGCGATCATCATGCACCCCGGCCCGATCAACCGCGGCGTCGAAATCGACAGCGAACTCGCCGATGGTGAACGCAGTGTGATTCTCGAACAGGTCACCAACGGCATCGCCGTCCGCATGGCCGTGCTCTACCTCTGCTCCGGTGGCCAGCCGGAGGCGGTCGTGACGAATGCCTGAGGCCAACGAACCCCGGACCTGCCCGACCTCTACGACTGTCAAGCCCTCCCCTTATGCCCAGCCTCTGGATCCAAAAAGCCCGCGTGATCGATCCCGCCGCCAAGCGCGATGCGGTGGGCGATGTGTTCGTCAAGGATGGCGTCTTTGTCGCCTCCCTCTCCACCGCGGACAAGAAGCGGGCCAAGAAGATCGACGGTCGCAACCTCGTGGCCTGCCCGGGCCTCGTCGACATCCACGTTCACTTCCGCGAGCCGGGCCAGACGCACAAGGAAACCATCGAATCCGGCTCCCGCGCCGGCGCCGCCGGAGGGTTCACCACCGTCGTCTGCATGCCCAATACCGCGCCGGTCGCCGATACCGCGGGCACCATCCAGCTGATCAAGGACTCGATCGCCCGCACCGCCTGCATCAAGGTCCTTCCCACCGGCTGCATCACCGTCGGCATGAAGGGCCAGGCGCTGGCCCCGATCGGCTCGCTCAAGCGGGCCGGGGTCGTCGCGATCACCGATGACGGTGACTGCGTCCAAAGCAATGAACTCATGCGCCGCGCGCTCGAGTACGCCCGGATGTTCGATCTCCCGGTCATGGACCATTGCCAGGACCACTCCATGACCCAGGGCGCCGTGATGAACGAGGGCGCGATGTCCACCCGCCTTGGCCTGCGCGGCTGGCCGCACGCCGCCGAGGACCTGATCGTCTCGCGCAACGTCATTCTCTCGACCTACACCGGCGCGCACGTCCACCTGCAGCACATCTCTTCGCGCAATTCGGTCGAGATCATCCGCCGCGCCAAGAGCCGCGGCATTCGCGTAACCGCGGAGGCGACGCCCCACCACATCGCCCTGACGGACGATTCGCTCGCGACCTACGATACCAACTTCAAGATGAACCCGCCCCTCCGCACGGAGGAGGACCGCAAGGCCATCATCGCCGGCCTGCGCGATGGCACGCTCGACATCCTCGCCACCGATCACGCTCCGCACACGGACTACGAGAAGGACAAGGAATTCGATTTCGCTCCCAACGGCATCCTCGGCCTCGAGACCGCCCTGCCCGTGTGCCTCGATATCCTGGTTCGCCGCAGCCGCTTCAAGCTCGCCACGGTCATCGATCTCATGACCCGCAAGCCGGCCAGCCTGATGAAGCTCAACGCCGGCACCCTCGCGGTCGGTGCACCGGCCGATCTCTGCCTTTTCGATCCGGCCGAGACCTGGACCTACGACGCCAAGGCCGGCTTCAGCAAGTCCAGCAACAGCCCCTGGCATGGTCAGCAGCTCACCGGACGCGTGAAAACCACCGTCGTGGACGGGCGCGTGGTGTTTGATCGGGGCCAAATCCTCGGTCGCTGAACGGACCGCCGTGCCCGAAGTCACCCCGGATTCGATCACGCCGATCCTCGTCCTCGCGACGATGGTGGAAATCGTGCTCCTGCTCGCGGGCATCGGGGTGCTCTGGCGCGTGCGCTTCAGTCCGGCCGCCCGGGAGGCGCTGGAGACCAGCTACCGCCCCCTCGGCACCTGGCGCCTGCTCCCTTCCGATTTTCTCGCCTCCGCCCTCCTGGTCATCCTGGGCGGTTTGGGTCTCCAGCTGGCCGTCGGCCTCCTCGGCCGCGGGATCCCGACGCTCACCGCGGATCCCGACCTCTGGCTGATCATTCAGGGCATCGCCTTCCAACTGGGGATGCTCGCCGGTGCCGTGGGGGCCTACTTCTACACCCGCAGTCGCGGCAATGTCCTCCCCGGCGGCGATCCCCATCTCACCCCTCTGCCCAAAGCGGGCGGCCTGACTTTTCTCGCGGTGCTCCCGGTGGTCACCGCCGTCTCGCTCGGGTGGACCGGGCTGCTGCAGCTGGTGGGGATCGACCCCTCCCGCCAGGAACTGGTCGATCTGTTCGTCAACGCCGAGTCCCGCACCACCGCGATCGTGATGGCCGGTTTTGCCATTCTCGTCGCGCCCATCACCGAGGAGCTGATCTTCCGGGCCGGCCTCTTCCGTTACCTGCGCACCCGCGTCCCCCGCTGGGCCGCGCTGCTGCTGCCCGCAATGCTCTTCGCCAGTCTGCACGGCAATCTCGCGGCCTTCGCACCGCTCACGGCCCTAGGCATCGTTTTTGCCCTGGCCTATGAGCACACTGGCCGCATCGCCGTGCCGATGATCGCGCACGCCCTCTTCAACCTGAACACCATCGCGCTCCTGCTGACCGGAGTGACGGCTTGAGCCAAGGCGTTCAGGCCTTGAACAGGAGGGAAACGGAGAGAACAGCGAAAATCTCAAACGCCAAATCCCAGACGCCCACTCGGTTTCCTGGACGAACTTGAGCGTTTTCGGACTTTAAGGACTTTGTTTGGCCTTCGGAACTTTGGCGTTTGGCGTTTCTTCCTCTCCGTTCTCTCTGTTTCCTCCTGTAAAAGCTGATTTCACGTGCATCCGTTTACCGCCCAAGCCTCCGCGTCCGTTTCTGCTCTCGGCGAGACCCGTTTGATCACGCAGATCCAACGCTGGCTGGGCGCGGCGTCGCCGCGCACCCCGTTCGGCATCGGGGACGACTGCGCCGTCGTGCCGGCCTCGTCCCGCCCCCAACTCATCACGGTCGACCCGGTCATTTACGGCGCGCACTTTGACGACTCGGTGAGCCCGCGCGCCGCGGGAGCCAAGCTGCTGAAGCGAAATCTCAGCGATATTGCCGCCATGGGCGGACGCCCCCGGGCCGCGGTCGTCGCGCTGGCCCTGGATGGTCGTGTGAAAACGGCCTGGCTCAAGGGATTCTACCGCGGCCTCGCCCTCGAGGCGCGCCGGTTTGGCGTGCCAATCGTCGGCGGTGATGTGGCGCGACAGGCCGGTGGTCTCGTCGCGACCCTCACCCTGATCGGCGAGGCGGCCGGGGCGCGCGTGCTCACGCGTCAGGGGGCAAGACTCGGCGATTGGATTTACGTGACCGGCGCGCTTGGCGGCAGCCTGCGCGGGCATCACCACCGCTTCACGCCCCGGCTGGCCGAGGGGGCCTGGCTCGCCGGTCGGGCCGAGGTTCGCTCGCTGATGGATGTCAGCGACGGTCTCGCCCGCGACCTTCGTGCGCTCACCCCGGCCGGGACGGAACCGCGGATCATGGCCGCAGCGGTCCCCCTCACCGCCGCGGCGCGGGCCATGAGCCGAGGTTCAGGCCGGACCCCGCTTGATCACGCGATCAGCGACGGCGAGGACTACGAGCTTCTCCTGACCGTCAGCAGCCGGGCGAACCGCGAGCGCTTTGAAGCCGCGTGGAAGCGGCGCTTCGCGACCCGCCTCAGCTGCCTCGGCCG
>CAYZCV010000021.1:29815-34325 GCA_964476965.1 uncultured Opitutus sp. | reverse complement strand
GTCGCAGAAGTACACCGGGGTCGAGCACCTCAACACCCAGAACGCCCTCGCGGGCGTCTGATTGGGCCGGTGCAAGGCGACGTTTCACGCGCCGCCTAGGAAGTTCGTCCAGGGGCCTCGCTCAACCAGTTCGCGTGGTCAGGCGGGTCGCTTCGCGCCCATTTTGCCCTTCACCAGCCCAAGGCTTGCTGCAACCTGACGCCATGCGCTCACGCTCGCTTTTGCTGGTGCTCGCCCTGCTCCTGACCGGACCGGCTCTCTCCGCCGGGCAGCTCGTGTCAGGACCCATGCTCGGCTACCAGGCCCATCGCGAGGTCTTTCTCTGGCTGGAGGTGAAGGACGCCAGCGTGGTGGCGCTCGACTACTGGATCGCCGGGCGACCCGAAACGCGGAAGACCCTCGGCGTAAACGCCCCGCCACCCACCCCCGGCGGAGGACAGATCATCCACTTTCGGCCCGGGCTCCTCGAAGTGGGTGCGGCCTACGAGTACCGCCTCTCCGTTGACGGTCAGCCGCTGGCGTTCCCCTACCCGCTCACCTTCCGCACGGCCGATCAGTGGGAGTGGCGCAAGCCCCCGCCGGATTTTTCCTTTCTCTTCGGCACCTGCGCCTACCTCAATGATGCGCCCTACGACCGTCCGGGCACACCCTATGGCAAGGGCACGGAGATTTTCCGGCACATGGCCACCAGCGGCGCCGACTTCATGCTCTGGGGCGGCGACAACACTTACCTCCGCGAGGCTGATTTTTCGTCGGTGAGCGGCATCTGGTACCGCTACGCCCGCGATCGGGCGACCGCCGACCTCCAGCCACTCTACGCGGCAATGCATCACTACGCCACGTGGGACGACCACGACTATGGATCGAACGACGCGAACAAATCCTTCGAGTTCAAGGCGACCACCCTCGAGGCCTTCAAGGCCTACTGGGGCAACCCGTCGTGGGGCGAGCCCGACAATCCCGGTGTCTATGGAAAATTCTTCTGGGGCGATGCGGCGTTCATCCTGATGGACAACCGCTATCATCGCGACGACACCCTGCTCGATGCCGGCAAACATCCGGACAAAACGCAGTACGGCAGCCGTCAGCTCGACTGGCTGAAGCAGTCCCTCCTGCAGGCCCAGCAGCTCGGGCACTCTGCCTTCAAGTTCATCGTCACTGGCGGCCAGGTGATCACGAGCTTCGGCGGATCGAGCGAGACCTTCGACTACTTCCGGCACGAACGGGAGGAGATCCTGCAGTTCATCAAGGAGCAGAAAATCACCGGGGTGGTCTTTCTGAGCGGCGATGTCCACTTCACCGAGTTGGCCAAGACGCGGCTGACCGACACGCAATGGGTGTACGAGCTGACCTCGTCGCCCCTCAGCTCCGGCACGAGCAATGTGGAGCGCCTCGGCCGGCTGGAGGACCCCCTGCGGATCGACGGCACGCTGGTCGTGGACCAGAACTACACCCAGCTCTCCCTGAGCGGACCGGCCAATGACCGGGTGCTGACGATCCGCTGCTACGACAAGACCAACACGCTGCGCTGGGAGCACGCGATCAAGGCTGCAGAGCTGAAGTGACGGCCCATTCAGGCCAACGTGGGCACCCGCCCGATCCACCGGGAAATTTCTGCAGATCAGGCGGAAGGACGCGGAAACGGACCGGAAGGTTAGCCACCAGGAACATAAAACTCTGGGCGCTAAAAGGAGCTCGTCCGGGCGCCGCGGGGCGTTGCTCGAGCTTCATCCGCCGGACGATGCCTTGTGGTGTTCGTGGCCGATCCGGAACCTGCTCGGCCGTGGGCGAGCGGCACGCGTCCGGGGTGGTTTGCTTCGATTCACTTTCCCGTCGCCTCGCCTCGGCAAACCACTTACTGACTCATCATGAAATCCCGCAAGGACATCGTCGAAAACTGGCTCCCGCGGTACACGGGCGTGCCGCTCGACAAGTTTGGTGACTACATTCTCCTGACCAACTTCCAGCGCTATGTGAAGTTGTTCGCCCAATGGCATCGCGTACCGGTCATGGGCAAGGACAAGCCGATGCCCAGCGCCACGGCCGGCCGGATCTCGATCATCAACTTCGGCATGGGCAGCGCCACCGCCGCCACGGTGATGGATCTCCTCAGTGCCATCGACCCCAAGGCCGTGCTCTTCCTCGGCAAGTGCGGCGGGCTGAAGCACCGCGCCGAAATCGGCGATCTGATCCTGCCGATCGCGGCGATCCGCGGCGAGGGTACCAGCAACGACTACTTTCCGCCCGAGGTCCCTGCCCTACCGGCCTTCGCACTCCAAAAGGCCATCTCCACCACGATCCGCGACCACGCGCGCGACTACTGGACGGGCACGGTCTACACGACCAACCGCCGGGTCTGGGAGCACGACGACAAGTTCAAGAAATACCTCCGCAAGATTCGCGCGATGGCGATCGATATGGAGACGGCCACCATCTTCATGACCGGCTTCTTCAACGAAACGCCCACCGGCGCGCTGCTGCTGGTCAGCGACCAGCCGATGATCCCCGAGGGCGTCAAAACGATGGAGAGCGACGCTCAGGTCGACGAGACCTACGTGGACGACCACCTCAAGATCGGCATCGATTCCCTCAAGCAGCTGATCAACAAGGGACTGACGGTTAAGCACATGAAGTTCTAGCGGCGGCTTCGCCGCCGCGGTTATTGGTTAATGGTTACTGGTTACTGGTTATTGGGGAATTCGGCCCAATAACGATTAACCATTAACCAATAACCGCGCCGCAGGCGCTACGGCGCGACCTCGAACCAGAAGGGGACGAATTCCTCGGTGCCGCCGATATTCAACTGGGCCCAAATCACGTAGCGCCCAGGGTTCGGGATCGTGACCATGAACGTGAGGCGCGGACGCGTCGGATCGGGCAGCTTCGTGAGATCGAGTTCGTTCGGGTGCAGGTGGGCGAAGCCATTGCGCGAGGCGTCGAAGGCCACCAGGTGGGCAAAGGCATCCATCACGGGCTGCAGCGGCACCGGACCGCCGTCGAGGCGGGTCGTGGTGAAGGAGAGATTCGCGGTCCGCCCCGCGCGGATCGGCGCATCCGGAGTGAGTTCAAAGCGGTAGCCATCCTGCTCGGCCGTCCAGTTCTCGACGGTTGGGTTCACCGCCACCTCGCCGGGCACCGTGAAGCTTGACGAGGCATAGAGCCCGCGTCCCGTGGCCGCCGGCGTGAAGTCGGCGAACACGCGGTACTCACCCGCCAGCTTCGGCGTGTGCTTGAAAACCCACTCCCCCGGCTGCGCGCCGGGTTCCGGGTGCAGGTGCTGGTAATCGCGCAGCGTCGGGTCGACCAGCATCAGGTGCAGCCGCCGGGTGTGCGCGACCAGCAGGTCCGGAACCGCGATGGGCTTCCCGCTGGCCGTCGCGAGCTTCAAGGTCAGGGTCGACTCACGCCCGACGGTCGGAGCAACATCCCACGCCAGCCGCGTCTCCACGGGCGAACGCACGGTCACCACGGGGATGAACTGCGGATTTGACGGGTCGCAGAATTCCAAGGTGTTGCTTCCCTCAACCCGAAAATCGATGTGATTCAGGTTGGTGCCTGTCGGGATGAACCGAAAGAGGGCGTAGAGGCCGAGCGCCGCCGCCGTGATGGCGACGGCCTGCATTTTCTGCGGACGATCAAGTGCAAGAGCCATGACGGAGGAAAAGAGGGGCGAGGCGGATCAGCGGGCCAACTTGTCGACGAACTCCTGGACATCCCAGTTGCTGCCGTCGACGCGATGAACAATACGCCCGTTTTCGTTGATGAGCAAGGTCGCCAACGTGTGCTGGAGGATGCTGCCCTCGGCCATCGCGATCACGCCGAACTGCCGCAGCAGGTCCTTGATTGCGCTCTCGGGTCCGGTGAGGAAGGAAAAGTTGGTGGTATCAATGCCGCGATCGGCGGCGTACTGCTTCAAGACGCCCGGCGTGTCGAATTCAGGATCGAGCGTGATGGAGATGAGCTCGAGATTCGTGACCCCGGCGGCCTTGGCCTGACGCTGCAGGGAGGTCATTCGCTCGGTGGCGGCGGGGCACATCGTCGCAATCGGACAGCGCGTGTAGATGAAATTGATCACGATGCGCTTCCCGCGAAAGCGCGCCGGAGAAACCACCGAACCCGACTGATCGTAGAGCGCGAAGTCGGGGAGATTCTCGCCCACTTCCCGGTAAGCGCGTTTGCCCCGGATGGTTGTGTCCTGACGAAGGGTATTCGCGGCGGACGTCACGGCGGCATCGCTGGCCGTGTCCAGTGGCCAGATTTTCTCGAGTCGGAATTCGCCGCCCGCCTCCTGCACCAGTTCCCCGCGCAAGCGCTGGCCGACCTTGGCGTTCGCCAGATCGCCCGAGCCCACCTTGAATTCCATGACCATGGCCGGCATGTAGCCGGCGATCGCCTCGTGATCCACGAGGAGCGTGCCGCGTTCCGGGTCGACCTTGACCACGGCGCCCACCAGCGGGTGGCGGATCTCGTCGGACGTCACGGCCGCCGTCGCCGTGCCGGCACCGGCCCC
>CAYZCV010000021.1:0-29715 GCA_964476965.1 uncultured Opitutus sp. | reverse complement strand
GCGGCGTCCCCCGGCCGGCACGCCGTGACGAAGAGCGGAGACAGCAGGCACACAAACTGCAAGAGACCGCGGTGGGCATTAGCTTTCATGGCCTAACGGATTCCTTGCACTATCGAATTGTCAAAGGGTTTGCGGCCGGTAGCGACATCACTTCTTATCTCCAATCCTCACGCTGATGTCTGCCTCCCCTTCCTCCTCTCGAACCGCGCACTATAAACCCGCTCTCGCGTGGTTCGCCGCGAGCGGCGCCGCCTGGGTGTTCGTGCTCGTGACGCTGGGTGCGTTCACGACCAGCATTGGCGCCGGCATGGCGTTTCCGGACTGGCCCCTTTCCAACGGGTCCATCAACCCGGAGGGCTGGCTGACGGACATCGCCATGTTCGCCGAGCATTCGCACCGCCTTTCCGGTGCGACCATGGGCTTCATCACCATCGGTCTGGCCGTGTGGCTATGGAAGTCCGAGAGCCGGGCCTGGCTGCGGCGGCTTGGCTGGTGGGCGCTCTTCATCGTGATCGTGCAGGGGCTGATCGGCGGCAAGCGGGTGCTGCTCGACGCGACCCACATCCCAGGCTTCGAAATGTCGCTGGGCCAGATCCTCCGGATTCCTCACGGCATCCTCGCCCAAGTCTTTGTTTGCATCCTTTTTGCCATAGCGGCCGGCCTCTCCAAGCCTTGGATCGAGCAGGCGCAGGCCGGTGAGCTCCCCAGTCGTACACGCAAATTGGCTATTGTGAGCACTTTCCTGATCTTTGTGCAGCTGGTAATCGCGGCGACCATGCGCCACAATCACGCCGGCCTAGCCATTCCCACGTTCCCGCTCACGCCGGAGGGTGGCCTGATCCCGGCCGCCTGGGATTTCCGCGTCGGCATCCATTTTGCCCACCGGGCCATGGCACTTGTTCTCACGGTAGTCCTTGGCTGGCTTGCTTTTGACATCATTCGGTCCAAGACATCCGAAGGGATGAAGCTTGCGGCCGCCGTCATGAGCACGCTGTTGATCGTCCAGGTCCTGCTCGGGGCGGCGGCGATCTGGACCATGCGCAATGCGTACTACACCACGGCGCATGTGATTTGCGGGGCCTGCCTCCTCGCGGCGACCTTCAGCCTCACCTGGTGGGCCCATCGCAATCGACTGGACACAGCCAAGCCCACGCCCTCGCCCAAGGTGAGCGCCCGGTTGGAGACGGCCCGGGCATGAGCCCGGCTGCCGCCATGGCCGAGCCGGCCACCAAAGCCCGGTTCAGCGACTACCTCGAGCTGACCAAGCCTCGGCTGAGCCTCCTTTCGGTGGCGACCGCCTTGGTGGGTTACGCGGCGGCACGCCCGCCGTGGCTGGCCGGCGAGTTTGCGGCCCTTTGCATCGGGACATCGCTCTGCGCGGCAGGCGTTGCCGCGGTGAACCAATGGATGGAGCAGGATACCGATGCCCGGATGAAGCGCACGGCCGACCGGCCGCTGCCGGCTGGAAAGATCCCGGGCGGCTCGGCCTTCGTCCTGGGCTGGCTGCTGAACATGGCCGGCCTCGGCATCCTCTTCGTCAAGACCAATGGACCGGCGGCGTTTTTCGCGTTGATGACGATCATCACCTACCTCGCGTGGTACACGCCGGCGAAGCGCTGGTCACGGTGGAGCACGGAGATCGGCGCGATTGCCGGTGCGTTTCCGCCCCTGATCGGCTGGGCCGCGGCGGAGGGCGGCGTCACGGCGCTTGGCTGGATCCTCTTCGGCATCCTGTTTTTCTGGCAAATCCCTCACTTCATGGCCGTCGCCTGGACCTACCGAAAGGACTACGCCGGGGTGAGTTTCCCCATGCTCCCCGTGCGGGACACCGAGGGCGGAAAAGTCGCGGCCTGGTCGCTCGTCGCGACCCTCGTCGTGGTGGCGCTCTGTGCGGCCCCAGCCTTCCTCGGGCTCGCCAGCCGCTACTACCTCGCGGCGACCCTGCTGCTCGGCCTCTGGTTCTTGGTCAAGGCCATCGCCTTCACCCGGCCCGTCGGGCGCGACAAAACGGCACGCGGGCTGTTTTTCGCGTCGATTTTCTGGCTGCCGCTTCAGCTCGGTGCGCTGGTGGCCGACCGACTCCTTTTCTCCTAAACTCGCTGCGTCCCCATGACCGTCCAAGACATTCCCGGCATCAATGCCGCGCTCAACGCCCTGGCGACCGTGCTGATCACGCTGGGCTTCGCCTTCATCAAGGCGGGCAACAAATCCGCCCACCGGGCCTGCATGCTGGGAGCCGGCGCCGTGTCGGCCGTCTTCCTGGTGGGGTATGTCAGCCACAAGATCCTGGTTCGCGGGGTGCACACCACCTTCGGGGGCGAGGGCGCCATCCGCACGATCTACTACACCATGCTGATATCGCACATCCTTCTCGCGATCAGCATCGCTTACCTCGTGCCGCGCACCTTCGCTCTCGCGCTCAAGGGAGATTTTGTCCGCCACCGCGCGTGGGCCCGCTGGACTTTCCCCATCTGGTACTACGTCAGCGTGACCGGGGTGCTCGTCTACTTTTTCCTGTACCGCTGGTGGCCCGCTTCCGGGTCGATCGGCGGCTCCGGGGTCGTGCCGAACTGATGCACGCCCCCTATTCCGATCTGCGCAGCACCTCCGGTTCGCTTCGACCCGCTGCCCGGCTTATCCAGGCGACCGTCGACATTAATAGCCGGGAAGAATCGTTGATCCCGACTCGCCCCCTGTGAGAGACTAACCACGTTTAATAGCTTGAAATGGACGGTGGGTTAACGAGGCTCTCTGGCCTCTTTGCCCTCGGCCACGTGCCACTTTGCCACATGAGTTCCTCCGCTTCTTCCCGACACTCGATCCGCCGCGGTCTTTCCGCGCTTTTCGCCGCAAGCATCCCGCTGTTCACGGGTGGCTGGATCGGCGGTCCCCAATCGACCTTTGACACCAAGGGTCCGGTTGCCGCCTCCCAGCTCGACGTCTTCTACGTCACGCTCTGGGTCACGGGCATCATCTTCGTGCTGGTCGCGGCCGTGCTGGCCTACACCACCTTCAAGTTCAAGGCGCGGAACGAAGCCGACGAACACGCCGAACCGCCCCCGCAGGGCCACGGCAATCCGCTGGTCGAGCTCAGCCTGATCGGCGTATCGGTGCTCGCCCTCGTCTTCATCGCGGTCCCCACCCTGAAGGCGATCTGGTACACTTACGACGTGCCCGAGGATCAGCGTGAGACGGCCTACGAGGTCACCGCCGTCGGCTACCAGTGGTGGTTTAAATTTGAATACCCGAAGGAGCAGATCGACGGCGCAGGTTCCCTCGTGACCGCCAACGAGCTGGTCATCCCCGCCGGTCGCCCGGTGCGCATCAATCTCCGCACGATCGACGTGATCCATTCGTTCTGGGTTCCCAAGCTCGCGGGCAAGGTCGACATGATGCCCAACCGCGGCAATCACCTCTGGCTGCAGGCCGACGAGCCCGGCTATTTCTGGGGTCAGTGCGCCGAGTACTGCGGCGAGTCCCACGCCGTGATGCGCTTCCGCGTCATCGCGCTCAACGAGGCGGACTTTGCCGCGTGGACCGCCAACCAAAAGAAGGATGCCCGCGCCGTTGAGGCCACCGCCACGGCCAGCGCCGCCGCCGCCCCTCGCGCCCAGTTCGCCGGCTTCAAGGTCAATGAGGCCGGTTGGTCCCCTGAGTTCGACGCCGATCCGCTCGGCAACTGGGTCCAGAAGCAGTTCCCGGAGCGCAACGAGAACCCCGCGCTGATCGCCGAGGGCCGCCAGCTCTTCACCGAGAAGGCCTGCGCCGGCTGCCACAACATCCGCGGCCACGAAGGTGTCGGCATCACCGGTCCGGACCTGACGCACATCGGCTCCCGCACCACGATCGCCGCCGGTCTGCTCGAGAACAACACCCGCAATCTTTATCGCTGGATCTCCGAGCCCCACCACGTGAAGCCAGGCAACAAGATGTGGGTCGGCGGGTACACCGAGCGCGACACCGGCAACCGCATCATCGAGCTCACGCCTGAGAACGTGTCGGCCCTCGTGGCCTACCTCGAAAGCCTCAAGTAATTTCAAACCACCAGCCCACACCTTCCATGGACGCACTCGTTAAATCCGACTTTATCGGCAAGGAGGAGCAGGCCGGCGTTGAAAAGCGCTCGTGGCTCTTCACCCGCCCCACGGCCAAGACCGGCATTGTCAGCTGGCTGACCACGGTCGACCACAAGCGAGTCGGGCTGCTTTACGGCATCTCGTCGCTCTTCTTCTTCCTCGTGGGCGGCTTCGAGGCCCTGCTCATCCGTCTCCAGCTCGCGGTCCCGAACAACACGCTCCTGACTGCCCAGCAGTACAACGAGATGTTCACGATGCACGCGACGACGATGATCTTCCTCGCCGTCATGCCGCTCTCGGCCGCTTTCTTCAATTACATCATGCCGCTGCAGATCGGTGCGCGTGACGTCGCCTTCCCCCGGCTCAACGGCTTCGCCTTCTGGGTGTTCCTCGCGGGTGCGATCATCCTGAATGTTGGCTGGTTCGTGAAGTCCGGTGCGCCCGACATCGGCTGGTTCGGCTACGCTCCGCTGACCTCCACCGCCTACTCCTCCCAGTTTGCCGGCGACATGTCGACGGACCTCTGGGTCATGGGCCTGCAGATCCTCGGCGTCTCGTCGGTCATCGGCTCGCTCAATTTCATCGTCACGATCATCAATCTGCGCGCGCCCGGCATGACCATGATGCGGCTCCCGGTCTTCACCTGGATGACGCTCTTCACGGCTTTCCTCATCATCCTTTCCTTCCCCGCCATCACGATCGCGCTGGTTGAACTGATGATGGACCGCTCCTTCGGCACCAGCTTCTTCGAGGTTTCCGGCGGCGGTCTGCCGATTCTCTGGCAGCACTTGTTCTGGGTCTTCGGTCACCCGGAGGTGTACATCCTGATCCTCCCGGCGATGGGCATCATCTCCGAGATTCTCCCCACCTTCTCCCGCAAGCCGCTCTTCGGCTACCCGATCGTGGTCTTCTCCGGTGCGACGATCGGCTTCCTCGGCTTCGGTGTTTGGAGTCACCACATGTTCACGACCGGCATGGGCACCGTGGCCACGGCTGCATTCGCGGTGGCGACCATGGCGATCGCCGTTCCGACGGGCGTCAAGATCTTCAACTGGGTCGGCACCCTGTGGGGCGGTCACCTGATGATGCGCACGCCGATGATGTTCGCCCTCGGTTTCGTCTGGCTCTTCATGTTCGGCGGTTTCTCCGGCATCATGCACTCGGCCGCTCCGGCCGACGCGCAGCAGCAGGACAGCTATTTCGTGGTGGCGCACTTCCACTACGTGCTGATCGGCGGCTCGATCTTCGCGCTGCTGGCCGGCATCCACTACTGGTTCCCGCTGATCTTCGGCCGCCAGGTCTCCGAGTTCTGGGGCAAGCTTTCGTTCTGGGTCATCTTCGTCGGCTTCAACGTCACGTTCTTCCCGATGCACTTCCTCGGCCTGAACGGCATGCCCCGCCGTACGTTCACCTACGACGGCAACATGGGCTGGAACAACGCCAACATGGTCGCGACCATCGGTTCGCTGATCCTCGGCGTGGGCATCTGCATCTACTTCGCCGTGATGGTCTACACCTACTTCAAGGGTCAGAAGTCCGGCCGCGATCCGTGGGATGGCCGCACGCTCGAGTGGTCGATCCCGAATCCCCCGCCGGAATACAACTTCGCGGTGACCCCGACTGTTCACGCCCGTGACGCCTTCTGGTACGAGAAGAACAACAAGGAAGAGATCGCCAAGGAAAAGGCCGCGCAGGCCAAGCACGACGAGGCCCATGGGGGAGTCCACATGCCGAGCCAGTCGTGGTTCCCGATCATCACGGCCTCCGGCCTGCTGATCGGCGGCCTCTTCTTCACCAATCACATCATGCTCGGCGCGATCGCCGGCGGCGTGTTGGTCTTCTTCGGCGCCTGGATGTGGGCCCTCGAGGGCCCGGGTGGCTACCACGTCCATCCCAACGAGTCCGAGGGCGATTCCAGCCACGGCCACGGTTCCAAGCACTAATCCTCTTCCTTTCCTTCCATGAGCAGTCACGCCGGCGCCGGCACCATCGACCACCACCACGACCCGAGCACGACGACGGGCATTCCGAACAAGAAGCTCTTCATGTGGGCTTTTCTTGCCTCGGACTGCATGTTCTTCGGCACGCTGATCTCGACGCATCTGATCTACCGCCTGCACCCGCCGGCGGGGTCACCGGATCCGCGCGACTTCTTCTCGATCGAGCTCACGTCCTTCTCGACCTTCATCCTCCTGATGTCCTCGCTCCTCATGGCCCTGGCCGTGAACGCGATCCAGAAGGGAAACGTCAAGTCGACCCGCAAGATGCTCCTCGGGACGATCATCTTCGGCCTGATCTTCCTCGGGTGTCAGGTCTACGAATTCAGTCACTTCGTCCACGAGTACGAGCTCACCTTGAGCAGCAGTCTCTTCGGCTCCACGTTCTACACCCTGACGGGCACCCACGGCTGTCACGTGGCCATCGGCGTTCTCTGGCTGGTGCTGATGTACATCCGCACCTTCAAGCCGACCGTGGCCAACACGAACCGCCCCTGGGTTCTCGTCAGCCTGTTCCACCTCGCGGTCTGGGTGGCAGCGGTCATCCTCGGCATTTACGTCTCGCTCGAGCTCGTCCACGCGGTCCTCGAGGGCCACGTCGGCTCGTTCTTCGGGGCGAACTTCCTGCCCCTCGCCGGTTTCCTCGCGACGGTCGGCATTCTCTTCGCCTTGGGCCGCGACCGCGGTGCGGTTGAGTTCGGCGAGGCCAACGCGATCGATGTGGAGTCGATGGGCCTCTACTGGCACTTCGTCGACATCGTCTGGATCGTGATCTTCCCGGTCGTTTACCTGCTCGAATACGTCTTCCTCGCATGAGCGCTCCTGCCGCCCACTCCCCCGCCCACGCCGCCGGTCACGGCGAGCACCAGGGCAAGTTCCATATCTTCGTCCAGCTGGCGATGATCCTCGCGGTCATCACCGGCGTGGAAATCCTGATCATCTACCTCCCGCTGGCGAAGTGGATCATCACCGCGACGCTCATCGTGCTGTCACTGGTGAAGTTCATGCTCGTTATCTTCATCTTCATGCATCTGCGGTGGGATAAGCTCTTCTGCACGATCCTGTTCTTCATCGGACTGGTTCTGGCCGGAGGCACCATGTGGGCGCTGCTGGCCATCCACGGCGCCAAGGACAGCGTTCCCGTCGGCCCCGCCTACGAGCAGCTCTAATTTGCTTCCTGAGTCAATTTGAGCCCCTGTAAGGCCGGTCTTCGGACCGGCCTTACTGCTATCCATGATGATCGACTGGCGCCATTGGCACAATGAACCCTACCTGGTCGGAGGACTTATCTTCCTCGGCTGGGTCTACGGGATCGCGTGCGGTCCGCTCCGCGGCCTCATTGCCCCCGGGCAGCCCTGGCCCCGCCGCCACGCCCTGTGTTTCTACTCGGCGCTCGTCATCTTCTACCTCGCAGTCGGTTCACCGCTCGACCAGATCGGCGAGCGCTTTCTGCTGAGCGCCCACATGGTGCAGCACCAGCTGCTGACCTACCCGGCCGCCATCCTGATGCTGCTCGGACTGCCCCCCTGGCTGGTCAGCACGGTCACCGGCCGCCCCCATCTCCGTTCCGTCCTCGGCCTGCTGACCCATCCCGTCATCTGCGGACTGACGTACACGCTGATCATGTCGGCCTGGCACGTGCCTGCCCTCTACGACTGGGCGCTGCAGGACAAATTTGTCCACGTCGTCGAGCACGTGACCTTCTTCGTCGCCGCACTGTTCTACTGGTGGCCGCTCCTCAGTCCCTCCAAGGAGTTCCCCCCCAGCGGCAACGGAGCCCAGATGCTGTATTTGATCGCGGTCACGATCGGAATGACCCCGGTCTTTGCCTTCATCACCTTCTCGACGGATGTCCTCTATCCGACTTACGAGTACGCGCCCCGTCTCTTTGCCAATTTTTCGGCCAAGGATGACCAACTCCTGGGCGGCGCGATCATGAAGCTGGGCGGACTGTCGGTCACCCTGATCGCCTTCGGCGTGGCGTTTTACGCCTGGTACCGCGACGAATCCCGCGTTTCGCGCTGATTGGGCTGGGCGGCGGTAGGGCCGGGTCAGTAATCTGCCTGAGCATGACCTGGGACATCGCCCTCGTCTTTATCCTCCTCGCGGCCGTCCTGGCGTGCTTCGTGTGGGAAAAATTTCCGCCCGATCTTACGGCCGTGGCTTTGCTGCTGGCGCTCGTCGGGCTCGGGCTGCTGTCGACCAAGGATGCCCTCTCGGTTTTCGGAAATGCCGCGCCCATGACCGTCGGCGCCATGTTCATCCTCAGTGCGGCGTTGGTGAAGTGCGGCGCGATCGACCGGATCTCCGTCCTGGTGGAGCGGAGCGCCAACTGGCCCTATCCCGTCGTCCTGCTCGTGCTGGTCGTGGTCGTGGCGGCGATCTCCGCGTTCATCAACAACACGCCGGTGGTCGTCGTTTTCCTCCCCGTGGTCCTGACCTTGGCCAGGAGAATGAAGCTCGCGCCATCCAAGCTGCTCATCCCGCTGTCGTACGCCGCCGTCCTTGGCGGCACCTGCACCCTGATCGGGACCAGCACCAATCTGGTGGTGAATGGCATCATCACGGCCAAGGGCGAGCCGGCCTTCTCGATGTTCGAGCTCGGGTGGCTGGGGTTGCCCGTCACGATTGTGGGCGCGATCTACCTCGCCCTGTTTGGACGCCGCCTGCTGCCCGATCGGGCCATGCTTACCTCCATCCTGAGTGAGGAGGAGCGGCGCGAGTACCTGACCGAGGCCTTCGTGCAGCCGGGCTCGCCAGTCCTCGGCAAGACGCTGCAGGAGGCAGGCCTGACCCGCGGGCGGGGCGTGCGCGTCCTCGAGATCGTCCGGGACGGCATCGCCCTCTACATTGATCCCCACCTTGTGAAGCTGAAGGCGGGCGACCGCCTGATCCTGTCCTGCCGTCCCAAGGGAATTGCCCATACCCGCCGGTTGGAGGGAATCGACCTCGTGACCGAGCTCGATCTGGGGCTGGAGCAGATTGCCGCCCACGAGGGGTCCCTCGTGGAGGCCGTCATCACGCCTCATTCCTCCCTTGTCGGCCGCTCGCTGCGCGAGGTTCAGTTTCGCCAGCGCTTCCGCATGGTGGTGCTCGCGGTGCATCGCAAGGGCGAGAATGTCCGCGACCAGTTTGATTCCATCCCCCTGCAGGGCGGTGACGTCGTCCTGATGATGGGCACCGATCCGGCGATCGACGCGCTCACCCAGAATGACGACCTCATCCTTTTCGATCGTGCGCGGGTGCCGGCCAAGACCCGGCCGGGACGGATCGCCCTGGTCGCCGGGGTGATTGCCGCCGTGGTCACGGCGGCGGCCCTCGAATGGGTGCCGATCGAACTCGGGGCCCTGGCCGGTTGTGTCATTGTTTGTCTCGCCGGTTGCCTGAAGACAACGGAGGCCTACGCCGCGATCGAGTGGAACATCCTTTTCCTCATCTACGGGATGCTGGCGATGGGGCTCGCCCTTGAGCAGACGGGCGCCGCCGCCTGGCTCGCCTCCCTCATTGTTGATGGCGTGCTGGCCCATGTTCCGGCCGCCCACCAGGCCATGGTCATGCTCGCCTGTCTCTACCTTGTCACCACCGTGCTGACCGAGATCCTCTCGAACAACGCGATCGCCGCGCTGATGGCACCGATCGCCCTGAGCGTGGCCGCGGAAATGGGCGTCGATCCGCGCGCCTTCATCGTCGCTGTCACCTTCGCCGCCTCAGCCGCATTCGCCACGCCGATCGGCTACCAGACGAATACGTACGTCTATGGAATCGGCGGTTACCGGTTTGGTGACTTCCTGAAGATCGGGCTTCCGCTCAACGCGACCTGCTTTGCGACCGCGCTGATCGTGATTCCGCGCATCTGGCCCTTCTAGGCCCGGTCAAAAACGCGCGCGCACCCCCAGCGTGAGCGTGGTGGCCAGATACTCATTGCGCACGGCGCGCTGGGGATCGCCCTCATAGGAGCGCTCGGGATGATCGGTGAGGTTCTGGGCCGCGAGCGTGGCCCGCCAGGTCCGGTTGACCTGCCACCACAGGCCCGCATCGAGGCTCACGGAGGTATCGCGATAGATGTCGCGGTCGGACCCCTGCCCGACCTCGTCCAGCGCCCGGCCCTGGTAGCTCAGTTCACCGCTTCCCCCGAAGCGCCCGCGCGACCACTCCAGCGCCACCTGCACGAGGTGTCGCGACCGCTGGGGCAGCGTCAGCTCGTCCGCGGGACGCGTGGGTACCTGAGCCTCGCTGTCCGAGTAAGTGTAGGCGGCAGACGGTGATAGCTTGAAGCCAGCCACGGTCCAGTCGCGGCTCCACTGGGCTTGAAAGCCCTGCAGCGTCGCCTTGCCGCCGTTTTCCACGCGTTTGTTGGTATAGACCAGACCTTCAACCAACTCGGGCTTCTGCGCGGTGTAGAAGAACTGGTCGACCGCCAGACGGTAGAGCTCCAGCGACAGCGTTCCGACCCACGCGTGCCGATAATCCGCAGCCAGCGAAAGCGTGCGAATGTCGGTCGGGGCCAGCCCGGGATTGCCTTCATCGACCTGCAGCATGCCCGTCCGGATAATCCGGTAATTGACGATATCGAAGTACTGCGGCCGCATGAGCTGCTCAAAATAGCTGCCGCGGAACGCCCAGGCCTCCGACGCGTCGAAGCCCAGCGCCAAGGTCGGCAGCCAAGTCGAGTAGCGGTTGGATGTCGGGACGGCCCGCGCGATGGTCCGCTCCCCATGGTTGTCCACGTCGGCCAGAATCCTGCCCACGCCCTGGTCAAAGGCGATCGGCACGATCACGGTCCCGAGGGTGTCCGTCGCCGTCTCTTCCGTCCGCAAGCCGGCTTCCGCCGACCAGCGGCCGCGGCGGCCTGCCACGGAAACATAACCGGAGCTGACCGCTTCGCGGGAGGTGTAATTGTCGGGCAGACCCTCGAGGATGGACAGAGCCGGATCCCGAAACAACGCCGGGTCACCCGCCGCCGCCTTGGCCCGCATCAGGTCGAGGTTCACCGCGCGTGGGAGCAGGTAGCGGTCTTGGAGAAAGGAAAAGGGCTCGCCGGCCACGCGCAGGCCGTCGATCGGGAGCAGCTGGGCATCATTGCGGAGGAAGACGTCCTTCTGGATGAGGGTCTTCACGCGCTCCTTTTCGCGGTGCAGGATTCCGGCGGACACCGTCAACCGAAGGTCGGAGAATTGGTATCGGCGGAGCGCGTCCGCCCGTCCCGCCCAGTCGATGTCCCGGGTGGTGTTCTTGACGGGGCGCGAATCGCGAAAGCGACTGAGCCGGGAGTCATCAATGTTCGTTCCGGCCAGCGCCGTGAACACGGGAAAATAGGGATCGGTTCCGATCCGATAGCTGACATCGTAGCCATCGTTGTCGAAGGCGGCCCAAAACGAGTCGCGGCGTTCACGCCAATGACCGTGAAAAAGAGCGTAGTCGAAATCCCATTCGCCGATGCGCGAATGGCCTCCCAGCTGCACGCGGAGGCGCTCGCGGTCGACGGCCTCCTCCGTCGCCACGCGTCGGAAGCGCGCCCCCAGATAGGCCCCATCCGTGATCGTGGTGCCCCCTTGCGGTGCATCACCCCGCCCGGGCAGCGGCGTACCGCTGCCCAGACGGTATTCCAACATGTCCCGGCGGAAGAAATCCGCGTAGTCCCAGCCCTCAACCTGCGCATACACCGTGTGCTCGCGGCTGAGCCGATGTTCGACGTGCAGGAGGGATGAACGCGTGCGCGTCTCGATCCGGTCGGACTGCATGCGCGGGCGATCCAGGAAGTAGACCGTCTGGCCATTGGCCGTGAACCGCGTCGGGTTCCAGTTCCACAGGGCGGTGTCGATCACGCGCTCGGCCGAGGTGAGGTTGGCGCGAACCTGCACCGTGGTCGGACGATCGGCCGGACCGAACGTCCGGCCAACGATCGCCGAGAAGCCGGGTTTCCCGCGCTCCGAGGCCGTGTGATAAAGGTAACTGGCGGTCAGCTGGGTCGAATCGGCGGAGCCCAACAGGGCGCCGGAAACCGGCAGCAGACTGCGAAAATCCACGCTCTCGCCATCCGCAAGCGCGCCCGGGGGCAGACCAAGTTCGCCCGCGATCTGATACTCGGAAGCGATCGGATTCCGCTTTTGGAGTACGCGGTTGCGCTCGCGCTGGCTTTCCACCGCGCCCGTGCCTGCCTCGGCGGGCGCCGCCGGGGCCGTGCTGGCCGCAGGCGGCGTCACGGCCGGGCTCTGCGCGGGGGCCGCGGGTACAATGCCGGCCACGGCGAGCAGGGCCAGCCAGGCACGACGGCCGGAAAGGAGAGAACGGTCTACGGGAGAGGACATGGGTGCTGGAACAAACGGACGGAACGGGACAGGAAATACCAAAGCAGCAGGACACTCCCGGGGAGTGAGCACCCTTCATAAAAAAGCCCCGCCGTTGCCGGCGGGGCTGGAAGCTGATCGAGGACGGTCCCTTTACAGGGTCACCGGCGTCGCCGAGCCGTAGTACAGGCCGTTGAAGAACAGCTTGTACGTGCCATGCGGCGTGGCGCGGAAGGTCGCCTCGAGGCCGAGGAGAACCAACTTGCCGGCACCGATGCTGGCCTCGGTGGCGAGTTCGCCCCCTTCAAGGTACTGCTGACCGACCGCCCAGCCGCTGAAGAGCGGCTCCTTGCTGTCGAACCAGGCCACCTTGCTCGCGTTGACCGTCGAGCCAGGGGTCCGCTTGAAGACCGGGCTGTCATCGAAGAAGATATACCCCTTCGACGGCATGCCGTAGGCCAGCGGGATCGTGTTATCAAAGGCCGCGTTCAGAACGGTGCCTGGGATGTAGAACTTGTCGGCCGGAAGGCGACGCTCAACGCCATCCGGACCCTTTTCGACGAGGTGGTCGGTGACGGGGAGCCCCATCGACTGACCGATGCTCGCGGCCGAGCCGACGGCAACGATCGTGCCACCGGCCTCAACGAAGGCCTTCAGCGGGGGAACGGAACGGGCGACCGTGACAGAACCCAGCATGGAGCGGAACTCCTCGGGGATCATGTCAGGGCTCGGACCGAAGCCACCGCGGCCACCGCCACGACCGCCGCGGCCTTCCGAGAAGGTGCCGGACGGGAAGACGATGACGTCGAAGTTGGACTTCAGATTGCCGGCATCGAGGACCTGGGGGAAGACGACCTCGAAGTTGAACTCGAAGCGCTCGAGGATCCAGCGGGTCCAGCCCGAGGGCATGGAACCACCATAGGTGTCGACGAGGCCGATCCGGATGGGCTTCAGCTTGTGGGCCTCACCCTTGGGCGCAGCGGCAACGCCGTAGGCGGCGATGCCGAGCTCACGGGCCGCGCGTTCGACGATCGGCTTGGCCGCGGCGGAGGCCGGGATCCAAAGGGTGCCCGTACCGAGGGCCTTGCCGTCGACAGTCTGCTCCTGCTTCAGCCAGAAGACGTCCGCATTGGCCTTCAGCAGGCGGTTGGTCAGGATGAAGGCATCATTGACCTTGTGGCTAACCAGCCAGCCCGCGGCATTCGCCGGACCGCTCACCGCGGCGGCGGCAGGCTTCTCCAGCTCAAAGCCGATGGGCTGGAAGGGACCCGTGAAGCCTTCCATGATCCGGTCGTACTGAACGCCCATCTGACGGGCGACGGTCCAGCCGGTGATGTCGTAGGGACGGACCGGCGGGCCGCCCGGGTAGGCGAAGTCCATCGGGTGATCCTGAGCCTCAAACGTGTCGAGCACGGCCGGGCGGAACGCCTGGGCCGACTGAACGACATAGGAGCCAGCCGGGTAGGTCTTGCCAGCAACGGTGAACGAGGCCGTCGCGCGATGGACCTCGATGCCGCCCTTCTGCAGGACCTGGATGAACTTGATGACCGTCGGATAGTCGTCCTGGTCCGCCGGGATGATGTAGCCACGCGGATCGCGAAAAGCCGGATCCTCAATCACCTTGGCATACAGATCGCCATTCACGGCCTGACCGCCACCACCCACGACTGCAGCGCCACCCACGGGCTGGGGACCGGCGGCTTGGGCGGAGGCGGCACCGGCCGCCTTGAGGGCGTCGATGCGCTTCGGGGTCAGCTTCCACGTATCCTTGCTGCCGCGCTCAATCGAACGACGGCCCATGGCATAGATGTTGTAGAGCACCTTCTCGCGATTGCGGGAGGCGTAGTCGAGGACCGCGCGCTCAACCTCAATCATGTAGTTGATGGCATCGCGATAGTGGAACTGGCGGGGCTTGATCGGGAGCGGCCAGTCGGCTCGGGGCAGCTGCTTGTCGGGCAGGAGCGGGATGGTCATCGGGGTCGGGCCGCCGATGACTTCCGTGAGAATACCGATGTTGTTACGGAAGTAACCCGCGGTGCGCATGCCACCATTGAACCAGGTGGAGTACGGGGCCGCGGAACGCATGGCCGAACCACCCATGCCCTGCTCAATCAGACGGGCGTGCATGTGGGTCGAAACCGCCTGAATGCCGATCGGAATGTAGGCATCGAAATCGAAATTGAACGGGTCGCGGAAGGGCGGAATGTAGATGACCTGGCCGGCGGGGCCGGTCTGGTGCACGTTGTGCATGATCTGGGGGTTCCACTCAACGTAGAGGACCTTGTTCTGATTCGCGGTCTCGATCATGTTGTGCATGATCGAATCGCGGTTGTTGTCGTGGCCGATGTACTTCTGGTACAGCCGCGGCAGCGCCTGCAGCGTGCGCTGCTGGGGATCCGGGTTGCGCATGTACCAATTGGCGACGAGCTCAACGCCATCCGGATTCGGGATGGGCATCAGGAGCACGATGTCGTTCAGGAAACGCATCGTCTCCTCGTCCGTCTTGGAAATCATCTGGTACACCATCTCGGTCAACGACTGCGCGTTGACCGTCTCGGTGGCGTGGAGACCGCCGTCAATCCAGACGATGGCCTTGCCTTCCTTCGAGAACTTCCGTGCCTCGTCCTCACTGATGCGGGCGCGCGCCAGCTTCGTGGACATGTCGCGGTAGGTCTCGAGCTTGGCATGATTCTCAGGCGAGGAAATGATCGCCATGTACTGCGTGCGACCTTCCTCGGTGGTGCCGATGCTGACGACCGTCAGGCGGTCGGACTCAGCATCCCACTTCTTGAGGAGCGCGGAAATCTGGGTGTAGTTGGCGATCATGTAGTCATCGCCGATGCTGAAGCCGATCTGATCCTTGGCCGGAGTGATCCGAGGCTCAGCAGCAGTCAGCAACGAGGCCGCTGCGAGCGAAAGAACCCCCAGCGTCAACCGCTTGAGGGTATTTTGTATACAACTAGATTTCATAGGGTGTGGGTTGAGCTGATCAGGGGGAGGAAAGTGATCGTAGCAAGTGGTGGGCCGGGGACAACCCTTATGGCAGGGCCGGGGCGCTTATTAGGAGACTGCAAGGGATTGACGAATCGGCTTACTTGCGGCTCCCGCCGGAGCGGAAAGCTTGAGATGGCCTCGCTCCAAGCCCCCCAGCAGCTTCACGGAACCCAGGAGGCGCGACTGATTATCCCTAGACCCCCTGGCTGCCGGTCCGCCGTGGGCCTTCACGCAGGCGCCGTGAGCACCCGACGGAGGGCCGCGCGAGCTCGCGCGTTTTCCTCCGCCCGGCCGATGGCAATACGCACCCAACGCTCGTAGGGTGCGAAACCCCGGCCGACATCAATGCCTTCGCGCGCCATCGCCTGCGCCACTTCGGTCTGGGCCCGGCCCGCATCGAAATAGACGAAGTTGGCTTGGGACACGGTCTGCCGCAGCCCGAGCGACGTGAGCTCCTTCGACCAGGCGTTGCGTTCCTGCGTCACGATCGCGCGCACCCGCGCCACCTGCTCCTGATCGCGCAGCGCCGCCCCGGCGGCCACCACGGCCAGCCGGTTGAGATCGCGATGAAAGCCGACGCCGGTGCTGCGCAGGAGTTCCGCGACCGGCAAGGGAGCCACGGCATAGCCCATCGGCAGCGCCGCCAAGCCGTAGACTTTTGCCATGGTGCGGAAGACCAGGACGTTCTCCCCTGCCCGCGTGTACGGGATGGCCGTCCGGCCCGCGTAATCGTCGCTGTACTCGAGGTAAGCCTCGTCGACGATCACCAGCGTACGCTTCGCCGTCTCGCGCAGGAAGGCGTGGAACTCCGCTGCGCGGTTGACCGTGCCCGAGGGATTGTGCGGGTTCACCAGGAAGATGGCCCCTGTCCGCGCAGTCACCGCCGCCGCGATCGCCGGCAGGTCGTTCTCGAGTTCCGCATTGAGCGGAATCGAAATCACCTTGCCGCCCACCGAAGCCGCGGCGTTCACCAGCGCCGGATAACCCGGGATCGAGTAGATGTATTCGCCCCCGGGGCCATGCCGCTGGCCCAGCCGCAGCCCCATGGCCTCGAGGATTTCACCCAGGATGATCTGCTCTGGCTTCACGCCCTCGAACTCCGCGATCTGGCGGATGAAGGCCTGCGCCTCCTCCGCGGTCGTGTAGGCGTGGAGGTCGCGCAGATTTTCGCGGATGGCCGCATCAACCAGCGGGGAGGGTCCGAGCGGGTTCTCATTGAGCCCAAGCCGAACCATCGGCGCAGCCTGGGCCCACGCCGGCCGGCTGGCGACCGCGAGGCCGGCCAGCGCCAGCCCGCCGGCCTTGAGCCAGCCGCGGCGGGTGAGGGAATGATCAGCAGGCTGCGCCATGGCGGATTAGAACGAAACGGACAGACGGGTGTAGTAGAAGGCGCCGCTGTAGGGGAAGGGATTGAACTCGCTGTAGCGGAAGACGCCGCCCGCATCGGCTCCAAGCCGCTGGGCATTGCTACGAATCACCTCCTGCGGATAAATGTCGAACAGGTTGTTTGCGCCCACCGAGACTGTGACGGCGTCCGTGAGGGCGAAGCCAAGGTCGAGGTCGGTGATCACCTCCGCTCCGAACTGCCCGATGACGTCCACGTTGCCCGCAGGCGCGCCGACCGTTTCCGACGGCAGCGTGCGAAACTTCGAGTCCGCCGGGAACAGCGCGACCTGCGCGGCCGCGAGGTTGGTGAAGGCGACGGCCTCGTAGTCGCCATACCGCACATTGCGCAGCAGGAAGGAGAATCGGCCAAGGTTCCAACCCAGCGTGAGCTGGGCATTGTCCTTCGGCTGACCACGGGTCACGCGGATCCGCTCAGTCACGTCAAAGAGCGGCGTCGTGATGCCCAGCGCGAGCACGCTCGCGGGCGTCGGGCGCACGCGGGTGAGCTTGGTGTCGTTGTGATTATAGCCCACCGTGAACGTGAAACGACCGGCCGAATCGGTCTCAAAACGGTAGCGGGCGGTCACGTCGACCCCCCGGGTCTCGGTGTCACCGGCATTGGTGAAGAAGCGGGCGCCTTCGACACCGGCGATGCCCTGGGAGGTGAGGTAGGCCTGGACCGCCGCGCCGGTGAACTGGCTCGACAGGAGAATGCGGTCATCGACCTCGATCTGGTAGAAGTCGACCGTCCCGGTAAAGCCACCCTGCTCGAAGGTGAAGCCGCCCGTGAGATTGATCGATTCCTCCGCATCGAGCGCGCTCGCGCCCAGGGCGCGGGCCGCCGGATCACCCACTGGGAAGAGCCGGGCGAGAATGATCGTGTTGGTGTTCGCATCAGTGCGGCTGCTGGTGGAACCGAAGTTCTGCTGCTGCAGTGCCGGGGCATGGAAGCCGGTGCTGGCCGAGGCGCGGGCCGCAAAGCCGGCGGCGAGGCCAAGGCGCGCCGCGATCTTGCCGTTCACCGTCGTGCCAAAGTCGCTGTAGTCCTCGAACCGCACCGCGGTCGATAGGCGCAGGCGCTCGGTCAGGTCACTCTCGGCCTCCGCGTAAAGGGAGTAGCTGCTGCGATCCGTGCGGACCTCATCGCGCGGCTGGATGCCGCCGAAGCCCTGGGCGCCGACCGTGGCGACCGCGCCCGCCGCCGGACCATCGAGGATGCGCACGCCGCCGTTGGAGTAGGCTTCAACCTGCCCTGCCGTCACCCGGTAGCGATCAAAACGGTACTCGGCTCCGGCCGCGACATTGAGCGGGGCGGACCAGGCGGTCTCAAGCGCGCGCTTGAGATCGAGATTGGTGACGGCCTGGGCGAAATCGACGCGGCCGTTGTAGAACTTGGTCAGGCTCGCCGCACCGTAGGTCGCGTTGAGCGTGTTCTCCGTGAAGAACTTCAGCTTGTTGCCGCCGAACGACTGGCTGAGGTCCCAGTCCCACTCCCCCGCCCGGCCGCGCAGACCGGCGGCGAGCGACGCATTGGTGCTGTCCGTTGCCACGAACGGCAGGAAACCGTTCGGGTAAATCGCGCGGACATTATTGTTGTCGGCCGGGCGGCGGAAGGACGCATTCGAGTAGGCCTCGCTCAGGCCGTAGCCACCGAAGGCGTAGAACGTGAGCGCGCCGTCGGGCTTGAGTGCCTTCTCAGCATTGAGGAAGACCGACTGCTCGCGCAGATCGGCGTCGCCGTAGCGCCAGACATTCCGGTTCACGTTCGCCTCGCGCGAATCGAGGATCGTATTGGCGGGCGCGGTGCGGCCCGAGCCGAAGGCCCCGGAGTTGGCCGTGACCGCACCCGTGGTGGCATTGGTCCCGAAGTAGAACTGACGGGTGTCGGGCAGCGCCCGGTTGGTGGCGGTGCGGTCGCGGAAATAGAGCGTCGTCCGCACCACACCATCGGACCCCAGCGCCACGCCGGAGCCGAGCGAGGCTTCCCGGACCTCGCCGTCGCCCTGGTCCGTCGCGCCGTAAGTCCCGGTGAAACTGGAGCCCAGGTCCTTGCGCAGGATGAGATTGATCACGCCGGCGATGGCGTCGGAGCCGTACTGCGCGGAGGCACCGTCCCGCAGGACCTCGATGCTGCCAAGTGCGGGCGAAGGAATCGCATTGAGATCGGTCGAGACCGCGCCTCGGCCGATCGTGCCGCCGGTGTTGACCCACGCACTCGTGTGGCGGCGCTTGCCGTTGAGCAGCACGAGCGTTTGGTCGGGCGACAGACCGCGCAGCGTGGCCGAGCGGATGTGGGTGTTGCCATCCGGCGTGGTCGGATGCGGATTGTTGAACGAGGGGATCGCGGTCTGCAGAATCTTCGCCACCTCGGTGTAGCCGCCCTGGCGGATCTCCTGCTGGGTCACGATGTCGATCGGGACCGAGGAATCGACCACGGTGCGCTCCTCAAAGCGGGTGCCGAGGGTGACAAAGGCCTCGAGCTTGACCGTTTCGGTCGCGGTGGGCGTCGCGGCCGGTGCGGATGCGACGGTTTGGGCCAGCGCCGGAAAGGCCGACAGCAGGGCAAGAAGGGCGCCGGAGCCAAAGCGGCCGAGGCGGTTACGGGATGACGGATGCATGGTGATGGTATCGAACGAATTAATAGCTGACGGAGCCGACGGGTTTGCCGGCTCCCACGGGAGCAGCCCGCACGCCATCGCCGCAGCAAAAACCGAGAACCGCCGTTCTCTGCCACCGGTTGCCTTTTTCAGCGAAAGGCAGCGGCGCGGCGATCGTCGACTTCAGGGTCGGATGACGACGTGTCGGTCGATTCCAGATGACTGGTCATCGCCACAGACAGGACCCCGGCCGGAGATCGTCCGGCCAGGGAAAAGAACCTCGAAGCCGATCAGGGTGACGGCCAGGCGTGGTGGCACCACGCCTGCCGACTCCGGGACGCGCAGGCCGTGCGCCCCAGGGCTCCCGACCGGCTTGACGGAAAAGCTTACGAAGCGCTGATCAGGTCGTCGATCGAGTCGCTTTCGACATTGATGTCGGCGAACAACCACGACGACAGGTAGCGCTCGGAAGCGGACGGGATGATGGCCACGATTTTCTTGCCGGCATTTTCCGGGCGCTTGGCCAGTTGCAGCGCGGCCCAGATGATCGCGCCGGAGGAAATGCCGACCGGAATGCCGTCGAGCTGGTTGACCTGCTTCGACACCGGACCGGAGTCAGCTTCCTTCACGCGGATGACCTCGTCGTAAACCTTGGTGTTGAGGACGGCGGGCACAAAGCCCGCGCCGATGCCCTGCAGTTTGTGCGGTCCGGGCGTGCCACCGGACAGGACCGGCGAGGCGTCCGGCTCGACGACGACGACCTTGACCGAGGGCTTGCGGGCCTTGAGCACCTCGCCGATGCCGGTCACCGTGCCGCCCGTGCCGACGCCGGCCACGAGGATGTCAACGGTGCCGTCGGTGTCATTCCAGATTTCCACCGCGGTGGTCTTGCGATGGATCTCGGGATTCGACGGATTGGCGAACTGCTGCAGAATGACGCTATTGGGGATCTTGGCGGCCAATTCCTCGGCCTTGGCAATCGCCCCCTTCATGCCCTTGGGCCCTTCGGTGAGGACCAGCCGCGCGCCCAGGATCTTGAGCAGCTTGCGGCGCTCGAGCGACATCGTCTCGGGCATGGTGAGGATGAGCTTGAGCCCCTTGGCCGCCGCCACAAACGCGAGGGCGATGCCCGTGTTTCCGCTCGTCGGCTCGATCAGCACCGTGCTCGCATTGATCTTCCCGGACTTCAGCGCGTCATCGATCATCGCGAAGCCGATGCGGTCCTTGACGCTCGAAAGCGGGTTGAAGAACTCGAGCTTGAGAATGACCTCCGCCAACGCGCCGTGCGCGGCCGCGGTGCGGTTGAGGCGCACGAGCGGGGTGTTGCCGATGGTCGAGGTGATATCTGCGTGGATCTTTGCCATAGCGAGGGTGGGTTATGAGGTTAGGAGACGGTCAAATTGCATAGTCTTCCTGGAAAGTGCGACCTTTTCGTACGCGGAGCAGCACCTGGTCGTCGAGGTTCAGCCGAAGTTCCTCCAGCCGCTGGCGGCTGGTTTCGACCTCGAGATACTCCCGGGCCTCCCCGCGCTGGCAGGTGATGCGGGCGAGCGCCCCGGCGCTGTGGATCGACCTGACCCGGGCAACCTCGCCCTCGAGACCCGGGGAGAAGCGAAGGATATCGAGATCATGGGGACGGACATAGGCGACCGTGGCCTTCGGATCCGAAAAAGGAACCGCCGTGGCCTCGGGCGAGAGGCCACGCCACGGGAGCTGCAGTTTGTTGACGCTGCCCAGAAACTGGTAGACGAACGGCGTCGCCGGGTGGTCATACACGGCCTGGGGTGTTCCCACCTGCTCGATGCGGGCCTGATTCATCACCACGACTTCGTCCGCGAGCTCGAGGGCCTCCTCCTGGTCATGCGTGACAAAGAGGGTGGTGATCCCGATCTCGCGCTGGAACTGCCGCAGCCATCGGCGGAGTTCCTTCCGCACCTGGGCGTCGAGCGCGCCGAAGGGTTCATCGAGCAGGAGGACCTTGGGCTCCACGGCCAACGCTCGCGCCAGCGCGACCCGCTGACGCTGGCCACCTGAAAGCTGGGACGGGTAGCGGGCCCCCAGCGTCTCCAGCTGGATCAGTTTGAGGAGCGCCCGAACCCGATCCGCAATCACGGCCTTGGGCGGCCGCGCCCGGCGCGGCCTTACGTTGAGGCCAAAGGCAATATTCTCGGCCACGGTCATGTGGCGAAACAGCGCATAGTGCTGAAAGACAAAGCCGACCCCTCGCTGGCCCGCGGGGACGCGGGTGACATCCTGGCCATGGAAGGCAATGCGAGCCCCGCCCTCATCGGGGTGCTCCAGGCCCGCAATGATGCGCAGCAACGTCGTCTTGCCCGAGCCGGACGGACCGAGCAGGGCGACCAGCTTGCCGTCGGGAACCTGGAGGCTCACGTCCGCCAGCGCCGTGTAGGCACCAAATGTTTTCGTGATCTGGGTGGCTTGGATGGACATGGGAATCAGGGGGCGGTGCCACGCACCTGCGCGTGGCGCCACTCGATGAAGGATTTCAAAACCAGGGTCGCGATCGCGAGAAGCGCCAGCAGCGAGGCAACGGCAAAGGCTCCGACGAAGGAGTACTCATTGTAGAGAATCTCCACGTGCAGCGGCAGCGTATTGGTCTCGCCACGGATATGGCCGCTCACAACCGACACCGCGCCAAACTCACCCATCGCGCGGGCGTTGCAGAGGATCACTCCGTAGAAGAGGCCCCACTTGATATTGGGCAAGGTGACTCGCCAGAACGTCTGCCAGCCGCTCGCTCCCAGCGTGATCGCCGCATACTCCTCATCAGTCCCCTGCGATTGCATCAAGGGGATCAGCTCGCGGGCGATGAAGGGGAACGTGACAAAGGTCGTCGCCAGCACAATGCCCGGCACAGCGAAGATGATCTTGATGTCGTGGTCGATCAGCCAAGGTCCGAACCAGCCCTGGGCACCGAAAACCAGAACGTAGATCAACCCCGAGATCACCGGCGAAACGGCGAAGGGAAGATCGATCAGCGTGATCAGGAGGCTCTTTCCGCGAAACGCGAACTTCGACACGCACCACGCCGCGGCCACACCGAACACCAGGTTGGCCGGCACCGAGATTGCCGCGGTCAGCAGCGTCAGGCGGATTGCGGAACGGGCATCCGGATCAGCAAAGGAATCGAAATACGCCCCCACCCCGCGCCGCAGCGCCTCGGTGAAAACCGCGGCGAGCGGCAGCACCAGGAAGAACGCGACAAAGACCAGCGCGATCGCCACGAGCGTCCAGCGCGCCCACGGCGAATCCTGCGTCGCGTGCGGCAGCGCGCCGGCGGGACGGGAGGAGTGACGGGAGGGTGCGGCGGAGGCCATGGCGAAAAAATCGTGGGAGGGGAAAGACGTCAGCGGCGGCGCGTCAGCTCACACCCGGTGGTGACGCCGGCTCCACTTTTGGAGTAGGTTGATGAGCAGCAGGAGCAGAAAGGACGCAGTCAGCATCACGACGGCGATCGCCGTCGCGCCCTCATAGTCGTACTGCTCCAGCTTGGTGATGATGAGCAGCGGCGTGATCTCCGTCCGCATCGGCATGTTGCCCGAGATGAAGACCACCGAACCGTACTCGCCGAGCGCCCGGGCGAAGGCCATGGCAAAGCCCGTGAGCAGGGCCGGCGCGATCTCGGGAAAAATCACCCGCGTGAGCGTCTGCCAGCGGTTCGCGCCCAACGTCGCCGAGGCCTCCTCGATCTCAGGCTCCAGTTCCTCCAGCACAGGCTGGAGCGTCCGCACGACGAACGGCAGCCCGATGAAGGTCAGGGCCACGAAGATACCAAGTTCCGTGTAGGCGACCTTGATTCCCACCTGGGCAAGGTACTGGCCGACCCAGCCTTTCTCGGCGTAGAGCGTGGTCAGGGCGATGCCCGCGACGGCCGTTGGCAGCGCGAACGGCAGATCGACGAGGGCGTCGACGATCCTACGGCCCGGAAACGGGTAGCGCACCAACACCCACGCGAGGATCGAGCCGAAGACGACGTTGACGAGGGCGCCGGCGAGGGAAGCGGAGAACGTAACCCGGTAAGACGCCACAACCCGCGGCGAGGCCACCGCCTCCCAGAACTCCGCCCACCCCATCCCACTCGTGCGGATGAACGCAGCCGACAAGGGCAGCAGCACGATCAGCGACAGGTAGAAGATCGTGAACCCCAGCGAGAGGCCGAAGCCCGGCAGGATCGAGGGTTGGGTGCGCGTGGCCATCGCCGGTTCTTCCGTAGCGGCTGAGCGATCTACTTCAGGTAGATCTGGTCGAAGGTGCCGCCATCGGCGAAATGCTCCTTGGCCGCCTTGACCCAGCCGCCGAAGGCTTCGTCGATGGTGAAGAGATTGATCGCCGGCAGCGTCGACGCGTACTTGGCCTTGGCCGCCTCAGAGGTGGGTCGGTAGTAATGCCGGCCGATGATGTCCTGCGCCTCGTCGGAGTAGAGGTACTCGAGATAGGCCGTCGCCACCTCGCGCGTGCCCTTCCGGTCGACGACCCGGTCTACCACGGCCACCGTGGGCTGGGCGAGAATACTGAGGGACGGGATCACGATCTCGAACGCAGCAGCGCCGAATTCCTTGAGCGCGAGGAAGGCCTCGTTCTCCCAGGAAATGAAGACGTCACCCACCCCGCGCTGCACAAACGTCGTGGTGGAACCCCGCGCGCCCGAATCGAGCACGGGCACGTTCTTGTAAAGTTTGGCGACAAAGTCCTTGGCGGCGGCATCGCTGCCCAGCTTTCGTCGGGCGTACTCCCAGGCCGCGAGATAGTTCCACTGGGCCCCGCCGGACGTCTTGGGATTCGGCGTGATGACCGAGACACCGGGACGCACGAGGTCATCCCAATCCCTGATCTTCTGCGGGTTCCCCTTGCGAACGAGGAAGACGATCGTGGACGTGTACGGCGCGGAACCGAGAGGCAGGCGCTGCTGCCAATCGACCGGGAGCAGGCGGCCATTGTTGTGCAGGGCGTTGATATCGTTCGCGAGCGCGAGCGTGACGACGTCGGCCTGCAGGCCGTCAATCACGGAGCGGGCCTGGCGGCCGGAGCCCCCATGGGACTGCTTGATCGTGACGTCGTCACCGGTGCGGGCTTTCCAGTGCGCCGCGAACGCTTTGTTGTACTCGGCGTAGAATTCCCGCGTGGGATCGTAGGACACATTGAGGAGTTCGACCGGCTTGGCCGAGACTCCGGCGACGAGAACGAGCGCAAAGATGAGGGAAGCAGACAGGGCTTTCATGGCGACAGGGGGAAGAATCGGGAATCAGGCGTGGGTTGGCGGACCGCGCAGAGGGATCTTTGCGGAGGTCGCTGAGCCCGGTTGAGGCGGGAGGATCGTAAGCGGCCGGCAGATCCGATGATTCCTCGCGCTCGCAGCTCGGGGCGGCGGAACGCAGGTCAGGCCGCGCTCTCGCGGGGACCGGCGGACGGGATGCGGGTCTTTTCGGTCCGCTCGATTTGAGTGACGCGAGCGTCGTGGACGACGATTTGCACCACGCCAAAGCGCAGGGATTCGACTTTCTGCCGCACGATGTCGAGCCACTCGGGCGTGGGGGCATCGGACTTGATTTCGGTGGCGGAGCTCATGGCAGGAAAACGGCAGACAAGGGAATCGATCAAATGGTGTAGTCGGGCATCAGGTTGGAGAGGATCCCCTCCAACGGTGTCAGCGAGCGGCCTCGGCCGGACAGCGGCCTGGCCGCGGGTGGCGCGGGGGACGCCGGGGCGGCGGATCGGCCTCGCCGGTCGGTGGAGTACGGGAGCGGGATCCCATCGCGCTTCATCTTGCGCGTCGTCACCTCCACCACATCGGCGAGCGTGTACCGGTCGAGGATACCGGCGATCGCGTTGCGGACATCCAACATCAGCATGCGCAGACCGCAGTGGTCCTCGTCCGGGCAACTACACCGCTCATAGGCGGTGTGGCTCACACAGCCAATGGGCGCGAGCGGGCCGTCGATCAGGCGGACCACCTGACCGATCCGAATCTCCTTGGCCGGCTGGGCCAGGCGATACCCGCCGTACTTGCCGCGCTGGCTTTCAACCAGGCGCGCCTCCTTGAGCTGCTGCATGATCTGCTCGAGGAACTTCATCGGAATCTTCTCGTTCTCGGAAAGCTCCGAGACCTGAACCAGCCCCCGGCCCACATCCGCAGCAATGCCTAGGTCGATCAGGGCGCGCAGCGCATACTCACCTTTTTTCGAGAGTTTCATTTCCGGGCTGTTTAATACACACTGAATTGATAGGCTTTAAATGCAAGCGAATATTTGTTTCTTTATCAATTCAGTAAACTAAAGGACCAAAAAAATGGCCGGAGGTCTGACCTCCAGCCATTTAGCCAATCAGAATACGACCTGAAGCCGGGTAAACAGGGCCTTCTCTCCGGTCCGGAGCAGGGTTGCGGTCGGCGCGATCTCCGTATCGAAGCTCGATTGGAGGTAGTTCACCATCACCGTCACGCTGTTGGTCATGAACCAATTCAGTCCGAGCCCGAAGGAGTCCACCTGAGTCGCGTTGGTCCCCGGAGCGGCAAAGAGGGGAAAAACATCGTCGTCGATATCCAGCTGGGAGACACGGGCGGCGACCTGAAAGGCACCCCAGGTGCCCGCCGCCGGGTCAAAGCGCTTCGAGGGCGTCACACCCGCATAGGTGGCATTCTCCCCGGTCAGCACATAGCTAAGCGAAAGCTGCCAGGCCTTGTGGTCGACGGTTGCCGGCACCCCACCCGCCGAGCGGATCTCCGTCGAGCTGACCGCATACTCCGCCATCGAGCCAAAGGAACCGTGGTAGTAGTAGCCCTGGGGTGAGATCCGCCAGAGTTCCCCGTCGGCAATGGTGCCTGCTGCGTAACCGAAGAAGCGCTGCTGGCCCTCGGTGCGGTAGGCTGACGGCAAGCCGGCGGCCCCTTCCTGGCGGGCCGCGTAGCTGCCGCTGACCCCGACCGAGAGGCCCTCGACCGGCTGAAACATGAGGCGGCCCACTACCGCCTTCTCGTCGTCCGTGTCAGTGTTCGTGCTGATGGTGCCGTCCGGCGTGCCATTGAACACGCCCGCCGCATAGCGAATCAATCCGCCCGGTGTCTCGCCCATGAGCTGCACGCCGATGTCGGTGCCACCAATCAAGGAGGTCACGAGCGAGCGCTCCGTGAAGAGGATGGCGTTGCTCGACGACTGCTGGTGCTCGAGGCCGACTGTGGACTTGAAGCGGCCGAACTTCACCTGCAGCTGCGGAGAGAGCGTGGCGGTAAGATTGGCCACGTTGAGCGCGGCCGAGCTGCCACCGAACTCGGGTTGGATCTGGTACTGAAACATCCGGTTCAGCGCTCCCTCAAAGGTCATGCGCGCGCGCCGGATGAGAAAGGCATCATTGTTCCCCACCCCGCCGTCATCGAAGTAATTCCGGGAATCGAGATGAATGACCGCCCGGATCCGCAGAAAATTATCCCGATCCGCCGATGCGAGGGTGAAGTTGCGGTCAGTCGCCGTGACCACCGGCGGCTTTGGCGCCGGGGCCGGCGCCGTCCCGGCGGGCGCCACCGCGGCGGACGGAGCCATGCGCTCTTCGAGCACACGAATCTTGTCCATCATCGACCGGAGTTGCTCCTCCTGCACCCGGACCCGCTCCCGCAGCGCGGCCATCTCGGCATCGCGGTCCTGGGCAGGAGCCAGCGAGGGAATCGCCAAGCTGGTGAGAACAAGGGTCAGGCGGCCGAGACGGGGCGCGCCAGAGATGAGGGAATTGAGGGAGACCATGGGTGACGTTCAGACGGGCGTCATCCAGTCGCGGGGAAGACCAGAGCCAGCCGGGAAAGGTTACGATTCGGTGACGTTCGTAGGGCCTCCCCTCCCCGGCGGCAAGTCCCGGCTCACCCTTCCCGCACTAGAAAATCAGCTGCAGTCGCGTCATGAGCGCCTTCTCCCCGGTTCGCAGCAGGAGGCTGGTCGCCGGCTGAACGCTCTCAAAGTCGGACTGAAAGTAGTCCGTGGTAAACTTCAGGCCGGCAGAGAGGTACCAGTTGAGCCCCAGCCCAAAGGAATTGATCTCGCTCGCATTCGTTCGCCCCGAGGCGAAAACGGGAAAGGTGTCCGCATCCAGTTCCATCCCCGTCGCGCGGGCCGTCACCTCAAAGGCGCCGAGGCCACCGTCCACCCGGCTGAAGTTCCTCCGTGGGACCACGCCGTTGTAGGAGGCCGCCTCTCCCGTGAGCACATAGCTCGCCAGCACGTGCCAGGCCTCGTGCTTCAGTTCGGCCCGCGTCGCGCCGGACCGGACATGGATGGCCGAGACGACGTACTCCGCCATCGCGCCGAACGGACCGCGGTAAAGGGCGGCCTGAGGAGTCACGCGCCAGCCGTCGCCACTCGCCACGGTCGCCGCATCGTAGGCGAAGTAACGTTGCTGGCCATCGGTGCGGTAACCGCCGCCGAGCGAACTGGCCGCCGAGAGATCAGGCGAGTACGTCGCCCCCACTCCAACCTCCAGACCGCCGCCCGGACGGACCATGACGCGCCCGACCAGACCCTTCTCGTCGTCGCTGTCGGCATTCGGGAAGGTGCCGGAATCCGGCAGGGCGTTGAAGACACCCGCGGTGTAGCGAACGAGGCCTCCGGCCAGATCGCCGCCAACCTGCAGGCCGATGTCGAAACCGGGCATCAGGTTCGACGGCTGCGCTCGCTCCACAAACGCATTGGTGGGATCCGACTGGATTTGCTCGATCCCCACCGGAGTCTTGAATTTCCCGAGCTTTACCTGAAACGAAGGACTGAAGCTGGCCGTAAGGTTGGCGTTGACGAGGGAGGCGCTCGTTCCGGCAAAGTCGGGCACGATCTGGAACTGGAACAGGCGGTTGAACGACCCTTCAAGATAGATGCGCGCACGCCGGATCAGAAAGGTGTCATTCCCCTGCACCCCCGCGTCGTCAAAAAATGAGCGGGAGTCGACCTGGAGCGTGCCGCGCAGACGGAGCGCCGCCAGACCGTCACCCGAAGTGAAGCTGATCGCGCGATCCGAGACGGCGAGGACGGCCGGCTTGGGCGCTGGCGCTGGGACGGCCGCGGCTGCCGCCGGCGGACCCATGCGCTCCTCCAGTTGCTTTACCTTTTCAGTCAAAAGCCGCACCTGCTCGCGCAGCAGCGCGACCTCCTCATCCCGACCCTGGGCACGGAGCGCGGGTGCGAGCAGGTTCGCCACCAGCGCGACGAAGCAGAGGAAATGAGGGACACGGGTGCAGCGGGAGATCACAGGAAAAACTAGAGGACCAGCCGCAGGCCGTCATAGGCCAGCTCAATCGTGGGCGGCAGCTGCGCCGTGGCCGTGGCATGATCCGTGAGATGCGTCAGATGGGTGAGGTAACTGCGACCGGCCCCAATCTCCTGCGCCACGGCGACGGCCTCGTCGATCGTCATGTGCGAGGGGTGCGGCTGCGGCCGCAGCCCGTCCAGCACAACCACATCCGCCCCGCGCGCGAGCGCCACCGCCTCGCGGGGGACGCGCTTGCAATCCGTGTAGTACACAAACTTCCGTCCGCTGCTCCGCTCAACAAACACGAGCCCCAGCGTGTTGACCCCGCCGTGCGGCAAAAGGGTCGAGGTGATGGTGCCCTGAGGCAGTTCAAGAACCTCCGGCATGGCCTCGAGCTTGAACGCCGCATACCCCTTCACGATCGGCCGCTCCATGATCGCGTAGGGATAGATCGAGAGCACCCGGCTCATACCCTCATCCGTTGTGTAGATCGTCAGGGCATTCCCCCCGTGGAGGTCACAGAAGCGCCGCAGATCGTCCATCCCCACCACGTGGTCGGCATGGCCATGCGTGAGAATGAAGAAATCGACCCAGGTGATCTTCTCGCGCAGGCACTGCAGGCGAAACTCCGGCGCGGCGTCGACCTGGATATGGAGGCCATCCATCACGACATGAATGGAGGCCCGCGTCCGCTGATTGCGGGGATCCGCGGACCTGCAGACCGCGCAGTCGCAGGCGATCATGGGTACGCCCTGCGACGTGCCGGTGCCGAGAAAGATCACTTCCATGGTGCAGCCCGCAGGCAAACCCGGCCCGCCGGCCTTGGCAAGGGTTACGCGGGCTTGCCACCGGATGGACCACGGGCCACCGTCCCCTCGCGTCGCACGCTCTCCCTCGACCAACCCGCCCGCATCCGATGAATTCCAAAGAAAAACAGGAGTTGATGGCCAAGATTGTCGCCAAGCTCGGGCCAGAGAAGGCGCTCGAGGTCGTCATGGCCGCGTACAACACCGAGCTGCTGTCGAATCGCCTCGGCCGGATGGAGGCCAACACCGGCCTTCCGAGCACGCGCACATCGAAGGATCTGCTTCTCCTGGCGCTCCAGCGCACGGCCGAGGTCCTCTCGATCCTGCCGTAA
>CAYZCV010000020.1:0-35644 GCA_964476965.1 uncultured Opitutus sp. | reverse complement strand
AAGGGAGCGGTCAACTCGCATGCGGGCATCCTGAATCGCCTGCAGTGGATGCAGGCGGCGTTCGCGCTGACGCCGGCCGACCGCGTGTTGCAGAAGACGCCCTTCAGCTTCGATGTGTCCGTGTGGGAATTCTTCTGGCCGCTGATGACCGGGGCGACGCTCGTTGTGGCGGAGCCGGACGCGCACCGGGATCCGGCGCGCCTGATCGAGCTGATCTGCGAGCACGGCGTGACGACGATTCACTTTGTGCCCTCGATGCTCCGCGCATTCCTTGAGGCGCCGGGCGTGGAGCGCTGCACCTCGTTGCGCTTGGTGGTGTGCTCCGGTGAGGAGTTGCCGCGGACGCTGGTGGTGCGGTGTCAGGAACGTCTGCCGCGCGCGGAAGTCCACAATCTCTATGGTCCGACCGAGGCGGCAGTGGATGTGACCTGGCATGCCTGTCGTCCGGGTGACGTGGGGCCGGTGCCGATTGGCCGACCGATCGCGAATCTGGAGGTGTATGTATTGGATCCGGAGCTGCAGACTGTGCCCGTGGGCGTGGCGGGGGAAATTCACCTCGGCGGCGTTGGACTCGGACGTGGGTATCACGGGCGTCCGGAACTGACGGCGGAACGCTGGATCCCGCATCCGGTGCGGCCGGGTGCGCGGCTTTATCGCACGGGAGACCTCGGCCGCTGGACGTCCGGGGGCGAAGTCGAGTACCTCGGGCGCACGGATTTTCAGGTGAAGCTGCGCGGCCTGCGCATCGAACTGGGCGAGATCGAGGCGGCGCTGCGTGAGCAGTCCGGCGTGCGCGATGCGGCAGTCACGGTGCGCCGCGAAGGCGGGGAGCCGCGGCTGGTCGGCTATGTGGTGGCGGCTGAGGCGCTGGCCGCGGACCGGCTGCAGGCGGCGTTGGCGGAGCGACTCCCGGCCTACATGGTGCCGGCGGTGTGGGTCTTTCTTGAGGCGTTTCCGCTGACGCCCTCGGGCAAGACGGATCGCAACGCGCTGCCGGCGCCGGCCGCACCCTCGGCGGTGCGCGGGGGGACGCCGCCGGTTGGGCTAGTGGAGGAACGTCTCGCGGGTTGGTGGCGCGAGTTGCTGCGCGTGCCGGTGGTGCACCGGGAGGATAATTTCTTCACGCTCGGCGGGGATTCGATTCTGAGTCTGCAGGTGGTGGCGCGGGCGGCGGCGGCGGGCATCAAGCTCTCGGCGCAGGCGGTGTTCCGTCATCCCACGCTGGCGCAACTCGCGGCGGTGGCCGAGGTGCTGACGACGCCCGCGGCCATGTCGACCGCGGACCCGGTCGAGGCGGGCGCCGCGGTGCTGACGCCGATTCAAGCGTGGTTCTTTGCGCAGGCCTTCCCGGACCCGGCGCACTGGAATCAGTCCGCGCTCTTCACGACGCCGCCGGGCTTTGAGCCGGTCCGATTTGAACGCGCGCTGCGGCGTGTGACGGCGCGGCATGACGCGTTTCAGCTGCGCTATGAACGCGGGTCCGCGGGTTGGCGCGTCGCGGTGGCGGATGCGGCGACGAGTGTGCAGGTAGAGACGGCGCCGTTGAGCGAACTTGCGGCGTTGGCGGCTCGCGCGCAGTCGGGGCTTGATCTGGCGCGTGGGCCGTTGCTGCGCGCGGTGGCCTTCGCGGGAGAGCCCGGATCTGAGGGCCGCCTGCTGCTCGTGATTCATCACCTGGCGATTGATGGGGTGTCGTGGCGCTGGCTGCTGGAGGAGTTGGGCGCGGCCTATGCGGATGAGCGGGCGGCGTTGCCGTCGGTGCCAACCTCGTGGACGGCGTGGACGCAGCGACTGGCGCGCGAAGCGGCGTCGGCCGAGACCCGTGCGGAGCTGGCGGGATGGATGACGATCACGCCGACGCCCTTGCCGCGCGACCGGGCGGTGCTGGGTCGGGGCACTTCAGGCGAAGAGGCGGTGGTCACGATCGCGCTCGCGCCCGAGGACACGCGGCGACTGTTGCAGGCCAGCGGGGAGGCTTATCGCACGCAGGCGAATGACCTGCTGCTCACGGCGCTGGCGCGCGTGCTCGGCCGGTGGGCGGGTGCGGACGGATTCACGCTCGCGCTGGAAGGTCACGGCCGCGAGGACCTGCCCGGCGGGAGCGATATCACGCGGACGGTCGGCTGGTTCACGACGCTTTACCCGGTGGCACTGACGCTCGACGGCTGCGTGGACGACGGCGCGGCGATCAAGCAGGTTAAGGAACAGCTGCGCGCGGTGCCGCGGCGCGGCCTCGGTTACGGCCTGTTGCGTTACCTCGGGGACGAGGGCACGCGTGCGCAGCTGTCGGCCCGGGGCGAGCCGGACGTGTGCTTCAACTACCTCGGACAGCTGGATGCCGGCGGCACGGCGGGCGGGATTGGCGGGTTTGCGGCGGCGGGAGAAGACCGCGGGGCGGACCATGGCCCGTCGAATCCGCGGACCTTCCTGCTGGAGATCAACGCGGCGGTGGCGGAGGGTGAGCTTCGCTGCGCGTGGCACTACAGTCCGGCGCATCATGATGCGGCGACGATCCGGCGGCAGGCCGAGGCGTTTCGTGCGGAGCTCTTGAGTCTGATCGCGCATTGCGTGGACGGTGGGACGGGTGGGCTGACGCCGTCGGATTTTCCGGACGCGGAGGTCAGCCAGGCCGACCTTGACAAGCTACTTGATCGCCTAGAGTGACGACCGCCATGTCCACGAACGCCCGCGCCAATATCGAGGACCTGTACGAGCTCACGCCGTTGCAGCAGGGCATGGTGTTTCACCACCTGAGCGATCCGGCGGGCGGGGCGTATGTGGAGCAGACGCGGTTCCGGATTGAAGGCGGGCTGGACGTGGACGCGTTTGCGCGCGCGTGGCAGGGCGTGGTGGACCGGCATCCGGCGCTGCGCAGCGGATTTCAATGGGAGGGACTCGCGCGTCCGATGCAGATTGTGCTGCGCTCGGTGACGCTGCCGGTGGAGCGCCTGGATTGGAGTGCGCGGTCGGAGAGCGAACAGGCGGCGGAGCTGGCCGCGTGGCTGGCGAGCGACCGGGCGCGCGGCTTTGACCTGACGCGGGCGCCGCTGATGCGCGTCACCGTGATGGCGCTGGGCGGCGGGTCGTGGCAGGCGGTGTGGTCGCATAGTCACCTCATTCTTGATGGGTGGTGTCTGCCCGCGATCTTCCGTGACGTGGCGGAGGCTTATGCGGCGATTGTCGGTGGGCGCGTGCCGACGATGACGGCGGGGCCGGCGTACAAGGCCTTTGTGCTCTGGCTGCGGAAGCGTGATCCGCGGGCGGCGGAGAATTTTTGGCGGCGGGAACTGGCGGGGTTCACGGAACCCACGGCGCTGCCGGAGGCCTTTGCGGTGCAGCCGCGGGCGGTCGACGCGAGTGTCGCGGCCGCGGAAGCGACCCCGGGTGCGGTCGAGGCGCGGACTGTGTTCTCGGCCGACGATACGGTGCGCGTGCAGCAATGGTGTCGGAGCCGGGCGCTGACGCTCAACACCCTGTGTCAGGCAGCTTGGGCGCTGGTGCTGGCGCGCATGGGCGGGGGCGGCGATGTGTTGTATGGGTCAACGGTGGCGGGGCGTCCGGCGGAGCTGCCCGGGGCCGAGGCGATGATCGGGCTTTTCATCAACACGCTGCCGGTGCGTGTGCGGCTGCCGGAGGCGCAGCCGGTGGTGGCGTGGCTGGCGGAGTTGCAGGAGCGGGCGGCGGCGGCGCGGGCGCACGAGCACACGCCGCTGGTGGACGTCCAGGGCTGGAGTGAGGTCGGGCGCGGGCGATCCTTGTTCGAGACGCTTTTCGTTTTTGAAAACTATCCGCTGGGCGAGGCGGTGGGCGGATTGCCCGCGGGCCTGCGGGTGACGGAGGTGGAAGCGTATGAGCGGACCCATTACCCGCTGACGGTGGTCGCGGCGCCGGGGCGTGAGTTGACTGTGCGCTTTCTGGGCGACGGACGACGGATGGGGGCAGCAGCGGTGGCGTACCTGGCCGCCCGTTATCGGGTCGCGGTGGAGGCGCTCATGGCGGGTGCGGACGGCGCCCTCGGCGCGGTCGGACTGACGACGGCGGCGGAGCGGGCGGGTCTGACCGCGGCGCCGGTCCCGGTGGCGCCGACGGATTGGACGGAGCGTTTCGAGCGGCTGGCGGAGGCGCGGCCCGAGTTGCCGGCGTTGCGCTTTGCCGGGGCTGACCTGAGTTATGGCGAACTCGCGGCGCGGGCCGCGCGCGTGGCGCGACGCCTGCAGGAATCCGGGGCTGGGCTCGAGACCGTGGTGGCGCTGTGCCTGGATCGCTCGGCCGATCTGCCGACGGCGATGCTGGCGGTGCTGCGCAGCGGGGCGGCGTACCTGCCGCTGGATTCGGCGTATCCACAGGCCCGGCTGGATTTCATGTTGGCGGACAGCCGCGCGGTGCTGCTGCTGGTGCATCGGGCGCATGCGGCGCGCTTCGCGGGCAGCGCGGTGCGTCTGCTGGTGTGGGAAGATCTGGTGGAGTCGGCCGCGACGGTGGAGGCGGCGGGGCCGCGTCCGGGCGGGCCGGATAATCTGGCTTACGTGATTTACACCTCCGGATCCACGGGGCGACCAAAGGGTGTGATGGTCTCGCGGGCGGCGTGGGGGGCGTTGGCCGAGTTTCAACTCGCGGCGTGCGGGATGGGGCCGGGCGACCGGGTGCTGCAGTTTGCGGCGGCGAGCTTTGATGCGTCGGTGTGGGAGCTGAGTCTGGCGCTGGCGGGCGGAGCGCAGTTGGTGCTGGCGCCGCGGGAGGCCCTGCTGCCCGGACCGCCGCTGGCGGCGGTGCTGCGCGAGGAACGCGTGACGTGCGTGCTGCTGCCGCCCAGTGCGGCGGCGATGTTGCCGGAGCATAGTTATCCTGATCTGCGCGTATTGATCACGGGGGGCGAGGCCTGCCGGCCGGAGTCGATCGCGCGCTGGGCGCCGGGGCGTCGCTTCGTCAATGCGTATGGGCCGACGGAGAATGCGGTGGTCTCGACGTGGGCGGTGCTCGCTGCAGGCGACACGGTTGCGCCGATCGGACTGCCGGTGACGGGGACGGCGGCTTACGTGCTTGATGAGGCGGGCCGGCCGGTCCCGCTCGGAGCGCCGGGCGAGTTGTGCGTGGCCGGAGCCGGATTGGCGCGCGGGTATTTGGGGCGGCCTGAGCTGACGGCGGAGCGCTTTTTGCCGGATCCGTTTTCCGGTCGACCCGGAGCGCGGTTGTACCGCACGGGCGATCGGGTGTGGCGGGACGAGGCAGGGCAACTGCACTACCTCGGTCGCATCGATGCGCAGGTGAAGCTGCGCGGGCAACGCATTGAGTTGGGCGAGATCGAGGCGGTGCTGACGGCCCAGCCCGGGGTGGCCGCGGCGGTGGTTGATCTGCGGGCGGTGCAGGGCGAGCCCTCAATGGTTGCGTATGTGGTGCCGGCGGCGGGGGCGGTGCTTTCGATCGAGACCTTGCGCGAAGGCGTCCGGCGGCATCTGACGACGGCGATGGTGCCGGCGACCTGGGTGCTGCAGGCGGCGCTGCCGCTGATGCCGAACGGCAAGATCGACCGGCGGGCGCTGCCGGATCCCGACGGAGGGCAGGACGCCGGGCGAGGCGTGGCGCCCGCGACCCCGTTGGAAGAGACGATTGCGGGAATCTGGCGCAAGGTGTTGGCGCGGGAGCAGGTCGGGGTGACCGACAATTTCTTCGACTTGGGCGGCCACTCGCTCCGACTGGTGACTGTGCAAAGTTCACTCCAGACCGCGTTGGGCCGGCCCGTGGCGATCACGGACCTCTTTGCCCACCCGACGGTGCGGACCTTGGCGGCGCATCTCGGGGGCACGCCCGCCGCGGCGGCGCCGGTGGCGGCGGGGCTGAGTCCGGCGGAGCGGGCCGCGCGTCAACGTGAGGCGCAGGCCCGGCGGCGACCGGGTGCGGGAGGCGGCGCGTGAGCACGAGTGATTTCAGTGAACTCCCGCCGGATGCGATTGCGATCGTGGGTGTGGCGGGGCGATTCCCCGGTTCAGATGATGTGGAGGCCTTCTGGGCCAATCTCTGCGCGGGCCGCGAGGGGATCACGCGCCTGTCGGACGACGTGCTGCGGGCGGCGGGACGGAGCGAGGCGGACCTCGCGGATCCCCGGCTGGTCAAGGCGGTGGGCGCGATCGGCGATCACGATTCTTTTGACGCGGGCTTTTTTGGACTGAACGCCCGCGAGGCGGAGGTGCTTGATCCGCAGCACCGCGTGTTTTTTGAGACGGCGTGGACGGCGCTCGAATCGGCGGGGGTCGATCCGGCCCGTTTTGCCGGCAGCATTGGCGTGTTTGCTGGCGCGGGGCTGAATGCGTACCTGCTGCAGAACCTGCTGCCGAATCCCGGCGTGATGGCGGCGGTCGGCGGGTTCTCGGTCGCGATCGCGAGCGACAAGGATGCGCTCACGCAGCGGCTGGCGTATCTGCTCGATCTGCGCGGACCGGCGGTGACGGTTCAAAGCACCTGCAGCACCTCACTCGTGGCGGTGCAGCTGGCGTGTCAGAGCCTGCAAGCCTACCAGTGCGATCTCGCGCTGGCGGGAGGCGTTTCGGTCAAGACCCCGCATCGGGCGGGCTATGTTTACGTCGACGGCGGAGTCGCCTCGCCGGACGGGCACTGTCGTCCGTTCGATGCCGCGGCTCGAGGAACGGTGCCGGCGAGCGGGTGTGGCGTGGTGGCGCTGCGGCGCCTCGAAGACGCGCAGCGGAACGGCGATGCGATTTTGGCCGTGATTCGTGGAGCGGCGACGAACAATGACGGCGCGGCCAAGGTCGGGTTCACCGCGCCGGGAGTGGACGGTCAGGCCGCCGTGATCTCGCTGGCGCAGGCGGCGGCGCAGGTGGAGCCATCGACGATCGGCTATGTCGAGGCGCATGGCACGGGCACGCCGCTGGGTGATCCGATCGAGGTGGCGGCGCTGACGCAGGTCTTTCGGGCGCAGACGGAGCAGCGCGGCTACTGTGCGTTGGGCGCGGTGAAGTCGAATCTCGGCCATCTCGATGCGGCCGCGGGGGTAGCGGGTCTGATCAAGGCGGCGCTGGCCGTCGCGCATGGCCAGGTGCCGCCCACGCTGCACTTCACGACGCCGAACCCGGAGCTGCGCCTCGCGGAGAGCCCGTTCTTCGTCAATGCGGCCACGATTCCCTGGCCGGCGATTCCGGGTCCGCGGCGGGCGGCGGTGAGTTCCTTCGGCATCGGCGGGACGAATGCCCACGTCGTGCTGGAAGAAGCACCTCAGCAGGCGGGGCCTGCTCATCTCAAATCTGAAATTTCAAATTTCAAATCGACGGCTGCCCTGCTGCCGTTGTCGGCGCGGAGCGATGCCGGGCTGGCGCGGGCGGGGGCGCGGCTGGCGGATTGGCTGGAGGCGAATCCGACGGTGAACCTGGCGGATGTCGCGCGGACGCTGCAGCGCGGGCGGCGCGGTTTTGCGCGGCGGCGGGTGATTCGTGCAGCGACGGTGAGCGAGGCGGTTGCGTTGCTTCGGTCGGGTGGCGATGCGGCGGACTTGCCGGCAGAGGTTGCGGCGTGGAGTCAAAATGGGGATAGCGCGTGGCCTGAAGCGTTCATGACAGAAGGGCGGACGGTGCGGCTGCCCACGTATGGATTTGAGCGGACCCGTTACTGGATCGAGGCACCATCGGCCGGAGCGTCGTCTGCGGTGGTTCCGAACGTGACGGTCTCATCCGTGAAGGCGGCAGCGGTGGCGGATCCGGCGAGCTGGCTTTATCGCGCGGCGTGGCGACGGGCCGAGGCGCGGGGCGACGGCGGGGCGGGGGCGGCGGTCTGGCGCCGGGGCGAGGCGCCGGTGGCGGCGGAACGCGTGGTTATGGATTTTCAAAGCTGCGACGGGGCGGAGGCCTTTGCCGCGCTGGGTCGTCAGGCGCAGGTCACAGGCGTCCGCGAGATCGTGGCGCTGGTGGATGGTGTGCTCGCGGTGGAAGGTGCGGATGTGACGACCCCGGAGCTGGCGGGCCTGATTGGCCTCGGTCTGGTGCTCGCACAGGAACGACCGGGGCTGCGCTTTCGTTTGCTGGATGCCGGTGGGCTGGCGGGTTCAGCGCGGGAGGAGGCGGCTCGGGCTGAGCTGGGCGCGCCGGTGGATGGAACGATTGCGGCGCGGCGGTCCGGTCGCCGCTGGGTGCGCGGCTGGGATGCGTTGCCGGTCGAGGCGGCCGGTGGCTGGCGCGACCGGGGTGTTTATGTGATCACGGGTGGATTCGGCCGGCTCGGGCTGGCGCTGGCGGGCGAGCTGGCGCGGAACCAGCGGGCGCGTCTGGTGCTGATCGGCCGCCGCGGTGCGGCCGGGGTGGAGGAGCAGGTTCGTGCGCTGGAGTTGGCGGGTGCGGAAGTCCTCACAATTGCGGCGGACGTGGCCGATGAGGCGGCGCTGCGGGCGGCGATTGCGACGGCGGAGACGCGCTGGGGTCCGGTGCACGGAGTGATCCATGCGGCGGGACTCACGGACGGGCGAACCCTGCGTCCCGTGGCGGAGATGGACGGCACGGACCGCGCGGCCCATCTGCGGCCCAAGGTCGACGGCTGGCGGGCGTTGGACGCGGCGCTGGCGGGGCGGAAGCTGGATTTTCGCATCGCGATCTCCTCGTTGTCGGCGGTGCTGGGCGGCGTGCGGCTCGGAGCCTACGCGGCGGCCAACGCGACGCTCGATGCCTGCGTGGAGCAATCCTCGGCGCGGACGGATGGCACCGGCTGGATCGGGGTGGCCTGGGGCGGCGATCTCCGGGCGGACGCGGGCGGGGCGGCGATTGGCCCGGCGGAAGGCGCGGAGGTGCTGCGCCGGTTGATCGCGCGCGGTGAAACCGGCGCGTGGGTGGTGGCATTGACGGATCTGCGCTCGTGGTTGCGTCAGGCGGTGCACCGCGGCGGGGCGGAAGCCCGGGTGGTCGGGCCTGCGCCTGTGGCGACGGCGAAGGCGGTGGCTCCGGCTGCGCCGGCGCCCGTGGCGATCAGTCGCGCGGAGGCGGAGCGGGCGTTGGTGGCGATCTGGCTGGAGACGATCGGGGTCGCGCCGGCCGCGCTGGAGCAGAATTTCTTTGAGGCGGGTGGTGATTCGGTTTCGGCCGTGCAGGTCGTGGCCCTGATCAATCAACGCCTGGGGATGACGCTGCCCGTGGCGGCGTTCCTCGATCAGCCGACGGTTGCGGCGCTGGCCGCGCGGATTGCGCCGGAATCGATCGTTGCGCCGGAAGCCGGACCGGAGGCTTCGGCCCGAGTGCGGCGCGGGGCGTTGCGCCGGGAACGTCATGGCGGAGGGGGCGCATGAGTGGGGCGACGACCAAGACCGATGCCCAGGCGCTCGCGATCACCGCGGTGGCCGGACGCTTTCCGGGCGCGGCGACGATCGAGGCCTTCTGGGAAAACCTGCGGGCGGGCGTGGAGTCGATTCACGTCTTCACGGATGACGAATTGCACGCGGCGGGTGTCAGCGTGGCGGAGAGCGGACGGCCGCAGTATGTCCGGGCGCGGCCGCAGTTGGAGGGCGTTGAACTTTTTGATGCGAGCTTCTTTGGCGTGCCGCCGCGTGAGGCTGAGTTGATGGACCCGCAGCACCGCGTGCTGCTGGAGGTGGCGCAGGAGGCGCTGGAGCGGGCGGGATTGTCACCCGATGATTTCGACGGGCTGATCGGCGTCTTTGCGGCGGCGGCGATGAGCACCTACCTGTTCAATAATCTTCAGGGCCATCCGCGGGCTGAGGGCGACGGGGCGGCGACGGCGGCGTTGGGGAATCTGCAGGACTTCGTGGCGACGCGCATCAGCTACAAGCTCAACCTGCGCGGACCGGCGATGTCGGTGCAGACGGCGTGTTCGAGTTCGCTCGTGGCGGTGCACACGGCGGCGCAGAGCCTGCTGAATTTCGAGTGTGATGCGGCGCTCGCGGGCGGAGTGTTCATTGGGCTGCCGCAGGACCGCGGTTACACCTATTCGGAGGAAGGCGTGATGTCGCCGGACGGACACTGTCGTCCGTTCGATGCGCGGGCGCAGGGTACGATTTTTGGCAATGGCGCCGGCCTGGTGGTGCTGCGGCGGTTGGCGGATGCGCTGCGCGACGGCGATCCGATCCTGGCGGTGGTGAAAGGGTCGGCGCTGAACAATGACGGGGCGGTCAAGGCCGGCTTCACCGCGCCCTCGGTGAGCGGCCAGGCCGAGGTAATCGGTGAGGCCCTGGCCAATGCGGGATTAACGGCGGACGACATCGGGTATGTCGAAGCGCATGGCACGGCCACGCCGCTGGGCGATCCGATCGAGGTGGCGGCACTGACGCAGGCCTTTCGTGAGACGACGGAGCGGAAGGGATTTTGCGCGCTCGGGTCGGTGAAGGGGAATGTCGGCCACCTCGATGTGGCGGCGGGGGTGACGGGTCTGATCAAGACCGTGCTCGCGCTCCAGCAGGCCGAGTTGCCGGCGAGCCTGCATTTCACGTCGCCGAACCCGAAGATCGATTTTGCGGGAAGTCCGTTCCGCGTGAATGCGACACTGACGCCCTGGCCGGCGGTGGCGGGACGACCGCGGCGGGCGGGCGTGAGTGCCTTTGGCGTGGGCGGGACGAATGCCCATGTCGTGCTGGAGGAAGCGCCGGAGCAGGCGGCGCCTGCTCATTTGAGATTTGAAAGCTCAGATCTGAAATCGTCAGGACTGCAGGTCCTGACCCTTTCGGCGCGGAGTCTGGCGGCGCTGGAGGCGGCGACGCAGCGGCTGGCGGAGCATCTGGCGCGGCCGGAGGCGCCTCGGCTGGGCGATGTGGCGCTGACGCTGCAGATCGGGCGGCGACATTTCGAGCACCGGCGCGTGGTGGTGGCGGGCACAACCGAAGAGGCGCGCGCGGCGTTGACGACCTTGGATGCGGCGCGGGTGACGACCGGCGTGGTGCGGGCGGGAACGCGCGAGGTGGCCTTTCTGTTTCCCGGGCAGGGTGCGCAGAGCGTCGGTATGGGGCGTGAGTTGTATGCCTCCGAGCCGGTTTTTCGCCGGGAGTTTGATCGCTGTGCAGAGCTCTTTCGTCAGGCCACGGGCGAGGACCTGAAGGCGGTGGTGCATCCGACGGAGGGCGTCACGGCCGCCGCGGAGGCGAAGCTGAACCGCACGGACGTCGCGCAGCCGGCGCTGTTTGCGGTCGAGTACGCGCTGGCGCGGCTGTGGATTTCGTGGGGCCTCAAGCCAGCGGCACTGCTGGGGCATAGCTTGGGTGAAGTCACGGCGGCCTGTGTGGCGGGCGTGTTCTCGCTTGAGGACGCGGTGCGGCTGGTGGCGGCGCGCGGTCGGCTGATGCAGGCGCTGCCCGAGGGGGCCTTGTTGGCGGTGACCATGGCTCCGACGGAGCTGAAGCGCCGGCTGAACGCGGAGTTGTCGCTAGCGATTGTGAACGGACCGACGGCCTGTGTGGTGGCCGGAGCGCCGGGTCCGGTGGCGGTGCTCGAAGATGCGCTGCGGAGCGAGGGCGTGCCGGCGCGACGTCTGCCGGCGACGCATGCGTTTCAATCCCATCTCATGGAGCCGGTGGTGGCCCCGCTGCTGGCCGAGCTGCGCACGATGACGCTGCGTGCGCCGACGATTCCCTTCCTTTCGAATGGGACGGGACGCTGGATCACCCCGGCGGAGGCGACGTCGCCGGAGTACTGGGCGCAGCAATGCCGGCGAACGGTTTACTTTGGCGATGGCCTGCGGGAGTTGGCGAAGGAGCCGAACCGGCTCTTCGTCGAGGTGGGACCGGGGCGGGTCCTGGCCGGGCTGTTGCGGCCGAATCTGGACGCCGGCGATGCGCGCGTGGCGTGGGCCTCGCTGCCGGATGCGCGTGAGCGCAAACCCGAGGGGGCGACGCTGTTGGGGACGGTTGGACGACTTTGGACGGCGGGCGTGGCGCTCGATTGGCGCGTGCTCGGAGGACCTGGCCGCCGGAAGACCCTGCTGCCGACGTACCCGTTTGAGCGCCAGCGATTCTGGATCGACCCGGTGCCGCCGAAGCGGGCGGTGGATGATGCGGTCGGACGCGAGACGATCGACCATTGGTTCTATGCGCCGCTCTGGCGTCAGTCGGCGACTCTGCCGTCGGCGACGGGCGAAAGTCTCGCGGCCGGGACGGCGTGGATCGTGACGACGGCGGATGTCACGGGACGGAGCTTTGCGGACGCGCTGAGGGCACGCGGCGTGGCGGTGATTGAGCGCGCACCGAGCGCCGATTGGGAATCGTTGCTCGCCACAGCGCGCGTGGACGGACGGCGGCTGAAGGGCATTTACGCAGGGGACCTCTTGTCGACGACGACGACGGCGGAAGCGGAGACCGTGTTCATGGAACTGCTGGCCTTGGCGCCGGCGCTGGTTTCGGCGGGAGAGATGGAGCCCGTTCGTTTGCTGATCGCGACCGAGCGGGTGCACCGGGTGCGCGGTGATGAGGCTTTGACGACGACGGGCGCGCTGGCGGCGGGGCTGGCGCAGGTGTTACCGCGGGAGTTGCCGTTTGTGGACGCGCGTCAGGTGGACCTCGCGGGTGGCGACGATGCCGGCGCGGCCCTGCTCGCGGAGGCAACGCTAGGCGATGGCGAGCGTCTGACGGCCTGGCGGGGTGGGATGCGCTGGGTGCCGCAGTTCGAGCGTCTGGCCCTCCCGGACGCGGACGGCGGCCTGCCGCTGCGCGAACACGGGGTGTACGTGATCACCGGTGGATTTGGCGGCATTGGGCTGGTGGCGGCGGAGATGCTGGCGCGGCGCGTGAAGGCGCGGCTGGTGCTGGTGGGTCGCCGCGGGGGCATGGGACGCGAGGCGGAGATCGCCCGGTTGGAAGCCCTCGGGGCTGAGGTACTGGCGGTGTCGGCGGATGTCGGCACGGCGGCGGGAGTCGGCGCGATGTTCGCTGCGGCGGAGGCCAAGTGGGGCGCGGTGCAAGGCGTCATCCACGCAGCGGGTGTGCCCGGAAAGACGATCGCGGCGCGCAAGACGCGTGCGGAGGCGACGGCGGTGTTTGCGCCGAAGCTGCGCGGAGCGGCGGAGATCGCGGCCGCGGTGGGTGGGGGCGGGCGCCAGGTGGATTTTGTGCTCTACTGCTCGTCGCTCGCGGTCTGGGCGGGCAGCGCGGGTCAGAGCGATTACGTGGCGGCGAATGCGTTTCTCGATGCGCAGGCGCGCGTGCTGGCGGCGCGGGGCGTGAAGGCGGTGTCGGCCAATTGGGATTTGTGGAGTGGAGTCGGCATGGGCCGGCAGGAGTCGGCGACGACGGAGCTGGCCATCACGCCGGCGGAGGGCGCTTCGGCGCTCGCGCGCGTGCTCGGTTCGCCCTGGCCGGGTGTGGCGGTGTCGACGGCGGCGTTGCCGCGGCGTTTTGCGGCGCTCGTGAAGCCGGAAGGCACGGCGGCGACGGAAGCGACGGCGATGCGCTACCCGCGTCCGGCGCTGGCGACGGAATTCGCGGCGCCGGCGGCGGGCCTTGAGCAGGTGCTGGCGGCGCAGTGGCAGACGATCCTCGGGATCGATCGGGTGGGGGCGAACGATAACTTTTTCGAACTCGGCGGCGATTCGTTGACGGCGATGCAGGCGATCGCGCGGATCAAGACCGAGTGGTCGCTGGCCCTGCCGGTGACGACCTTCTACGATGCACCGACGGTGCGAGCGCTCGGGCCGGTGGTGGCGGCGCTGAAGACGGCGAGTGCGCGGTAGGGGAGTCGATCCGCGGAGTTTTTAACCACGGATTGCACGGATGACACGGATTCGATCCGGATTCGGATCCGGAAGTTTGAACAGGAGGGAACGGAGGCGGGCAGGAGGTTCCTGCAGGGAACCGTTCACAGGGTACGGCAGACATTCCCTCGAAGGAAGGCGTCTAGAGTCGCTTGAGGAGACGCTCGTACTCGCGATGGTCCCCGATCCAGAACCAGACGAGATCCTGTCCATCCACGACCGCCAATGCGCGAACGCTCAGGTTTACCCGCGCAGACCAATACCGGCCGGTTTTCTTGAAATGGAGCGATGGGTGTGACGCGTTCTGCTTGAGCAGGGCGAACTGCTTGTCGGCCTGGACACGGACCTCGGCCGGGAGTTGGTCGTAGCACGACCAGAACCGGGAGGAGGCAAAGTGATTCACAGGTTCCGCGACTTACCTGCCCGATGCTCCCGCAAAGCGTCCTCCGCCACGGCGTCCAAGGCTCCGGTCGTCGCGTCCCTTTGGATGTCGCGATCCCACAGCCACGCGCGAATTTCAGCGACTTCCTTTTCGGACAGCGTTTCGATTGCGCGCTCGATTTCCTGAACCTTGCTCATGGGGGTAAACTACTCGAATCGCGGATCCGCGCAAGCCGAGTATTCCTGGTGGTAAATCGGTGGGGAGCAGAAGACCGAACTAACCCGACCTAGGTCGGATCTAGCGACTCAACGTCTCGACGCCGTTTGGATTGCTTCACCGACTTTGCGATCCGGTCCCCTCGGATGGGAATCACCGGCTCAGTCGGGCCCAGGTGAAGTGGGGACTGCGATTGCCCGCCAGGGCTGCACGGATCCAGAGCATAGCCAGCGGCTCCAATTCGCGGGCGCGGCGCAAGCTGCCGGCATCGAAGGGCTCGAAACCGATGGCCTGAGCCAGTCCGGCCACAGTTGCCTTGGCGGATTCGTCGTCGCCGGCGAGAAACATGAGCGGGAGGAGTCCGGCCGCGTTGGGGTAGCGGGCGTCGGCGAAGTTCTCCCAGCCGTAGGTGTTGAAGGCTTTCACGACGCGGTTGCAACCGGACCAGCGCGCAACGCACTCGCCGCCGGAATCGCTGAAGCCGAGGGCGAGTTCGAGTCCGACGCCCGGGGTCACCTTGAGCGGATTGGTGCAGTCGATCAGGACCTTCCCGGTGAAGTCGCCGGCGGTCCGCAGGATCTCTTCGGTGGCCGGCCAGGGGGTGGCCAGAATGACCACCGTGCCCTGGCGCACCGCGTTGACCACGGAGTCGGCGGAGGCAAGCGGGCCGCAGTCGGCGAGCAAGGCGGCGGTTTTGGCGGCCAGCGGGTCGCGCACGCCGAATACCACGCGGTGGCCGGTCCGGACGAGACTGCGACCGAGTGCGCCGCCGACATTCCCGGCGCCGATGATGGCGATGGTGAGGGGAGAATCCATGAGGCGAGCGTGGAGATGAGGGGCGGGGCGAGCCAGCGAATCGTTACTTCCCGAGAGCCTCGATCACGAGCCGGGCGGCCGCGCCGCCCGAGTGCTGCTGCTGTCCGGTGATCAGGCGACCATCGCGGACCGCAAATTCCTCGAGGGCGTTGTGCGTGATGAAATTGGTGCCGCTGATCTTGCGGGCCTCGGTCTCGATCCAGAAGGGCTGGACCTTGGCACCCACCGCCGCCTCGACATAGCGTTCCTCGCTGTTCGCGAAGCCGGTCCACGTCTTGCCCTCGACGAGGAGCTGGCCGTCGCTGGTGCGGACGCGCAGGAGCGCGCAGGTCCCGTGGCAGACGAGGGCAAGCACCTTGCCGGCCTCGTAGGCCACGGCGAGGAAGCGATGGAGCTCGGCGTTGTCGATGAACGTGACCATGGGCGACTGGCCGCCACAGACGAAGACGGCATCGAAGTCGCCTGGCGGGACGTCTTTCAGCGGGGTGGTGTTCTCCAGCATCGCCGCCATGTGCGGGTGGGAGAGGACGCCCAGGCTAACAATGTCCGTGCCGGCGTAGCCCTTGGGATCGCGCGGATCGCTGAAGCTGTCGACCTGAACCCGGCCGCCGGCGGGGCTGGCGAGACTGACCCGGTAGCCGGCCTTGACGAATTCCAGCCAGGGGTGGGTCAATTCGGCGGCCCAGAAGCCGACCGGCCAGCCGGTGACAGGGGAGACCGCGGGGTTGGCCACGATCATCAGGACGTGCTTGGTCGGGGTGGTTTTTTCCATGCCTGACTATAGCGGCGCGGACGGTTTTCGGGTAATACAACTTTGCTTCCACTGCCATACGTGGCCTGTATGGCGGGATGGAGCTTCGTCACCTGCGTTACTTCACCACGGTCGCCGACGTGCTGAGTTTCTCGGAGGCCGCCCGGCAGCTGCATCTGGCGCAGCCGCCGCTCAGCGCGCAGATCCGAACCTTGGAGAACGAGCTGGGGATTCGGCTTTTTGATCGTTCGTCCCGCGGGGTGCGCCTGACGCAGGCGGGACTGGCCTTTCTGCCGCGCGCGCGGGAGGCGCTGGCCGCGGCGCGGCGTGCGAGCGACTCGGGTCGGGCGATTGCGCAGGGCCGCAAGGAGGAGTTGCGGATCGGGATCATCCCTCCGGCGTTCAATCGGGCCCTGGCGGAGCGCCTGCAGGGATTTCGAGCGGCGCACCCGGACGTGGGCCTGCACATCCGGCAGGAAGGAGCCGCGGCTCTGCATGGGCTGCTGCTGAAACATGAATTGGACGTGGCCATCACGCGACCGTTCCGGTCCGTGCCCTCCCTCCGGGAGGCGCTCATCGAGCGTCACGAACTCATGCTGGCGGTGCCGGCGACGCATGCCTGGGCGCGGCGGCGTTCCATCTCCTGGAAGTTGCTGGATGGCGTGCGGACCCTGCTGATCAACCCGGCGCGCAACGCTCATTACGGGCAGCTCTTTCTTCAGCATTGTTCCCGTCACAATGCCCAGCCGGTGGTGGACTATGCGGCGGATGACCTGTCGACACTGGTCTGGATGGTGTCGGCCGGGTTTGGGGTCTGTCCGTATCCCTCGTCCCTGCGTGACTCCCTGCCGGCCGGCGCCGTGATGGTGCCCTTCAGTCCGCGCCGCAAGGAGATGGAGCTGGTCCTGTCCTGGCCGGCCGCAGTGTCGCCGCGGGTCAGCGGCTTTCTGGCGGCTTTCGGGGTCAAGTGAGCCGACTCGAGGGGAAGGAGCCGCCGATTGGGGCCGGCCGAAAAGAGCGAGCGGAATCGTCGCGGCCTCGCGATCGTGAATCTGGGGTTAACTTCTGATTTGAAGGGTTTTGGCTTTATCCGGGAGCGGCTCCTTGGCGTAATCCTAGCCTCTTTCCATGCCCGACGTCCCTTCTGCTCCGCTCGATCCCTCCAAGGCCATTGCCATCGTCGGCCTGCAGCTGCGGTTCCCGGGGGCCACGACGCTTGCCGAGTTCTGGCAGAACCTGCGCAATGGGGTGGAATCGATCACCTTTTTCTCGAAAGAGGAGCTGATGGCGGCGGGCTTTGGGCCGGAGACGCTCGCGGATCCGAATTTCGTCAACTCGAACCCGCACATGGGCGATGTGTCGCAGTTCGATCCGGCTTTCTTCGGCTTCACGCCGCGCGAGGCCGAGGTCATCGACCCGCAGGTGCGCGTCATGCTCGAATGCGCGTGGCAGGCGATGGAGAACGCGGGCTATGACCCCGAGCGCGTCGACGGCCGCGTCGGCGTGTTCATGGGCGCGAATCTCAGCAATTACTTTGTCGCGAATCTTTTTCCGCAGATCGACGAGCTGACCACCGGACAGAACTCCATTTCCGCGCTCACGCTCTTCAACGACCGCGACGCGCTCGCGACCATCGTTTCCTACAAGCTGAACCTGAAGGGCCCGAGTGTCACGGTGCAGACCTACTGCTCCACCTCGCTGGTGGCGGTGCACCTGGGGTGTCAGAGCATTCTCAGCGGGGACAGCGAGATGGTGCTGGCCGGGGGCGTCTCGATCAACAACGACCAGGTGTCCGGTTACTACTACGAGGAGGGCGGCATCAAGTCGCGCGACGGACATTGCCGCACCTTTGACGCGGACGCCAGCGGAACGGTCTTCGGCAATGGCGTGGGGCTCGTCGTCCTCAAGCGGCTCGACCGCGCGGTGGCGGACGGGGACACGATCCATGCGGTGATCCGCGCATCGTCGATCAACAACGATGGCGCGATCAAGGCCGGCTACACCGCGCCCAGCGTGCAGGGCCAGGTGGAGTCGATCACGCAGGTGATCGAGCGCTCGGGCGTGCACCCGGAGACGATTGGCTACGTCGAGGCGCACGGCACGGCGACGCTGGTGGGCGACCCGATCGAGGTTCACGCGCTCACGCGGGCCTTCGAGGCCACGGGGGCCACGCGGCGGCAGTTCTGCACGCTCGGCTCGGCCAAGACGAATTTCGGCCATCTGGACCGGGCGGCCGGGGTCGCGGGTCTGATGAAGGCAGCGATGACGGTGAAGGAGGGGCTGATCCCGCCGGTGCTTCACTTCAAGAACCCGAATCCCAAGATCGACTTCGCCGCGAGCCCGTTTGCGGTGAACACGAAGCTGCAGACGTGGGACCGCAAGGGCGGCGAACCCCGTCGCGCGCTCGTTTGCTCGCTGGGCGTCGGCGGAACGAATGCGCACGCCATCGTCGAGGAGCCACCGGTGCGACCGGCCTCGGGCGCCTCGCGCGCGGCTCAGGTGATTGTGCTCTCCGCACGATCGGAGAAAGGGCTGGAGGCGGCGACGGACCAGTTGGTGACTTTTCTGAACCAGAACCCGGACGCCAATCTCGCGGACGTGGCCTTCACGCTGCAGCATGGGCGCAAGAGCTTCACGCACCGCCGGATCGCGGTCGGGCGGGACGCGGCGGAGATCGTCGCGGCGCTCGAGGGCAAGAAGCCGATGCAGGCGCAGAGTGGGGCGGCGGCGGGCAAGCGTCCGGTCGCGTTTCTTTTCACGGGCCAGGGCGCCCAGTACGCCGACATGGGCCGCGGGCTTTACGCGAGCGAGCCGGTGTTTCGGGGGGAGCTTGATCGCTGCGCCGAAGCGCTGAAGGCGCATCTGGGCGGGCTGGACCTGCGCACGGTGCTGTACCCGGCGGAGGGCGGCCTTGCGGCGGCGGAGGAGCAACTCAAGCAGACGGCGCTCACGCAGCCGGCGTTGTTCGCGCTGGAGTACGCGGTGGCAAAACTTTGGCAGAGCTGGGGCGTGCAGCCGGACGCAATGATTGGCCACAGCATCGGCGAGTATGTCGCCGCGACGCTGGCCGGGGTCTTCTCGCTCGACGATGCGCTCGCGCTGGTCGCGGCGCGTGGCCGATTGATGCAGGGCGTGGCGCCAGGCTCCATGCTGGCGGTGCCGCTGACCGAGGCGGAGCTGACGCCGATGCTCGGCGCCGAGTTGTCACTCGCGGCGGTGAATGCGCCCGCGATGTGTGTGGCCGCGGGACCGCATGCGGCGGTCGATGCACTGGAGGCGACGTTGAAGTCCCGTGGCGTGGACGCGCGGCGGTTGCAGACCTCGCATGCCTTTCACTCGCGGATGATGGATCCGATCCTGCCCGAGTTCACCGCGCTGGTGGCCAAGGTGAAGCGGAACGCGCCGACCAAGGCGTACATTTCGAATGTCACGGGCACGTGGGTCACGGCTGCACAGGCGACCGACCCGGCGTATTGGGCGCAGCACCTGCGTCAGGCCGTGCGCTTTGCGGACGGCGTGGCGTTGCTCCTCAAGGACGGTGAGCGGATCGGCCTCGAAGTCGGTCCCGGCCGGACGCTGAGCACGCTGACCAAGCAGCAGGCGGACCTCGCGGCGCACGGCGTGCCGGTGACTTCGCTGCGGCACCCGCAGGAGAAGACGGCGGACGACCTCTTCCTGCTGACGGCGCTGGGCCGGCTGTGGGTGGCGGGGGCGGAGATCGACTGGCGTGGCTTCACGGCGGGTGAGAGCCGCCAGCGCGTGGCGCTGCCGACGTATCCCTTTGAACGCGCCCGCTACTGGGTGGCGCGCAAGCAGCCTGCGCCGAAGACGGCGGCGGGCGCGGCGCCGGTGGCCTTCGCGCGTCAGGCGGATCTCGCGGATTGGTTCTACGCGCCGGTCTGGCATGACCTTCCCGTCGGTGCGGCGGTCGCGAGTCAGTCACCCTGGCTGGTGCTGGCGGACGCGGGTCCGCGGCGCGAGGCGCTGGTGGCGAAGATCAAGGCAGCGGGCCAGACCGTGACGGTGGTGGAACGCGCAACGTCCTTTGATCTGCGCGGCGACGGCGTGTACGCGATCGATCCGGCGAGCAAGGATGACTACGCGACGCTGCTGACGGCTCTGCGGGCGGAGCGCCGCTTTCCGGGCACGATCGTGCACGCGTGGAGTGCGGAGGCGGGCACCAAGTCGGCGCTCGACGGCTTTGCGGAGACGCAGGCGCGCGGGTTCTTCAGCCTGCTTTATCTGGCGCAGGCCCTCGGTGACGAAAACCTGACCACGCCGGTTCGACTGGGCATTGTGACCACCGGGCTGCAGAGCGTGGCGGGCGAGCCGATCACGGCCCCGGAGCGGGCAACGCTGATTGGACCGGCCAAGGTCATCGCGCAGGAGTACGAATTTATTGGCAGTGTGGCGATGGATGTCGCCGGCACGCCGGAGGAGCAGGCGGCGGCGATCATGACGGAGCTGTCGGTGATCCCGCGCGAGCCGGTGGTGGCCTGGCGCGCGGCGAAGCGTCACGTGCAGGGCTTCGAGCCCCGTCGTCTGACCTCGGCGCCGACGGTGCCGCTGCTGAAGACGAACGGCGTTTATCTGATCACGGGCGGCCTCGGCGGCATCGGCCTCAAGGTGGCCGAGTGGCTGGCGCGCACGGTCAAGGCCCGGCTGGTCCTGACGAATCGCTCGGCGCTGCCGCCGAAGGCGGAGTGGGCGGCCTGGGTGAGTGGGCACGGCGAGGAAGACCGCACCAGCCGGCGCATTGCGACGGTGCAGCGCCTGGAGAGCTTGGGCGGCGAGGTCCTGCTGGTGACGGCCGACACGGCGGATCGTGCCGCGATGGCAAAGGCGGTGGCCGAGGCGCGCGCGCGTTTCGGGCGGATCGACGGCGTGATGCACGCGGCGGGCGTGGCCGGCGATGGCGTGATCCAGCTTAAGGAATTCAAGACGGCGGCGGCGGTGATCGACGCGAAGATCAAGGGCGCGCTGGTGCTGGAGGACGTGCTGCGCGATGCGCCGCCGGACTTCACGGTGCACTATTCGTCGATCGCGGCGGTGACGGGCGGCTTTGGCCAGGTTGACTACTGCGGCGCGAATTCATGCCTCGATGTGATGGCGCGGGCGACGTCGCTGGCGGGCGGTCCGGCGGCGATCTCGATCAACTGGGATGCGTGGGCGGAGGTCGGCATGGCGGTGGAGACAGTGGCCCGGCCCAAGGCCAAGACCGTGGCGGACTGGCGGCCGCTGGTGCATCCCCTGTTCCAGCGCACGCGGACGCAGGGGGCGGAGATTCAGTACGCCGGCACGTTCACGACCGAGGGCCCGTGGATGATCACGGATCACCAGCTCTACGGGAAGGCGACGCTCCCGGGCACGGCCTACCTTGAGCTGGCACGGTCGGCCTTTGCGCAGCATGATGCGGCGGAGAGCTATGAATTCACGGAGATGTTCATCCTCGCGTCCTTCTCGGTCGAGCCGGGCGTGGCGCGCGATCTGCACGTCGTGCTGACCAAGGCGGGCGCGGGCTATGATTTCACGATTCGGAGCGAGACCTCCCCGGGTACGGGCGAGTGGCTGGAGCATTCGCGCGGGCACCTCGAGGCGGGCACCTCAAAGCCGGCTCGCACGCACGACCTGCGGGCGATCGAGGCGCGGTGCACGGCGGAGCATGTGGTGGTCAATGCGCCGGACAAGGTGGTGCCGGGCCAGCTGATCAACCAGGCGGCGCATCTCAAGGTCGGTCCCCGCTGGATGACGCCGGAATGGGTGAAGCTCGGTGAGCGTGAGGGCATCGCGGCGCAGCGTCTGCCGGATGCCTATCTCGGCGATCTGGCGGATCACCCGCTGCATCCGGGGCTGCTCGACCTGACGGCCTTCTTCCCGTTCAAGACGGCGGGGGTTTACATCCCGTTCTCGCACGGGTCGGTGCGGGTGTATGGCCCGCTCACGCCGAAGGTCCGCAGCTACATCAAGCAGCACGACGATCTGTTGAGCGGCCGGGCGACGGCCAATTTCGAAGTCTTCCTCGCGGATGAGCAGGGGCGTGAGCTGGTGGCGATGGAGGACTATTTGCTGAAGAAGGTGGAGGCCCGCACGGTCGCCTCGGCGGCGGGCGCGGGCGGCGACGGGGAGCTGTTCCCTTTCCTGCCCGGAGCGGAGAACTTCCAGGTCAATATGAGTGCACTGGGTCAGCTCGATACGCTGGCGCCGGTGGCGGCGGAGCGGCGCGCGCCGGAGTCGGGCGAGATCGAGGTGCAGATGCACGCGGCCGGCCTGAACTTCAAGGACGTGCTGCGCGGTTTGGGCATGCTCTCGTCGGAGCACGACGCCGGACTGGCGCTGGGCTTCGGCGGCGAGGGCGCCGGCACGGTGGTCCGCGTGGGTCCGGGCGTGGGCGGCTTTGCGCCGGGCGACCGAGTGATTGTGATGGGCGCGAAGTGCTTCGCCGGCTTTGTGACCGTGCGGGAGAATGCGGCGGCTCCGCTGGCTGAGGGCCTCGGCTTCGCGGATGCGGCGACGATCCCGTTGGTGTTCCTGACGGCGCATTACGCGCTGCACGTGCAAGGGCGTCTGGCCAAGGGCGAGCGCGTCCTGATTCATGCGGCCGCGGGTGGCGTGGGCCTGGCAGCGATCCAGTGTGCGCAGCGCGTGGGCGCCGAAGTTTACGCGACGGCGGGCAGCCCGGCGAAGCGTGACTACGTGAAGTCACTCGGCGTGAAGCATGTGTTTGATTCCCGCTCGCTAGGCTTTGCCGACGAGGTGATGAAGGCCACCGGTGGCCGTGGCGTGGACGTGGTGCTCAATTCGCTCGCGGGTGAGTTCATCCCCAAGGGCCTCGGCGTGCTGACCCAGTTTGGGCGCTTCCTCGAGATTGGGGCGCGTGACATTTATCAGAACAGCCAGCTCGGGTTGCGCCCGTTTGCGAACAACCTGTCGTTCATGGCAATTGAACTCGGGCCGCTGATGCTGGGGCGTCCGGAGTATGTCCGGGCGATGCTGGACGAGATCATGGGCTACTTCCGGGCCGGACAGTTCAAGCCGCTGCCGAACGAGGTGTTCCCCATCACGGAGGTGGCGACGGCTTTCCAGACGATGGCGGGCGCGCGGCACATCGGTAAGATTGTGCTCACGATCACGCCGCCGTCGAAGCCGGCGAAGATCACGGCGGTGAAGGCCCGCGCGCAGGAGGCGCGGGGCAGCGCGACGGCGGACTCGATTCGGCCCGACGAGGGCATCGAGGCGCTCGCGCGCATCCTGGCTGCGTCCTCGGCCCAGGTGGTCGTGTCGCCGCGACCGCTGCAGCCGATCCTCGACCACATGCGCAACCAGCTAAGGGCCTCCGCTCCGGCGGGCGGCACGGGTGGCGGTGGTGGGGGTGCGGCGGAAGCGCCCAAGCCGGCCGCGCGCAAGCTCTACCCGCGTCCCGCGCTGGGCAACGCCTACGTGGCGCCGCGCACGCCGTTGGAGACGAAGCTGACCGAGGCTTGGCAGACGATGCTGGGCATCGAGCAGGTGGGGGCGCAGGACAACTTCTTCGAGCTGGGCGGCGACTCGCTGATCAGCGTGCAGGTGATCTCCAAAGTGAAAAAGGAGTTCAGCGTCCAACTGGCGTCATCCACCCTCTACGAAAACCCGACCCCCGAGGAATTCGCCAAGGCGATCGAGGCGGCGAAGGGAACTTGAATTTAACCACGGATGGACACGGATCGACGCAAATGCAGGGACACTGGGGTCGGAATTTTGACCACGGATTACACGGATTTCACGGATAGAAAATCGGATCGGAAATCTGTGTTATCCGTGCAATCCGCGGTTAAGTTCGGGCTCGTCGCTCTTCAGTTCGTATGAATTGGTGTCCATTCGTAGTTAATTTCTATCCTTCGATTTCATGAGCATCCATTACGAGCGTACGATCCGGTTTGGTGAGGTGGACGGGGCGGGGTTTGTCTTCTTCGTGAAGTACCTCGAGCTGTGCCATGAAGCCTATGAGGCGAGCCTGATGCGGGCCGGGATCGAGCTGCGGGCATTCTTTGGCGCGAATCGGATCCTGATCCCGATCATGAAGACGCAGGCGCAGTACCTCGGGCCACTGCAGAGCGGGGACAAGGTTCGGATCGAACTGGCCGTGACGGCTGCGGGTGAACACGGCTACGCGATTTCCTACCGCGTGATGCACCTGGCGCCGGCGGGCGAGAAGCTCGTCGCCTTGGCGAAGACCGAGCACATGGTGATCGACCTGCAGAGCCTGGAGCGTAAGCCGCCGCCGCCGGCGCTGGCGGCGTGGATTCAGTCGGGCGGCGCCGGAGGCGCGTCGGCATGACGATCCTCGGACTCACTGGCGGGTTGGACGAGGCGCACTCGGAGGCGCACCGGCTGCCGTTTGATTTCATTCACGATGCGACCGCCGTGCTGATTCGCGACGGCGTGGTGCTCGCGGCGACCGAGGAGGAGCGTCTCAACCGGATCAAGCACACGAACAAGCGGCCGCACCGGTCGCTGCGGTTCTGCCTCGAGTCGGCGGGGATCGGGCCGGAAGCGCTGGACGGCGTCGTGTTCTATGCGACCGAGCCCTATGTGAAGCGGGTGCTGGAGACGCTGCATCTGGCGGATTTTTCCCAGAAGGAGCTGACGACGCCGCGCGGGATGATCCAGCGCCTGTTTCGGGACGAACTCGGCTACGAGCTCGAGGCGAGGAAGATTTACTTTGTCGACCATCACACGGCGCACGCGGTCAGCGCGTTTGCGATGGCGGGTTTTTCCGAGGCGCTGGTGGTGACCTTTGATGGGCAGGGCGAGGGCATCTCGGGTGTGGTTTATGACGGACGCGGGCGGCAGCTGACCCCGCTCAAGTCGTTCAGCGAACAGCATTCACTGGGCTATCTGTACCGGGATGTGATTCGCTTTCTCGGCTACGAGATGTTCGACGAGTACAAGGTCATGGGCATGGCGCCCTATGGTGACCCGGCGCGCTACCGGGCCTTGTTTCAGACCTTTTACGAACTGCTGCCGGGAGGGGATTACCGCCTGCACCTCGAGCGGACTCGGGCGCTTTTCCAGGTCGGTCGGCCGCGGCGCAAGGGCGAGGCGTTCAATGAAACCCACCAGCATCTGGCCGCGTCGCTCCAGGAAGCGGTGGAGGTGATCGGCCTGCATGTGCTGACGCATTTTCAAAAGGAGACCGGACACAAGAACCTGTGTCTGGCCGGCGGCGTCGCGCACAATTGTTCGCTGAACGGCCGGGTGCTGTACGATGGCGGATTCGAGCGACTGTTTGTCCAGCCGGCGGCGCACGACGCCGGTTGCGCGCTGGGCGCGGCGATCGCGGTGCAGCTGCGGCTGGCGCCGGCGTCGACGGTGGAGCCGCTGACGCATGTGCTGTGGGGGACGGATATCGGCGGCGACGCGCAGATTGAGCCGGTGCTGCGGGGGTGGGAGGGCCTGGTGACAGTGGAGCGGTGTCCGAACATTGTCGGCCGCGCGGCCGATCTTTTGGCGGCGGGCAAGGCGATTGGCTGGGTGCAGGGGCGCGCGGAATTCGGTCCGCGGGCGCTGGGCAACCGCAGCATTCTCGCAGATCCGCGGCCGGCCGAGAACAAGGACATCATCAACCGCATGGTGAAGAAGCGCGAGGCCTACCGGCCCTTTGCCCCGTCGGTGCTGGAGGAGAAGGTCGACGACTATTTCATCACGACACCGACGCAGAAGACCTTCCCGACGATGAGCGTCATCCTCGACGTGCGCCCGGAGATGCGGGCGCTGCTCGGGGCGATCACGCATGTGGATGGGACGGCGCGGGTCCAGACGGTGTCACGCGCGGCGAATGCGCGTTATTGGGAGCTGATCGCAGCCTTTGGTGAGCGCACGGGCGTCCCGATGCTGCTGAACACGTCCTTCAATAATCATGCGGAGCCCATTGTGGACTCGGCTTATGACGGGGTCGTCTGTTTCCTGACGACGGACCTGCATGCCCTGGTGGTGGGCGACTGGCTGGTGACAAAGAAGGCCGGGTTGGACGCGGACCCGGCTCCCTGGCTGGCGCTGAAGGTCGGTTTGCCCGTGACGCTGTCGCTCGCGGCGGAGCGACGCTGGGTGAGTGCGACCGAGCAGGCGTGGGTGCACGAATTGCGCTTTGCCTATCATCATGGCAAGTCGGCGAAGGTCAGTCCGGCGCTCTATGGGCTGCTGGGCCGGGCGGATGGCCGGACGAGCTTGCTGGAGTTGGGTCGGGCCGCGGGGCTCAGCCTGGCCGAGACCGAGGCGCTGCTGCCGGAGCTCCGGGAGCACTGGACCAATCGCATGGTGGTGCTGACGCCTTAGGCGGACAAAACAGAATTTTGACCACGGATTACACGGATTGCACGGATCAGACCATGCAGCACGAAACGATCACGAAGGACGCGATTGGAGCGGCAATGGCGGTACTGAACACGCTCAAGCCGGGATTGGATGAAAAGCTTTATGAGCGAGCGTTGGTGATCGAGCTGACCAAACGTGGGCATTCTGCCGAGCAGCAAAAACCGTATGTTGTGCGCTATGAAGGAGTCGAGATTGGAACGTTGATTCCGGACCTTGTAGTCGATGGGGCGGTCATCGTTGATCCGAAGGTCGTTACTGAATTTAACGAGGCCCATGTCGCTCAGATGATCGGGTATTTGAACATCACGGGCCTGCAGGTCGCCCTGCTGCTGAATTTCAAGTATGCTGATCTTCGTTGGAAGCGAATCGTGCGGTGATCGGAATTTTAACCACGGATTGCACGGATAGCACGGATTGGGACCTGTTCGGCAGGATTCATGATCCTGATTTCCGTATCCGTGTCATCGGTGTAATCCGTGGTTAAATTTCCGTTGTCCGGGCACAAAAAAGCCGCGCCGGGGAGGGCGCGGCTTGGAGGAGGGGCGGGGCTCGATCAGAACTTGTACTGGATGCCCGACTGGATGGAGAGCTGGTCCTTGTTCTGGGCCTGGAGGGTGACGGTGGTGCCGCCGAAGGGGAAGGAGACCGGCCCCAGCGTGTTGTCGTAGAGGTAGGTGACGCCGATGGTCACGCCCATGCGGGGGCTGAGCATGCCCTTGAAGCCGACGTAGGCATCAACGGCGTAAACATCGCTTTCCTCGAAGCTCTGGCGGTAGAGCACGCGCTGCTCGAACGAGGCGTATTGATTGAAGAAGTACGTGAAGCTCTCGAGGAAACCGCCGCCGAGGAGGAGATCGCCGTCGTACTTATTGCCCTTCTTTTCCTGGCTCGCGATGATGCCGGGGACGAGATCGAGCTTGGTCTGGACCGTATCCTTGAGCTTGTAGCCGAAGCCGAGCAGCTGGAGGGCGGAGTAGTCGATGTTCTTGACCGTATCGACGCTGTACGTGGTCCGGCTCGAGGTGTAGGTGCGTTCGCTCAGCTTGTGGTTCCAGGCGAAGGTGCCCGAGTAGTTGTCGGTCTGCCGGCCGTTGGGCTCGTAGTCGGTGTAGTTGTAGTTGAGCTCGAGCGAGTGGGCATCGGTCAGGGTGGTGCGGACGAAGGTCGCGGAGGCCTGCACCCCAAGGATGCGGCCGGGCAGGCGGAGGGCGGCGCCGGTGGTGCCGGGGGGCGTGCCGGGGATCTGACCCTGCTCAAACGTCGGGCTCACGTAGCTGCCACCGAAAGTCAGGGTGCGCGTCCAGGCGGCCTTCTTGGGATCGCCGGCCTGACCGGCGAAGGTGGAGGAGGTGGAGCCACCGGCGCCACCGGCCGGGGCGGCCGCCGTGACGGGGACCGCGGCGGTCTTCGGGGCCTCGAGATCGGCGGCGCTGAGGCCATCGCCGACCTTGAAGCTGGCGACATCGCTCTCATTGACGGTGATCTCACCGTAGAGATCGCCCTTGAGGGTGACCTTGCCACCTTCCTGACGGAGGATCTTGCCGGTAAGGGTGTCCCCATTCTTGAGGCGCAGCACATCGGCATGAGCCGGGCTGGAGGCGAGGGCGAGGCAGGCGGCCGTGAGGGCCAGGAGGGAGCGGTTCATAGGTCGTTTAAGCGGGGACAGTGGAGTCGGAAGCGGGAGGCGGGGCAAAGCAAAACGCCGGCGGGGAAATTGCGGATTGCGGACTGCGGATTGCGGAATACGGAGCGCGGAATTCGGAAGGGGCAGCGGGGAGTGACAATCCGGCGGGGCGGGTGCTCGGGGCTAGGTTCGGACTGGATCGTTCTCCGGCTCGTAATCGGGTGGCTGCCCATTTCGCAATCCGAACTCCCCACTCCGCACTCCCGGTCAGGGGGCCTTCGGCACGACGCAGTACATGTCGATCTCGCCCTTGCCCTTCACATCAACCTTGCCGAGGTAGTCGCAGGGGTGGCGATCGCGGATGAGGTCGTAGGAGTAGGCGGAGAGATTGATGCGGCCGGGTTCGCCATGGCTCTCCATGCGGCTGGCGATGTTCACGGCGTCGCCGAAGAGATCGTAGATCAGGCGGCGTTTTCCGACCACGCCGGCCACGACCACGCCCGTGTGGAGGCCGAGACGCATGTGCCATTTGACGGCGGAGCGCTGGTTCCGTTCGGTGATGCAGGCGACGAAATCGAGGGCGGCGTCGACCACGCGGGCGGCGGCATCGGGGTCGTCGGGCGTCAGCCCGCCGGCGACCATGTAGGCATCGCCGATCGTCTTGATCTTCTGCAGGCGGTGGCGGTCGACGATATCGTCGAAGCGGTTGAAGATGTCGTTGAGCTCGGTCACGAGCTTGTCGGCCGGCATCGCGGCGACGGTGTTGGTGAAGCCCTTGAAGTCGGTGAAGAGGACGGTGACATCCTCGAAGCGCCGCGGGGTGGCGCGGCCGGTGGCCTTGAGCTCGTCCGCGGCTTCACGCGGCAGGATGTTGTAGAGCAGCTCGTCCGAACGGCCCTTCTCGCGCTGGAGCTCGGCCGTGCGGATCGTGACAAGGCCCTCGAGTTCGGTGTTCTTGGCGGCGATCAGGCGCTGCTTGTCCTGCTCGTGGGCGAGAGCTTCCCGGGAGAGGCGTTCGACCTCGACCAGCTTGTGCTCGAGTTGGCGGGAGACCTGGGCGAAGTTGCGGGCGACCAGCAGGGAAAGCGAGATGGCGGCGCAGATGCCGCCGTAGGCCGGCAGGTAGATCCCGGTGTTGCCTCCCCCGACCAGCCCAAGCGAGCGCAGGATGCTGTAGATCACGGCGGCGGCGAGGAGGGTCATGCCGGAGCCAATGACCCCCGCACCCGGGACACGGGCCCGCCAGGCCTCGACGATCCACCAGGTCACGGTCGCGCCGGCGGCGACCACCAGGGCGAGCAGGGCGAGGTGGGGTCCGGTCCCCGGTGCGAAGAGACTCCAGGCGCCCAGGGCGACGGACGCGGCGGCGAAGGTGACCAGCACGCGGGCGTGGCCGACCTTGAGCAGGGCGTGCAGGGTGACCAGCCAGGTGAGCGTGGCGATGGCGACGCCGCCGAGAAAGAGCCGGGCGAGGCCACGTTCGCCCTCGGCGACGGGGGTGAGACCGGCCTCCAGGTTGACGTAGATGACGAGGCCGTAGCTGGCGGCGAAGAACGCGCAGTAAAGGTTCTCGCGGAGCCGGGGCTGGAAGGCGAAGAGCGCGAGATGCAGGAGCGTCAGCATGGCGGCCACGCCGCTGAAGAACATCTGGTGGGCTTGCAGGATGAGCGGATCCAGCGGGGGCATGGGGAGGGGAGGGAAACGGACTCGTCAGATCAGGGTTCGGAAGAGGCGCGCCGGAGGGCAAGCACGATGCCCGCCGAGTGGCCGGCGAGGAGGGCGGGCAGATCGGTGGACAGCCGCTCCAACGGAGCGCTGGGGTAGGTGCGCAGATAGACGGCCAGACGCGCACGGTCGTCGGCGGCGAGGCAACTGACCACGGCGGGGTTGGCGTCCGGCAGGACGCTTTGTGCGGTGAAGGGTGCGTCGTCGATGCGGTGATGCCATTCCTCCAATCGTCCGGCGGACCAACGCAGGACCACGAGTTCGCGCAGTTGGAAGAGCGCGCGCGTCGCGCTGGCGGCGGCGGCGAGGGAGGGCCCGCGCAGTGCGCTGGCCAGGTAATCGGAGGCGGCGCGGGCTTGGAGGGCGGCGTCGAGACCGTCGTCGTCCACGAGCAAGCCGACGAAGGCGGCGCCAGTCCCTGCGTCGAGCGCGACGGTTCCCTGCAGGGTGCGAGGGGGACCGACGGCGATGAACGCACCCGTCACGCCCGCGCAGGTCCAGGTCGCGGGCGGGCGATGCCGCTCGCGGAAGATCCGGCCGAGCGTGTGGTCGCTGCGCACGTACTCACGGTCGATGAGCGACCGGCGGGTCTTGTCGACCGTTTCCATCAACACGCTGTGCATGACCCCAAGAATACTGCCCACATCGGCAACCTCCTGGATTGAGGCCCCTTGGTCCGCCCGCTCGAATTCCGGTTCGCCCACCAGGCCGGCCAAGCGGCGGAGTCGGCGGAACTGCCAGGAAACAAAGAGGGCGAGAGCAAGGGAAACGACGAATCCGGCGCCGAGCGTGATCGCCGAAACCAGCGCCACGTGCCGGCGGATGAGTTTCCGGCGGGCGAGGTAGGTGTCGGCGGAGACCTCGACGCCGATGCGCAGCTCGGGGTGCTGGGCTGCGATGACCGCGGACTGGAAGCGGCGGGACGCTTGTTCGTCGGGCGGAGCCCCGAACTGCACGGACTGCTCCCGATTGGGCGGGGCCGGCAGGAGCGCGGGCTCGACCGGGGCGCTCTGCATTGTATCCGCGAGGATTCTTCCGGACGCATCGACGATGAAGATGCGCTCAACCTGCTTCCATTTCAGGATGCGGTCGAAGATCTTGCTGAGGCGGCCCTCGTCCAGCTGGGCACCTCCGATCAGGGGCTCGAGGTCCGTGGAGCTGACAAACTCCGTGATCGCAATCGCGGCGGTCTCGACCTCGATCCGGAAGTCGCGCTCCGCGGTGCGGATCTGCAGCCAGGCCATGAGGGAGCCACCGATGACGGCGAGGCCCACGAACAGCGGCAGGACGAGCAGGACGATCTGGCGGCGCGTGGTCATGGCGTGGCGGCGCGGTTGTGGCCGCCGGTGAGCAGCCCGAGGACGAACGCCGGGCACTCGCGGGTGAGGGTGAAGAAGTACCCCTTGGTCAGGACGAGGATGCGAGCCCCCTCGGGCCCGGCACGCAGCTCGGGGGTGAGCGCGTTGCTGAGCAGCGCGGAAAGACCGTTCACGCGCTCGGCGGCGGTCCCGTCCTCGCGCACCAGGCTGCCTGCAACCGTGACCCAAAGGCAGGACAGCGGCGCGCCACCGAGGTGCACGATCTCGCCCGGGGTGGCCAGGCGGGGCTCGGCGACCTCGGCGATCAAGGTGAGCTCGGCCTCGCTGAGGCGATCGAACGGCGGGATGGTCCGCAGGGCGAGCATGCGGCGAAAGACCGTGGCGTGGGTGTCGTCGTGGATCATGACCGTTGCGCGACGAGAAGGAAGGTGCCGGCAGGGGCGGTCCGGTGAAGGGACGCGAGGGCGGGCCCGGCGGCTTGACCAGCCGCGGCTTGCACGGCTGCGGCGGGCAGCGGCGGGAAGGCGACCACGGTGGTGGCCGCGTCAAGCACGTGGACCGCGGCGTTGGCCTCCGGGGTCGCGGCCAGGACGGTCAGGTGGTCTTCGGTCAGAAGCAGCCAGGCCGCGGAATGGTCGGGGAGGGGCATGAGGGAGGCCGCGAGGGCGGCCCGATCGGGACCATGCTGGCGCAGGAGGGCGCGGGCCAGGGCCGCAAAGGTGGCGGCCTGCAGGGTGCGTCCGGACGGATCGCGCGGAGTCGGGGCGAGCCAGACCAAGGCGCAGCGGGTGCCGCGCACGACGCCGCAGGCGGTCACGGGCTCGTCGCCGGATTCGCCCCAAGCCCAGCGGGATTCCGGCGGTGCATCGCCGCCGAGCGCGCTGAGCCGTTGTTCAAGCGCGGTGGCATCGCGATTTGCCTGACGGCGGGCGACGGCGCTTTGCAGGGAACGGACGAGGTCCTGGAGGGTCGCGCTGGAAACGGAGAACTGGCGGGCGAGATCCTTCAGCTCCTGCGGATGGGTGATCTCGACCCGCTGCGAGTAGTCGCCGGCCGCAGCGCGCAGGGCGCCGGCGCGGATCACGCCGAGCGGGGCGGTGAGCTTGCGGGCGATGACCAGCGCCAGCAGGCCGGCGGCAAGCATCATCGCGAGCCCGGCGCTGACGGTGATCACCAGAGCGCGGTGGGTGTCGAACTGGATCGTGCCGATGTCCACGTCGGCGCCGGCGAGTGCGGCGACCCGACCCGTTTCAGGATCAAAGATCGGGGCGACGACGGATTTGATCAGGCCCCACTGGTTCCAGCGTTGCACGCCGCCGGCGTAGACGGTGCCGCTCGCGATGGCGGCCTGCACGCCCTCGATGGCCTCATCCGGCAGCTCGTCGACCGAGAGCAAGGGCGAGTGGTCCTCGCCGATGCCGGCATCCAGCCCGTACGTGATGATCCGGCGATTGTGGATCAGCTGCGTGTAGAGAAACGTGGTGTCGATTCGGTTGTGCAGACTGCGGCCCAGGCGGGCGTATTGCAGGTAGAGTTTGGACTTCTCGCGTCCAAACGCGTGCACGAAGCCGTCGCCCGACGGGTAGCCGGTCTCCGGGTCGATCACGAGGAGGCTGCTGCCCAAGCCCAGAAGCCGTCGGTTGAACGGATCGAAGACCACGGACTGCAGGGCGACGGGGAGATCCGGATGGGAAAAGGCCGTGGGTCCCTCGGGGTCAAAGGGCTTGGCCGGATCGTACCGAAGGGGGAGTTCACGGCGGACGCGTCCATCCGCTGCGTCCACCTCGAGCAGCGCGTCGCCCTGGGGATCGAGGACCCACAGGGCCTGGCGCGTGGGATCGAAGGTCATGTCCCGCGGCTGGAACGGCAGCGGTGCGAGGGGCGTTCTCTCCTGGGTCCGAAGGTCGATGCGCGTGAATTCGCGTCCGGCCACGTAGAGCTGGCGTCCGACCGTGTCTGTGGCCATGGCGTAAAACGGGCTGCCCAATTCGAAAGCCGGCGTGGCCTCGCCGGTGTCGGTTGAAACGCGCTGGACCGCGCCGGTCTCGCTGTCCGCCACGAAGAGCGTGCCGGGCTGGTCGCCGCTGGCGGTTTGCGGAGCGTACTCGGACGTGAAGACTCCGGTGAAGTCAGCCTGGCCGGAGCTGGGATCGATGCGGATGAATTCGCCGGTGAGCTGGTGGGCAGCCCACAGGCCGCCGTCCCCGGCATCAATGGCCCCTCCGCCGACGGGCAAGGGCCCGGTCAGGTCGAAGTGCTCGGCGGGATCAATGAAGGCGGCGGTGATGGTGCTGGCGGCGGTCAGCTTGCGGTCAAATCCCTCGAGGATGATGATCTGCATTCCCCGGTAGGTGATGAAGGCATACCCCAGGGCGAGCAGACCCAGAGCCGGGAGGAGTGCGACAAGGAGCCAGCTGCTGAGAGGGAGCCTGGAGCGGAGAAGCTTCATGGGCGCAGCTTGTGACGCAGGAGAACCAGACCGAGGGACGGGTGCAGCTCGATGACGTGTTCGAGGGCGGCCAGCGGCACATGGAGCAGACGGGTGCCGCGGAGCGCGGTGCCACTCTGCTGGCAGCGGCCGTTGCCGTAAAGTTCAGCCAGACCGGCGGTCGCGCCGGGGCCGAGCGTGAGATCGGAAGCGGTCAGGTGGATGCCGCCGGCGAGCACCTGCCAGAGTCCGTCGGATCGCTCACCCGCGGTGAACAGCACCGCGCCCTCGGCCGGCTGAAGCTGGCGCACGTGGGGGGCAAGGGCCTCGTGGTGGATGAACAAGGCGCCGGCGAGCGCCGGGACGTTCATGAGGTCGCGCACGACTTCCACCGGAGTGGAATCGGTGACGTCACCCGCATCCCGCGCGAGCAGCGAGACCACCGTGGACCGCAGCAGCGGGTGGGGTAGTTGGCGCAGTTTCTTGAGCAGGCCGTCTCCGTCGCCGGGAGCGCGTTGCGCATGCTGCGCCTGGACGGCGGCAGCGGCTTCGAGGGGAAATTCCGACGTGAGGGAGCGGGCGAGGACATCGCGGGCGGTGAGGGCGGGCAACAGGCCCCGCTCAAGTCCGAACTGAACCTGGTCCTCAATACTGCGGCCGTCGATCAGCGGGAGCAGGAGGGCGAAGAGCCGGCGGTCGCAGGCCTGCTCAATGGTCTCGATCGCGTAGCCGCGTTCCTTCGACAGCCCACCCTGCAGGGCCGCGAGGGGGGCTTCGTAGCCCGGCAGGCGCCCGGCGATCGTGAGCGTCTCGAGGACGATCTCGATCGCAAGCGAGGGAAAGTCGCGGTGGATGCGGGTGAGCACGACCAGGCCGGGTTCGGTCTGGGCCTCGCGGGAGAGCGCGAGGTAGCTGCCGAGAAACAGGTAGGCGCGGTTGAGGGTCGAGGTGATGAGCGGGCGCGCGAGCGCGTCCACCTGCGGGAAGGACAGCTTGCCGATGGCGCGTAGCGCGACGCAGCGGGCCGCGACCGGGTAGTCGGGACTCTGGGCGATGGTGGTCAGCAGCGGCACCGTGCGCGGGCCAAAGGCCAGGATGAGGCGCTCAATGCGGCGGCGATCGGCCGGCGTGTAGCCTTGGGCGCGGCGGAGGATCGTCTCGAGCACGCTCGTGTCACCGATCCGCTCGATGGCGTCAAAGGCGAGGGCCCGTTCCGCGGCGGAGCCCTGCTCGAGCATCGCGATCAGATCGGGGAGGAGCGTGTTGCCCGCGCCGGACGCGAGCCCGGCCACGGCGGAGAGGGCGGCGGAGCGAACGGCCGCCGATGGGTGATCGAGGAAGTCGCGGAGCAGGTAGGCGTACTTGGCTTCCTGCAGGCGCCCGAGGGCATCGAGTCCGCAAAGAATAGAGGCCTCGTCGGGCGCGGCGAGGAGCGCGCGGATCGCCTCCAGCGCATCGGCGTTGTCGTCGATCTTCCAACTCTGCCAGAGCATCAGGGCGCCGGCGGCGCGGGTGCGCGGATTGTCGCCGGCGAGCAGTTGGCGGGCCTGGTGAGAGGGCAACAGGCGGTGGCGGCCGAGATCGCTGGCGAGTTCAGTCTGCGGTGCGACGGGATTCTGGTCGAGCCAGCGGTGGACCTCCTGAGCGATGCGGGAGCCGGGATCGGCGAGGAAACTCTCGAGGAGCGGACGGGCCGCCTCGCGGTGCCCGGCGACAGGGGACCGCAGGAGGGCCATCACGGCGATGGCGGCCTGGGCGGGGTCGTTGAGACTGAGAAAGCGCACGGCGAGGGCCGCCTCTGCGGGGTCGGCGGAGGCCGCGCGCTCGGTGGCCAACGCGATGTCGTCCGCGGTGGCCTGGCTGAGCGCGGGATCAGGCCGGCGCGAGAAATCCAGCCAGTCGCGGCGCAGATTGGCCGCAATGGCCGCAGCGTAGTCGCTGCGGAGGGCGAAGACGAAGCCTAGGCAGACCGCGGCGGACAGGACGCCCCACATGGCGAGTTGGGCCGGGCTGAGGAGATCGCCGGCGAAAAAGAGAAAAACGCCGGCGGTGGCGGTGGCCAGGGGCTCGCCGATGCCCTCGATCAGCGTGCGGATCTGGCCGCGAAAGGCGGAGGGCAGGCCGGAGAAGAGCAGGTTGACGTTATTGTACTCAATCGCGGTCATGATCCCCTGGTAGGCCACGAAGCCGGCCGCGGCGGAGAGGAAGCCGCGGTCGAGCAGCAGCCAGGTGAACACGAGGGCGTAGGCGACCGGCTGGATCAGCGCGACATTGCGCACCCCGATCCGGGAAACCAGCCGGTTGAAGAAGAAGAGGGTGAGCGCGAGATTGAGGACATTGACCATCGCGGTCA
>CAYZCV010000019.1:0-36174 GCA_964476965.1 uncultured Opitutus sp. | reverse complement strand
AATTACGACGTGAAGAAGGCCGAGTGCGGCATCATCTACATCGACGAAATCGACAAGATCGGCCGCAAGACCGAGAACGTGTCGATCACCCGTGATGTCTCTGGCGAGGGCGTGCAGCAGGCGTTGCTCAAGATTCTCGAGGGTACGGTCTGCAATGTGCCACCCCAGGGCGGGCGCAAGCATCCGAACCAAGAGTACGTCCAGATCAACACCCAGAACATCCTCTTCATCTGCGGCGGCGCCTTCGTCGGGCTCGATGGCATCATCCAGCGCCGGGTGGGTCAGCGCAGCATGGGCTTTGTCGGCCGCAGGGAAGTCGCCGAGGCGCCGATGACGCCCGAGCTCATGATGAAGTCGGTCGCGCCGGAGGACATGATCCGCTTCGGCATGATCCCGGAATTCATCGGCCGTCTTCCGGTGGTTTCCGTCCTCGACCAGCTGTCGATCGCGGATCTGGAGAAGATCCTGCTGCGCACCAAGAACGCGACGGTGAAGCAGTACGCCAAGCTCTTCGCGATGGATGGGGTGCGCCTCAAGTTCACCTCCGATGCCATCCGGGCCATCGCGCAAAAGGCCATCATCCTCAAGACCGGCGCCCGCGCGCTTCGGTCCATCATGGAGAACATCATGCTCGAGGTGATGTATGAGCTCCCGCAGCGCGACGATGTCACCGAGGTCGTGATCGATGCCGCTGTGGTCGCCGGCAAGCGCCGGCCGACGCTTCGCCGCGCGGCCAAGTCCGAGACGAAGGACGCCGCTTAAGCGGCGTCGGGTGACGGGTTACTTGTTCCGGATCAATCGGTCTGCGCGCGCACGCGCGGAGCCGGACACATTGGCGATTAACCGAAAACCAAGAACCGCGCGCGGAGCGCGCTCACCAATGTCCGTACTCGCCCTTTTCCAGGTCGAGGGCGAAGGCCACGAGCAGTTGCACGCAGGCCTCCACATCCTTCAGGTCCACCACCTCGCTGGGGGTGTGCATGTACCGTAGCGGTACGCTGATCAGTCCGGTGGCGACGCCGCCGCGGCCCATCTGCAGCGCCCGGGCGTCAGTGCCCGTGGGGCGCGCATCGGCCTCGAACTGGACCGGCAGCTTGATGCGCTTCGCCGCCTTCACGAGGCGGTCGAAGATCCGGGGATTGATATTGGGTCCCCGGCAGATGATGGGGCCGCCGCCGAGCCGGGTCTCACCGTACTTGCGTTGGTCGCAGTCCGGGTGGTCCGTGGCATGGCCCACGTCGACCGCGACCGCCAAATGGGGCGCGACCGCGTAGGCGGAGGTCGTCGCGCCGCGCACGCCGATTTCCTCCTGGCTGGTGGCAACGGAAACGACTCGGGCCGCCAGCTTGCGCCGGGAGTCAGCCAGCCGAATCAGGGTTTCGCCGACGATGTAGGCTCCGACCTTGTTGTCGAAGGCTCGCGCCGTGCCGACCGAACCATGAATGAGTTCGAACTCGTGATCGTAGGTCGCCGTGTCGCCAATCGCCACGCGCTCCAGCGCCTCGGCCTTGGAGCGGGCTCCGATATCGATCCACATTTCGTGGATTTCCGGCACCTTCTTGCGATCGCTCTCGTCCATCAGGTGAATGGCCCGCTTGCCTGTCACGCCCTTCACCGGACCGCGGGCCGTTTGAATCACCACCCGGCGACCGGGAATCATGATGCGATCGTGGCCGCCGATCGTGTCGAAGTACAGGAAGCCGTCCTTGTTGACGTAGGTCAGGATCAGGCCCAGCTCGTCCATGTGCCCCGCCAGCATGAGGATCGGGTCGCCCTTGGGATTGAGCGTGGCGAGCCGATTGCCCATGGCGTCCTTGGCGTAGGCATCGGCCGACGGCTTCACATAATGATCAAACACCTTCTGCGCCTCAAACTCGGCGCCGGAGGGGGAGCGCGCACGAAGCAGGTCAGTGAGAAAGGCCGGGGGCGTGTATTTCGGCATGGGGAAAACGTTCAGGCGAAAGCCGCGGGGGCGCAAAGGGGAAATGAGCGGGATCCTCCGACCGCGGGCGAGAGATGGGGGCGGGACTAGCGCCTGATCTGGTCCGCGAGCTCCTCAAGAGGATACGTGAGGATCTCCGCCAGCGTGGGGTGGTACCACGGCGCGCGCAGCAGATCGAACACGGTCGCCCGCAGCGCCAGCGGTCCGGTGAAGCAGTGGATGAGCTCGCCCGCGTCTTGTCCGACGATTTCCGCGCCGAGAATGCGGCCGCGCACCGGCTCGGCGATGACCTTCACATAGCCATACTGCGCGTCCATCAGGATCGATTTCCCGTGGTCGTTGAAGGGGTAGGTCGCCACGAGGTGCGGCACTGCGGCCGCCCGCAGCTCCGCTTCCAGCTGACCGATGGTGGCAAGGGGCGGATCCGTGAAGACCACGTTGAGCAGCAGGGCGGGATTGATCGGCTTGAGGCCCTTGACCCCGAAGGCGTGGCGTGCGGCCAGCTCGCCCTGGGCAACGGCGAGGTGGACAATGTCGTGCGGTCCGCAGACATCGCCGCCCGCGTAGATGTGGGGCTGGCGGGTTTGCTGCCAGCGGTTGACGGGGATCCGGCCGTCAGGCTTCACGCGGATCCCGGCGAGCTCGAGTCCGAGGTTGGCCGTCGCGGGCTCGCGTCCCAAGGCGTTGAAGAGATGGGCCGCCCGCCGGATAACGCTACGGCCGCTGCTCTGGAAGGTCACGGTCACCCCGCGGCGATCGCCCTTGATTTGCTCGATCCGGGTGTCGGTGTGAAGGTCGATGCCATCGTCGCGGAAGGCCTGCTGGACCACGGCGCTCGCCTCGGGGGAGTGATCGCGGAGGATGTTCGGGCTGCGCTGGATCAGGGTGACGCGTGAGCCGATCCGGCGGAGAAATTGGGCGAGTTCGCAGGCCACGATGCCTCCGCCGAGCACGATGACGCTGGCCGGCACGAAATCGAGATCGAGCACATCGTCGCTGGTCCAGAACGGGGTCTCGGCGAGCCCGGGCAGACGCGGGACGCTCACCCTCGATCCGGTCCCGATGATGAAATGCCGGCCGCGCAGGCGCTGGCCGTCGGCGAGTTCGACCGTGTGGGGATCGATGAAGCGCGCGTGGCTGCGGAAGACCGTGTAGGCGCCGCTGAGCATGGCCTTTTCCCGGTACTGCGCGAATTCACCGATGATCCGGAGCTTCCGCTGGTGGAGTGCCTTCATGTCAACCCGGGCCGACGGTATCTTCAGGCCGAAGGTGCGGCCCTTCTGGGCCAGATGCAGGACATCCGTGCTGTAGAGCAGGGTCTTGGACGGCATGCAGCCGCGCAGGATGCAGAGCCCGCCGAGTTCACGCGCCCCGTCGATCACGGCGACGCGCTTTTTGAGCGCGGCCGCGGTGCGCGCAGCGTTGAAGCCGGCGGAGCCGCCGCCGATGCAGATCAGATCGTAGATGGGGATGCGCACGCGTCAGGTCGGGTCAGCGACCGCGCCCGAAGATCATCGTATGGATGGTCTTCAGCACAATGGACGCATCGAGGAAGAAGGAGAAATGCCGGATGTAGTAGAGGTCGTACTCCAGCTTGTGCTTGGTGTCGTCGAGATTGGCGCCGTAGGGATAGTTCACCTGGGCCCAGCCGGTGATGCCGGGACGCACCAAGTGGCGGAAGTGGTAGCAGGGAATCTGCTGCTCGTAGTCGTTCACCAGCTGGTCCCACTCGGCGCGGGGGCCGATCAGGCTCATCTCGCCCACGAGGACATTCCACAACTGGGGGAACTCGTCGATGCGCGTGGCGCGCAAAAAGCGACCCACGACCGTGACGCGGGGATCTGCGGGCTGCGTGTACCGGGCGTCACCTGGCGTCGCGGTTGGAACCGCGGTCCGCATCGTACGCAGCTTGATCGCCTTGAACAGCACCCGATTCTTGCCGACGCGATTCTGGCGGAAGAGGACGGGACCGCCGTCCTCGAGGCGGATGGCCACGGCGGCGACCGCGATGAACGGCGCGCTCAGCGTCAGCCCGGTCGCGGCCAGCACCACGTCCGAGACACGCTTGATGCGGTCAAACACCGGCTCGCGCGCGATCTGGAAGCCCTCCTGAAAGAGCCAAGTCTGATTGAGCCGATAGAGGGGAATCTTGCGCCAGTAAACCTGGTTGAAGAGCTCCAGCGTGTAGGTCGGGATGCCTTGAAAGTAGAGCTGGATCAGCGATTGGGAGAGGTCGCTGTTGAGGTTGCGCCCGGACTCCTTGAGCACGATCGCCTCGACGGCGAGCTCGCCGGAACGGATCGACTCGATGACCTCTCCGCAGGGCCGCAGGCTTTGCGACTGCGGGAAGTGGAAGGGCGCGGACGAGGTGTCGTCGATGATTGAGTAGACCACGGTGTGCGGCAGGGCATGCCGACCGCATTCGGTCCGGAAGTGCTCCGCGCTCGCGCGATCCCCGAGAAAAACAATGATCCGGCCCCGCTCCGATTCGGTCCGACGCTGGTAGATGAAACGCCGGTAGCCGAGCGAGATGGTCAGCAGGGAAACCATGCCGATCGCAATCACGGCGCGGCTGCCCTGCAGGCGGTAGCCATCCGGGAAGAAGGCAAAGGTGAACAGCAGGGTGGTGAGCAGCGCAGTGCCGAGCGCGATCGAATGCAGACTGGTGTAGTCGACGCTGATCATGTCGGTCCGGACCTTGTAACCGTCGATCAGGTACAGCGCGGACACCGAGAGCACCCAAGGAACCAGCAGGGGCCAGGTGATCGCGTCGCCGTAGGGGATCACGCCACGGATCCACGCCAGCACGTTGAACAACGCGACGAGCGTGAACGTGTCGAGCAGCAGGAGCGACAGGGTGAACTTACGACCGGACATGAGGAGGAAGGATCGTCGCTACCGGGGCAGGATCCAGCAAGCCCGGTGTTCGGGATTCCAGCAGGTGTGTCCACACGCCTACCGCGTCGTCAAGGGTGGCGTGCTGGCGGGCCCAGGCCGCCGCGCGTTGGCCGGCCTCCCGGGCTGCCACGGGATTGTCGGCCAGAGTCCGAATGCAGGCGGCGATCTGCGCTGTCTGGTCGGGCCCGAAGGCGAAGCCCAGGTCGAAGGCGCGGATGATGCGGGCGATTTCGCATTCCGGATTGCCGAGAAAGAGCACCGGGCGGCCCGCGGCCAACACGCCAATGAATTTGCTCGGGAAAACGACGGATTCAAGGCCCGGCCGCAGCGTCACCCAGTGAAGGTCGCCCATGGCCAGCCCCTCCGAAAGTCTGGCTCGGGGCTCAGCCGGAAAGAAGCGGGCGCGGACCTCCCAACTTTGCAGCGCCCGTTCGAGCGCGGGTCGGCGCGCGCCACCGCCCGTGAACGTGAAAACGATGTCCGGCCGATCCCGAAGGGCGGCCGCCACCGGGGCGATGGCCTCGAGGTGATGGACGCGGCCGAGATTGCCCGAGTAGGCAACGACGAAGGAACGGCCCAAGCCGCGCTCCGTCCGGAGGGCGTGACCGTCGCTGACCCTGATCCCGGCCGGAGGCCAATTGGGCACCTCGACGATGCGGACGGGAGCGACACCTCCGTCGGCCACCAGGCGCGCCATGTCCGATCCCAGCGTGACGCAGGCGTCACCGCGGCGCCAGGCCCAGTTCCGCAGCGGCTTCATGATGCCGAGAAACTGGCGGACGATCCGTCGGGTGGCCAGTTCTTGGGCCACCTCCGGGTAGATGTCCTGAACCCAATGGATGATACGGGCGCCGCGGAGAGTGGCGACGATCGCGACCACCACGCCCAGCAGCGGCGGATCGGTCAGGGGCACCAAGGTATCGCCCGGTCGGGTGGAACGGAGCAGATGCCACGCGCTGGCCGCCCAGAAGATCAGAAAGGCGGCGCTGCGGCCGAGTAGCGAAGGAGTGGCTCGAGCCTCGGGACCGACCCGCGCGATCGTGACCCCGTTGCGGCGCTCGTGTCGCGCGGCGCCGGGCGGACAACCGGTGATGACGTGGACGTCGTGTCCGGCCGCGGCGAGACGCTCGGCCAGGTCGCCCAGCAGCTGGGCGGTGGCGAGTTCATCCGGGTGGTAAAACCGGTTGATGAAGAGGACGCGGCGCACGGAAAGGAAGCGAGGCGCTAGGATTTCCGCGCGCCGAGTTGCGCGTAAAACTCAGCCAAGCGGGCGGCGGAGCGGTTCCAGGAATGATGTTCGCTCATCCAAGCGCGCGCGGCTTGGCCGCGGGATTCGAGGGAATCCAGGCCTTCCGTCAGGGCGGACTTCAGGACGGAGCCAAAGTGGTCCCATGGCGTCCGCCAGCCGGCGCCGGCTTCGTCGAATCCGGTCCAGGGGCTGGCCTCGGTGGTCAGGACGGGAACTCCGGCCGCAAGGGCCTGGCCGGTCGACCGGGCGAGGCTCTCCTCGACCGCGGGCATAAGGAAGAGGTTGGCGGCGGCGTACGGGGCTGGATGGTCTTCACTGCTCTCGATCGCAACGCGGTCCCGGCCGAGGACGCGGCTGACGTAGTCCCGCAGGTCAGCCCGTGTGTACTCGTCATTGGTTCCCGTGATGAGCAGCAGCCATTCCTTCGGGGCGACTTCCAACCAGAGATCGACCAGCTCAAGCACGCGCTTGCGGCTGCTGAGGGCCCCGTGGAAAAGAGCGGTGGGGCGGTTGGCGCAATCTGGGCACCGTTTGTGCCAGTGTTCGCGAGCGCCGAGCAGCGTGACCGCCGGGGGCACGTTCACTCCGTCGGGCACGACAGCGACTGGCTGATCCAGGCCGAGCGTCTTCAGATCCGCGGCTTCGGCGGCCGACAGCGCGTGCCAGCCGCTGACCGAGCGAAGGGCGCCGGGGTGAACCAGGAGGCGTGCCCAGAGACGCTCCCGGGCCGATTGGCGGCGTGGAGAAAGGGAGCCGCGGGGCGAAACGACCAGCGGGACGCGATCCCGGCGGGCCTTCGACGCCGCGTAGTGCAGGGTGCGCAGTCCGACCCCATAGGCGTGGACAACATCGCAGGCCGCTGCCGGCGTGGCGAGGTAGCGGGCGAGGTCAGGGGAGCGGGCGAGAAACTCGGGCCACCGGCGTCGGAACTGCCGGACCCGAATTCCTCGGTCCGCGTCCTCGGATGCGCCCTGACCGGTGTGGAGCAGGGTCACGGCGTGGCCGTTGCCGACGTGCGCGGCGGCGAGCGGGCGCGCCGTCCGGCCCGGCCACCCTCGGCGACCTTCGAGGCTCGGAGCGAGGGTCAGGATGTTCATGCGTGCTCGGCTTCGGGCCCGTGGATCCTTGCCAGCTCGGCGCCGGTCGCAAGCAGGACCAGCGCGCTGACGACGATCGCCGGACAGGCGCTGGGGAAGTCCACCGCCGCCAGCAAGGTGAGCGCCCCGCCTCCGACCAGAATTTCGCGGGCGGGAGACTGCCACCACCCTGGCCGGCCTGGCCAGCGCAGGACGCCGGCCAGCGCGGTCAGGAGCAGCCCGGTGCCGACGAGGCCGACTTCCGCCGGAAACTGCAGCCAGTCGCTGTGGGCATCCAGCGCGTATTGCTCATACTGATACGTCTGCCGGTAGGGACGCGGTGAATCGAAGCGCGGAAAAATGTACTGGAAGCTGCCCCAACCCCAGCCGAGCCAGGGACGCTCGCCGATCATGCGGAGGGTGTCGCCATAGATGATCAGGCGCCCCTCGCCGATTCCGCCGGTCTGGAGTTTCGCCAGCGCCTGCTGGCTCTCTTTCAGCTCGTTTTGGATCGTGCCCCGGGCGAGAAAGCCCACCACGGCCAGACCGAGCACGGCGGCGACCGCCAGGCCGGCCGCCCACTTGCCCCGCTGCGGACCGGCGCCGGACAACAGACAGAAGGCAAGGCCTCCGGCGAGGGCCAGCGCGGCGAGCGTCGACGCCCGGCCCGAGCTCAGCGGAATGGCGAGCAGGATGAGCGCAGCACACAGGAACCAGAAGGGGGCGGGGGAGAGGTGAAAGGCCTCCACGCGGCGCCGTTCGTGGTAGAGGGCGATTCCGGCGGCCGCGGCCACGCCGAGCACCGCGATTGCTCCCCAGTGATTGTGGTAGACGAAGGTCGCAAAGAAGCTGGGGTTCGGGCTGGGGGTCACACCGAGAATCGCTTTGGCGTGGGTGAGCTTGAAGAATGTCCCGACCACCGCGAGCGCGGCCGTGTTGAGCGCGATGCCGGCGACGAGGCCGCGAAGCCAGGTGCGCGACGGGCGCGTGAGGAGGAGATTCAGACCGACCAGGACGAGTCCCAAGTTGAGGCCGAAGTCGACGGACGTGACCCGTGGATACGGATTCGACGGCCAACCGGCAGCGTGGTCAGCGGGGACCAGCGAGGACTCGCCCCAGAAATTGACGAAGCGCATGCTCGGGTTGAAGAACCCCGCCACGACCAAAACGGTGAGCAGCGCAAGCGGAACGATGATCCACAGAAAGCGGCGCCGCAGCTCGGGTCCGGCGTGGAGCCAACCGATGAGGGTCAGGAGAGGCGCGGGAACCACCAGCCATTGTGCGGCGGTGCGGGCGACGGGCTCCATCCCGCCATACCGCCAGGTCAGGAAACCGACGAGGACGGCGGCGTGGAGAACCGCGAGGCGCCCGGCGCGTCGGCTGCGGGAAGGGTGGTGCGAGGTCATGGACCGGAGGCCACGGTGAGGCCGGCTTGGGTGACGCGGGTGAAAAACTCGCGCAGGATCGGCTCATCCCTCAGCGATTCGAGGGGCTCATTGCTGGAGATGCGCAGCACCCACTGGGAGGCGCTGCTGCTGACCGGGCGCCGGAGCAGGTACCGCCCGAGGTTCCAGGGGTAAAGATTGGGCAGGTCGGCGACGACATAGCCGCCATAGACATGCCAGAACCAGACATGCTGGGGGTAGTCATCCTTCACGAACTGGAATCGCTGCGGCTCGGGCAGGGGATAGCCGCCGATCTCAGGTGGAATCTCGCGGGGCGTCCAGCCGGCCCCTGGCAGGCAGAGATCCGGCGTGTGCACGCCGACCGAACCGAGGGTTGCCTGGCGGGCGGGCCAGTAGGCCATGTAAAGCGTGAGCTGGGTCGATCCGCGCCGATAGGTTTCCTGGTGCAGGAACTCGGTGTTCAGTGCGTCGGCAAAGCGGGCGATGCTGTCGTTCGACGTGCGCCGCCAACCGGTGTTCTCGATCTGCATGATCGCGGCGAGGTCCGGCGGCGGGCGATTGTCCTGTTCGGCGGGTTGCAGGCGCAGCAGGACGAAGGTGATGAGGATCGCCGCCGTGACCGACAACCCGAGCGGGAGCCAGGAACGAGCTCCGTCCCCCGGGGTCGGATCGGCCGCCGGTTCGCTCGCTGCGGCGGGCGCGAAGGCGGTGCAGAGGCCGAAAAGGGCCAGGACCGTGAGACCTAGCACCGCATACGCGGAGCCATCATGCCAGAATCCATTGATGTCGGTTCCGTTCGCCGCGAGCAGGCAAAGGCCCACGGCGCGACCGAAGTTGGCCAGCACCGCGATGGCGCCCGCCGCCAGGACCAGAAAAGCTCGCGGCCAGACCCCGCGGAGCAGCAATCCTCCCATGAACACCCCGGCGAACAGACAGGCGATCAGGCTCCGAATCCCACTACAGGCTTCCTCGACGCCAACGTACTGGTCCGCGAGAATGAGGACATTGCCATTGCGCATGGCGGGGATGCCGAGCAACCGCAGCACCTCGAGCGCAAAGGCCGTTACCTGATCCTGCAGGAAGAGCGTGAGCCGCGACAGCATTCCGGCGGAGAGGGGCGCCGCGAAAATCCAAAGGACAGCGCCACAGAGGCTGGTGCCGTTCACCACGACGAGCGGGCGCGGGGAGCGCGACAGGGAAACCACTCCGCCCAGCAAAAAAAGCGTGAGAGCGCTCGCGGCGAGGAAGGCGGTCTGCGTGTGGCGCAGCCCTTGGGAGAGCGCGGCCAACGCCGCGACCGACGCGGCAAAGGCAAACGTCAAGCCGAGGGCCAGCGACAAGGCCGTGTACAAGCCACGGCGGGGCGGCAGCAGGCTGGGTTCGTCGCGGGAATTCGCCAGCAGCCAGAGCGAAAGCAGGGGCGTAAAGAAGGCGTGGGACAGCTCTGGCGACTCCCGCCAAAATGGAAGCAGATAGCCGCTGCCGGCAATCATCGCGATCACTGCGGCCGCGAGCGCGGCCCGCTCGGGGACCGACCGGTCCGAGAACAGGGATGAGAACGTGACGGACCTGCTCACGGTGAGGTGCCGACCACTCGCGCAGGATTGCCCGCGACGACGGTTCCGGGCGCTACGTTCCGGACGACGACTGCCCGGGCGGCGATCACCGCGCCGGCTCCGATCTCCACGCCCGGCCCCACGAAGCATTCCGCCGCCAGCCAGGCATGGTCGCGGACCACAATCGGCTTGAGCACGAGGGGGAAGTGACTTTGCCGGTGGTCGTGGGAGCCGGCGCAAAGATGGGCCCCTTGGGAAATGAGCACATGGGAACCCAGCGTGATCCGCGCCAGTGAGTAGAGCCGGACTCCGCTTCCCACCACGACATGGTCGCCGAGATCGAGATTCCACGGGAACATGACTTCTGCCGTCGGGTACACCCTCACGCCCGTGCCAAGCGTGGCCCCGAACGCCCGGAGCAGCGCGTTCCGCCAGCCGTAGAGAAAGCGCGGGCTGAACCGGAACAGCGGCTGAACCAAGGACCACGCGAGCCTTCGACCCTGCGTTGAGGCGGGGTAGTTGTCGTTGCGCAGGTGCTGCGGGATGTTCAGGGGCATCGGTTCAGGGGGCGGTCGCGAGCAGGTCGGGGGGCGGCGGGCTTCCGGCTGCCACCGCTTGGTACAGGCGGATCATGTTGGCCGCGATTGCTGGCCACGCAAACCTCGCCTCAACCAACCGACGGGCAGAATTACCCATGGCCTCGCGGGTGGAATCCGGCAGGCCAGCGAGCGTTTCCAGCCCGGCGTGGATGCCGGCTGCGTCCGCGGTGACCTCGATCGCAGCTCCGGCCGCGACCCCCTCGGGCAGGTTGCAGGCGGGGGTGATCAGCGCCGGCAGGCCGGCAGCCCAGGCCTCCAGTACCGACATGGGCAGCCCCTCGCTGAGCGAGGGCAGCACGAAGGCGTCCGCCTCCCGGAGGGCGCGAGCTTTGGCCTCGCCCCAGAGCGGACCGGCGAACACGACGCGGTCGTCTGCGCCCGCGGCGCGTACGCGGGCCCGCAAGGTTTCTTCGTGGGAAACCTCATTCCAGCCGGCGATCACCAGCCGCCAGGCCTCTCCGCAGGCGCCGCGGGCAGAGAACGGGATCCATGCATCGACCAGTGCCGCGAGACCCTTCTTCGGGTGAATCCGGCCGACGAAAATCAGGGTCCGCGGCCGGTTGGCATCGGCGGCAGGGGGGGGCGGAAGGTTGGAGCGAGGGGGAGGGAGGTCGACTCCGTTCGGCAGGACGGCGATGGCCCCGGAGTAGCCGGCCGCGCGAATACCGCGGGCCTCGACCAGCGAGAGGGCATGGACTACGGCCGCTCGCTCGAGGTGCTCACGTTGGAAGAGAAGGGACGCGATTCGCTTCTTTCCCGGGGAAAAGCGGAGTGCACCCGGGTCGAGCATCCCGTGGGGGGAAATGACATAGGGTCGGTCGTCCTTGCGCGCCACCTGCAGGCAGGCCACCGACGCGTAGCTCCACAGGCCATGGACATGGAGGACATCGGGAGCAAAATCGCGCAGCGCCGACAAGAGCCCCGGCGCATAGGCAAAGGAACGCGGAGGCCAGGCGGGGAAGGTGTGTGTCGGGACCGGAGCCCATTGCGCGACGTCCACCGCGGAGTCCGGATCCTGCGCCCCAAAACCGGCGAACGAAAGACCCGAGCCGCTCCGGGCCAACGCCGGCAGCAATCCGGCGAGGGCAAAGAAGATGCCCCCATCGCGCCGGGACGGCGTGCGGCTGAGCTGGGCCACGCGGAGCGGAGTGGTCACGGGGAGCGAAGGGTGGAAAACTGGTCGAGCATCCGGCGTGCGATGGCATCCCAGGTGAGGTCCGCCCGGACCTTGCGCTCGGCCGCCTCGCCGAGGGCTCTCGCCTGCGCCGGATCCTGCAGGAGCTGACTGAGGGCGCCGACGAGGGAGTCCGTATCGTGGGGCGTTATGGCGAGGCCGTGCACCCCGTCGGCGAGCACGTCGGCGACCCCGGCGTTGCGCGCCCAGATGCAGGGGGTGCCGCAGGCGGCGGCCTCGAGGAAGACCACGCCAAAGGTTTCATTCCACGAGGCGAGCACGAAGAGCCGTGCCGCGGCCATCTCGGCCTGGATGCGCTCGGGCTTGACGTAGCCAAGGAACTCGACGGATGAGCCCAGCCCAAGTTCATCGCGTCGCCGATGCAGGCGCTCGCGCTCGGGCCCGTCGCCGGCGATGCGCAGCCGGGCGTCGGGAAACCGGGCATGAACCTGACTCCACGCCTCCAGCAGCTGGTCAAAGCCCTTGTAGGCCACCAGCATGCCCGCGCTGAAAACGAGGGCGGGGCGCAACGTGGCGGAGGCTCCGCTCGCGGGCGGCAGATTGGCCCCGTTGGGAATCACCACGATGCTGGCCTGGGGACAAATCGCGTGCAGATCGCCGGCCATTTGCCGGCTGACGGCCAGCATGCCGGCCGCCGCTGCCGAGACGCGCTGGTAGAGGCGGCGCAGCCGGGGATTCTCGTTGCAGCCGGCAATCTCCCACTGGGCGTGATCCTGGGTGAAGAAGCGGCATGGCAGCGCAGCGGAGAGGCGCTCGGCAACCCAGCCATTCACTGAGGTGTGGTGGGCGAGGATCACATCGGGCTGGAAGGCGCGGGCAAGCGCGGTCACGCGATTTTCGCACAGCCACCAGGCGGCCCGCAACCAGGCTTCCGGACGGGCGCGGAAAATCCGCTCAAAGCGTGTGACGGGGTAGACGCCCCAGCGAGGGTAGTGCACCCGGAGACCGTTCCAGTCGCTGTGGGCCGGGCAGCCAGAATAAGCACGCAGGGTTCCGCGTTGTCCCGGCCAGAAAGGGACCCACGGAGTGAGGGAGATCACCTCGACCTCGGCGCCCTGCCGGCGGAGGGCTTGGGCCTGATCGAGGGCCCACGTTCCCATGAGGGCATTCCCCGGTTTGGGAAAGTAGGAGGCCAGAATGAGAACGCGCATGGCTAGCGGGTGGCCGCATGCTCCACAGCGCGTAAGGCGGCGTGGACGGCTTGGCGCGCAAAGTGATCGAGAGAGAAAGCCTCCACCTGCACGCGGGCGGCCGCGCCAAGGCGATCGCGCAGCGCTTGGTCATTCGCGAGTTCGGTCAGGATTTCTGCGAGCCGGTCTTGGTTTTTGGGGTCGAAGCGGAAGCCGGTGCGTCCTTCCTCGACCAAATCGTCGGCGCAGCCGCAAATCTGGCTGACCACGACGGGAAGCCCGCAAGCCATGGCCTCATTGACCACCAGACCCCACTGCTCGGCTTGCGCACTGGGCAGCACAAATGCGGCTGCGTGGGCGAGCCAGCGGGCGGTTCCGTCGAGGTCCGCATAGCCGGGCAGCACCACGTCGCGTTCGAGGCCGTGCGCGCGGAGGGCGGATTCAAGGTTCGGGCGCTCGGGCCCATCGCCGACCAGCGCGAGTTGCCAGGCCTGATGCCCGGGAGTGCGCTTGAAGCGGGCAAACGCATCAATCAGCCCGACAAAATTCTTCTTGGCGATGAATCGGCCGACTGCGACGAAGTAGGGGCCGTGGGCCGGGCTTGGCTGGACGCGGGCGCGGGCGGCGGCCGCGGCCCAGGCCTGGTTGTCGACGGCGCTGTAGCCGGAAAAAATGCGGTCCGGGGTCATGCCAAGTTTGGCCGCGTACGCAGCGTGGGTGATCCCTCCGCAGAACGCCGTGTCGGCGGCCCGAACGACCCGGCGCTTGATCCACTCTTTCCACCAGCGACGGGGCTGGTCGCGTTCCTGTGACTCGATGATCATCACGGCGCCGCGCTGATTCCGCCGACACCACCGCACGGCCGCGCGGGCCACGGGGCTGCCGTATCCGGGCAGGATCACGGCGGTCGGCTGGAGCTCATCAAGGTTCCGCGTCAGCGCGTGGACGGTCGCGCGGGCGTAGAGGTCGGACTCCGCCCCACCGAGCAGAAGGGGTGCGGGGCCCGCCGGCATCTCGCCGGAGCGGTGACTGTCCCGCGTGGCTCCACCGAGCCCCGCGGCGAGCCCGGTGACGCGCCACCCTTGCGCCGCCGCCTCGCGCTCAAGCGCCGACAACCGGGCGTAGTGGTAGTGCTGGTAATAGTCCCAGAGGATGACCAGATGCCTAGGGCTCGTCGTCATGCTCTTGCTGGCGTTCACGCCTCCGCTGGAGTCCGGCCTGAATCGCCCAGTTGCCGAACACGATTGCCGCCACGGTGGGCAGAATCGCCGTGGTGAAGACAAAGAGGCTGCGCATCGAGATCACTGCGGCAAAGAACCCCGACGCGTAGAGCAGGTAGCCGAAGGGCGAGTTGTCCTCGCGGCCCAGCTTGTTCCACCAGCACATCACGATGCCGAAAAAGAGCCCGAAGAGAAGAATGCCGATATAGCCGCCGCTCATGTAGGCCTCTCCGACAAACGAGGCGGCCAAGGTGTAGTTCTCGTCGCCGCCCACCGCGTCCTCAATCGAGAGACTCATGCCTTCCGGCTTGCCGCTCCAGAGCGCCCGCGGAATCGGGCGAATCAGCGCAAGATAGGGAATTTCAAAACCGAGGTAGTCATGCTGGCGTGGGAAAATCTCCATCAACCGGGCGACGACCACGAGGTTGTTGTCGACGAAAAAGGTGCGGTCGTTGTCGATGCCTTCAAACTCCTGCACCCCCTGGGTGTACGCGTAAAATCCAATTCCCCGGAACTCCAGCATGGTGGTGGTGGCGTAGATCATCGCCGCGCTGGCGACTGAGATCACAGCCATCACTTCCTTCCTCCGCTCACGCCCCGCGGCGAAGGCGAAGGCGACGAGAAACGTGGCGAGGTAGGTCGCAAAGATGTTCCGGGTCCCGGAGGTGAATCCGTAGAAGAGCGTGAACAGGAACCCGCAAGCCACATAGCCGACTTGAAGTCCGCTGTAGCGACGCCGGCTGGCCAGCACCACTCCGGCGATGGGCGGGACGAGGTAAAGAACCATGCCGAACTCGTAAAGCAGGGCCCGCCAGTCACCGAATCGGCCGCGGCCCCACGGCTGGGCGAAACGGGGCGCCATGAAATAGTCGATCATCAGCTTCACGTCAAAGTCGACGGCCATCAGCATGTTGATGAAACCGAGCACGAAGCAGACCGTGAAAAGAACGATGATGATGTGTCGCGGAGGTTCCAGGTGGGTTAGCCGAAGGAGCTGGGGCGACGGGGTCGGGGAAAAATGTCGCCCAACCGCGACGGCGCCGATGCCGACAAGACAAGCGGTCAGTGCTGGCGCCAGTTCCGCGGCCGTCACCATGTCCTCGACCTGAGGCTGGGGGATCAGAAACTCGGAAAGCGTGAGAAAGTAGAGCGAACTCAGCGCCATGATGTCCGTCCGGACCAGGTTGCGGATGTTGCCGCGATAATCGACGGCGAAGCTGAGCGCCAGACTCAGCGCCACCCCGACCGCGTAGCTGTTCGCCAGTTCGTTGGCGGTTGATCCTCCGCTGAACAACGAGGTGAGCAGCATGCCCACCAGCAAAAGCAAAGTGGCGTTGCCCGCAGGCTGGGGCGATCCGCCCAAATCGAGGTGGTGATCGTTCATGACGCAGAAGGCTGGCCGGACCGAAGCAGGAGCTGCTCCGCGCAGCGGATCCACGACGGTGGTTTGCCCGAGAATGCACCCGCATTTGCCAGCCACCAAGCCAGCTCCGTGGCCAGTGCGTCGACATCGCCGGCGGGAAAGACCGAGCCGTTGGATCGCTGAGTGATCAGATCCGCCGCTCCCACCCGATCGCTCACGATGCACGGCAAGCCGCAGTGCAATGCCTGGGTCACGACGAGCCCGAATCCTTCCTCCCACGAGGGCAGGACAAGGACGGTGGCTCGCTGGAAGATCCGGGCGAGTTCGGCCTGACTCACCGGCGGTCGGATGCGGAGCCAGGGCTCGTGGCGGATAGGATCAAGGTCAGGGCGGATGTCGGCCCGCTCCGGGCCATAGAGGTCCAGCGTGACCGGTCGGGTGGCGCGGAGCTTCTTCACGGCGGCAAAGAGGACCCGCAACCCCTTGCGCTGGGTCAGCTGCCCGGCAAAGACGATGGAGAGGGGTTCACGGCCATTTCCAGCGGCCGGCGGGCTGAAGACGCGTTCGTTGGCCGAGTACGGCACGACCCAAATGCGGTTTGCTGAAACACCCGTTGCGATGAGCTGAGACCGGACGACCGTTGATGCGACGCAGTGGAAGTCGGCCAACGCGTACTCCTCATCCTCGCGCCTGAAGTAGTCGGCATCGAAGCCATGATGGTCCGCCGGGTTCAGGCCGGCCCGGCGGTATTCGCTTTCCAATAGGGCAAGCTGGAGGCGAACGGGGCCGGTGGCGTGATTGAGCACGGTGGTCAGGCCGAGCTCACGGGCGCGGCGAAACGTCTCGAGGGCCTGACCAGGCATGGCGTGAATGGAGTCGCCATCGGAGCGCGCCAGGGTTCGGGCCGTCGCGCGATCAAATCCCCGGTCCTGCCATCGAAAAAGCCGGTGTGGGGCCGGCCGCAGTTTCATGGGCAAACGCAGAGTCGCATACGTTACCAGCGTGCGTGCGCTATGGGCCTTCAGCGGAAAGCGCGCCGGCGGGTGCAGCCGCCATCCGGGATAGCCGGAGTGGTAAGCGCCAAGCTGGCCAAGCTGGTGCAAGGCGATCCCCAGATCATAGAGATGGCAGGGGTTGGTTGCTGAAAGAGCGATCTTCACTCGAAGCCGGATTTTTCCATTGAGCGTCGGTCAGCGGGCTCCCAGCGGCGTGCAGCCGATAATCCTTTCGGCATTGGTGTCCCAACTGGCCGCCCGCTCGTAATCATCCCAGTGGGGCACGACCGGCTGACGGATCATCTGGCGCATTCCGGCGGCAATTGCCTCGGCCGAGTCGGGTGGCACGCTCGCGCCCAGACTGAACTCACGGACTGAATCCAAAAGGGGACTGGGGGCCGCCGACGCGAGGACCGGTTTTCGGGCGGCCACGGCAAGCTGCAGCACACCGCTCTGCGAGTGAAAGCTTGAGGCATAGCTCAAAAGCACGAAGTCGACGGCGCTGAACAGCGTTCCCACCTCGTCGTCGGGCGTGAACCGCTCCTCGATGATCACCCGGTCCGCGACGCCCATCCCGCGGGCGAGTTCGCGATAGGAGGAGGTCGTTCGGTCGGAGTTTGAGGCAACGGTTCCTCGAATCACGAGAACTGCGTCCTCGACCCTGGCCAGGGCCTCGATCGCCAGGTGGAGGTTCTTGCCGTCACGGATGTAGCCGAAAGCAAGGAACACGCGCTGTTCCGCCTTTACGCCCCAGTCGCTGCGAAGCTCACCCCGGTCGCGTGTGGGTGCGGCGAGGGAGAAGAGACCGTGGGGAACGGTGACCGTACCTACGGACGGTGGGACGGGCGACGGCTCGGGCAGCTTTCCGTGGACCGCGACGAAACTGAGCGGGAGATAGGCCAGCCGGACGGAGAGCCCATGCCACCACGAGGGTCCGATCCGATGACTCCGGACCGGATCATGAAGATTCGCCAAGTAGCGAACGTCGAGCCCACGAGCGAGCAGCACATGAGGCCAGATCCAGAGTGGCGAGAGATACTCCGTGTAGGAGTCGAGCAGGACCAAACGCGGGCGGAGGCGGAGGATCTGCCAAAAGAGGATACCTTGGTTGACGCACAGCGTTAGTCCCAGGGAGATTTTACGGAGGAAAGGAGACGCCAGCTGACTTGCCGGCGCAAGGAGCGAGCGAAGGACCGGAACGTCGAATGGCCGACCGTCGAGGTGAGCGGGACTCGTCAGACAGACGACCCGGGCACCTTTTCGCGCCAGCGCGTGGGCCTGCTGGAAGCCATGCTCGGCGAGCCCGCCGGTGGCGGTGGGAGCATAGATCAGGATATCGGGTCTGGTCACTCGAGGAAAGGGCGGTGGCTCAGGCGGTACGTCAGGTTCCGGTTGCGCTCGCCCACCTTGCGAGCCGGTGATCCGGCAACGATCGTAAAGGGTTCAACATCCCTGGTCACGACGGCACCGGCCGCAACCACCGCGCCCTCGCCGATGGACACCCCGGGAAGGATGATGGCGCGGTAGGCAATCCAGGCATGATTGCCAATGGTGACGTCGCCGCCGCGGTCAGCGAAATGCGGCGACTGCGGATCGTGGCCAAGCGTGAGAACCGTGGCCTCGGGTCCGATCGAAACGTCATTTCCGATCCGGACCGAGTAGTGTCGGCCATCGAGCAGGCAGCCGGGATTGACCACATTGCGCTCGCCCAGGAAAATCCGTCGCCCATTGAGAAAGCGGCAGCCCAGTTGGATCGCCGTACCGGGACCAAGGCGCCCCAGCCACAGCTGCAGGAACGAGCGGCGCACCAGGTGACAAGGAAAACGCCCCAGCCAGTGATTATACAGGTAGGCCACACATGAACCGGCGAATGAGCGTAACGTCATAGGGTGGACGATTGATGGTAGACCGTGTCCGTCGTTCTGGACTCTTGCTTGCGGCCGATCGCCACTTGCGACGGAAGGAAGGAGGGAAACAGGCGATACATCAGGTTCACGGCCGCGCGCCGCCAGGGGGAGGATGAGCGTCGTTCCGTCGTGTGGCAGAAATACTGCCGCGTGACCGCGAACCCGGTCAGGACCAGCAGTTGGGCCAGTTCGGCCGCGGTGAACTCCCGCCAGTGGAGACCGATGGAGAACGTCGCCTTCGGGTTGAGCTGCCAAACCAGATCGGGCTTCACGGGACTATGGATCGAGCGGCCCCGCAGGAGGAGCAGGCGCTTGACGATGTTCGCCTGGTTGGGCGTGCCAAGGTAGAGGAAGCCGCCTGAGGCCAGCAGACGATTGAATTCGCAGAAGGTGTGAATCGGATTGAAGTTCAGGTGCTCGATGACCTCACAGCAGATCACGATGTCGAACCCGCCGGCGGGCAGAGCGAGCGGGAGTGACGACAGGTCGCCGCAGGCGGTCGAGACGCCGATGCGCTCATAGTGCTGGCGCAGGGCGGCATCGTTCATGAACAGGGGAAGATCGAATGCAGTCACGGCAAAGCCGTCGAGGCGCAGCGCCGTGGCCACGATACCGGCAAAGGACCCGATCTCGAGAATTCGCACCTCTGCCCGTGGCTTCCCCAACGACTGAGCGATCTGATGCACATCGTGGACGGTGCGCGCATACGTCACTTCCAGTGCCTCCCAGTACGCTGCGCCGATGAATTTCACATCGATCTGCCGATAGAGATCGAGGACGGACGAAATGGGAGTGGCCCTGGGGTTCATCAGGCTTGGGCGGAGACGAGGAGGGACCGAAACGCCTGCACGGAGAAGGCGATCCGCGCGGAAGCACGACGGGCGGTCGCGCGGGCCTTGAGCTCCGCGTGACGGTTCGCCGCCGCGCCAATGGCGGCCACGAGACCCTCGATATCGCCGTCGTCGAATTCCACGCTGGCACCGTGCTCCGCGAGTTGTTGCGCGAATGTGCTCTGGCGGGTGGCGACGACCGGAATCCCGTTCACCATGGCCTCGATGGCCACCCGCGAGCCGCGAAGCTCATAGGAACGGAGGCGATACGGAAGAAGCATCACATCGGTGCGGGCAAGATGCTCGGAGTACTCGTTGCCTTGGAAATAACGAGGGATGACCTCGACCCGCGGATCCTTGGCAAGACGGGGATCAAGGCGAACGGTCCGGCCCTGCTCGTCCGTGAAATCATCGACCCATTGCAGGGCAAAGCGGACGCGCGTTGCCGGGTTGCGCTCGAAGTAGCGTCGCATGGCCTCCTGCAGGAGATCACTTCCCTTTTCCGCCCGGGCCGCGCCGTAACAGGCCATGCGAATCGCACCGTCTTCGCCGGGGGGCTCAGGTTCGACGTGGCGGTGCACGGGTTGCGGGAAGAGGGTGGTCGGCAACCCGGAAAGCCCGGCTAGCGCGTCACGCAGCGCCCGAGGTTCGGCGCCGAGGATGACCGTGCCGCCCTCGACCGCGGGCCGAAGCCAGCGGAGGGCGAGAGTCAGAGCGTGCGAGGTTGGAGATTTCAGCCAGGCCGGTGATCCCGTATCGCGTTCGATTTCAGCCGGGAGCTGAATGAAGAAAAAGAGGACGCGGGTCCGTCCGCCGTAGAGGAGACGCCTGACCAACTGAGCCCAGCCGAGAAGGTGGTGGGCCGAGACCGTCGGGACAAAGATCACATCGTAGGCGCCGGCCTGAGCGCGCAGATACGGGCTCAAGGCTCGGTGGGTCGCGAGCGCGTGGCCGGGAAAGCGTAGCAGCCGAGTCAAGGGTCCAGCGCCATCACCGAGACGATGCCAGATCGAAGTCGGGAGGATTGGACGGGCGTCAAGTTCGGACAGGATGAGTGGGTCTGCGTGGCGCTCCGCCAGAACGTCCACGGTATCTCCCAACGCCCGTAACTCGCGGACGAACATGGCGACATATTCGTGCCAGTGACCTTTGCGGTCGCGAAGGGCGTCCTCGACGATGAGCCAGCGCATGTTAGCTAAGGCGTCCACTCAGACGATTGAAGCGTGGAATTCCGAGCAGACGCCGGGCGAGTAAGCCGGGGCCGCCACCGCGGGCAAGGCCAAGCCAGTGATTCGCCGCCTCCAGCGCCGTGGCCGCGACCTCAGCGTGGCCGGCCTGCGTGCAGTCGAGGTAGGCACGCTCCAGTACGCGCACCAAGGTTGCGGCCTGTGGCGGCGAGATTCCGAGGCCCGCCTGTTCGAGGAAGGTGGTGTTATGGGTCACGACCGCAAGAAGGCCATGGGTGCGGCGTGCGACATCGTGGCGACGGTCCCGGCTGGCTGGCGTACCGAGCCGGTAGGCGGCACCATCGCCGTCGGCCCAGGCGACCGAAGTGCGGGAGACGAGGGGAAACCAGAAAGCCGCGTCCTCCGATGGCCAGCGGTCGAGCGCTTCGGGCCAAGGCCGTCCGGCCTCGAGCAGCGAGCGCTGGACGAGGGCCGCGTGCAAAACCCATGGGGCGGAGGCCACCGCCTCGGCCCGCAGTGTGTCTGCTGGCTGACGATAGGCGGCAGGGGTCCGAGTGGTTCGTTCGGTCGACCGCGGTCCGTCAACGAACTCTGTCCAGGGCCCGGCGACGATCTGGGCCAAGGGGGTGGTTCGAGCGACCCCAAGCCGTTCGGCCAGATAGTCTGGCTCGAGGAGATCGTCGGCATCGAGAAACAGCACCCAATCCCCCGTGGAGTTTTCCAGCCCAACATTGCGTGCCGCGCCCGGGCCGAGGCGGGGCGAGACGACGTAACGCACCCGTCGGTCGCGCTCTAAACAAGCGGCTGCGATCACCGGCCCGCCATCGGTTGAACCGTTTTCGACGATGATCAGTTCCCAGTCGGACATAGTCTGCGCCAACACCGATTCCACGGTTGCGGCGAGGTAGGGGCCCTTGTTGTGCAAGGGAGTGATGATGCTGACGGTGGGCACCGGAGAGGGACGAGGGTGTGGAGGTAGGCGGATTGAAGCAGTCAGGCCCGGCGAAAGGTTCCGCGAGATCCTACTCGGGCCGAGAGACGACGAAGACCTCGTACGAGGCACGAGGTCGGCCCGCGGAATGGAGTTCCCGGCGGAGCAGAGGCATGGAGCAAGGGGGGGACGAGTTCACTTAGACGGATCCCTGAGCGCTGGAAGCGGTTCCTCGATGCGGGCGCGCATCGACGCGAGTTCGGCCGGGGATGTCATCAGCGATGCGTAGTGGTTCTTCACTTGGTTCCACTCCCGTCGCGTGCGGTGGCGGCGCAGCCACCAGCCCGCGTCGCCCTTCATTGCGCGCCGGGCGGCCGTGAGCAGTGTCATGGCCGTGCGCTCCGGCCAGTTGGCACAGACCGGCAGGCTTGACCACTGGAAGAGCCACTGGCTCCGCTCCATCAGGAGCTGCGCGCGGGTTGAGAAGGTGCCGTTTTCGCGATGGAAAGCGACCGCCGCCGGCTCGAAGAGGCAGCGCCAGCCCTTCCGCCAGGCGCGAAAGCAAAGATCGAGATCCTCGCCGTAGCCCGGGAAGAAAAGACGGTTGAAGCCGCCGAGCTCGAGAAAGCGGCGCCGGTCCACGGCCATGAATCCGCCCGAGGTGAAAAGCGTTGGGGACAGCTCCTGCCGACTGCGCTCCCAGTCCCAGTGATAGACTCCGTGATGGCTCTGGAGTCGAGCCGGTCCACAGGTGTAGGTGATGTCGTCCCAATCGCGGGAGGTCGCGCCTACCGAGAATACATCCTCGTGGTCGAAGTGACGCAGCAGCGCAGGGAGAAATCCGGGCGCGAGCCTGAGGTCGTTGTTGAGCAGGACCACGATATCCTCGGTCCTCGAGGCCAAGAAATGGTTGTAGGAGTAGAGATAGTCGTTTTGGGGTGCTACGACGGCTGCGACCTGCGGGGCGTGCTGAGCGAGCCAGGCGAGATCCGGCTCCGTGCTGCGATTGTCCAAAACGACGACCGAGACTGGCCCTTCCGCACCCGCAATGGCGGCGGGAATCGTGGGCAGAAGGAACTCGAGGTGCCGGACCCCGTTGTAGTTCAGAATGGCCAGGCAGGCAGATCTCACGGGGGTAGCTCCGAACTTTCGCCGTGGCGGGTGATGAAGGCGTCGATGGGTCCCTGCAGATGGGGGATCTCCTGGCGAATTTTCTCAGGAGACCAGTCCCACCAAGCGATCCGAAGCAGCGCCGCCGCCTGGGGCTCGGTGCAGCGGCTCCGGATGACCCGCGCCGGGACTCCGCCGACGATGGCATAGGGCGGCACGTCACGGGTAACGACGGCACCGGCCGCGATCACGGCGCCGTGGCCGACCGTCACTCCTGACAGCAGGATTGCGTTGGTACCGACCCAGACGTCGTGGCCAAGCGTAATCGGGCCTTTGGAGCGGGCCTCGCCGTGGTCAGGGCCTAGCTGGAGGCGGGCGCGGAACGGAAAGGTCGACACGCCATCCGTCGCGTGTTCGCCAAAGACAAAGCGGACCCCGTCCGCGATGCTGCAGTAGCGTCCGATGACCACGCGGTCGTCGGGATGGTAGAAGGGGAAGGACTCGCGGCGAAGCCCGTAGGTGTGCTCGCCGACGGAAAGCTGCCGATGAGAGAATCCGTCGAAAGTGCGGCCACTCGTGACGGCCCGGTAAAGGTCGGTGTGAACGGGATGCCCGATGGGTTCCGGCGCACCGCGCAGCGTCCAAGCCAGAACCTTGAGGGCCACGCGCCGAAGCAGGGAGGTCAAAGACATGGTCAGCGGCGGGGGCGGGCTTGGAGGGTATCAGCCAGCATGCGCTCGATGGATTCCACGTGCTGCGCGAAGGCAGGCAAGCCGGGGCACACGGATGCCTGCGCCCGTCGGAGCGCCGGGACGAGGTCTGGATTCTCGATTACACGATCCAGCAACTGTTCAAGCTGTTCGGGCGATGAAGGGTCGAAAAGAAGGCCGGTCGTTCCGTCCTGCACGCCCTCGGCGACGCCACAACGGCGGCTGCAGATCAGCGGCACCCCGCGCGACAGCATTTCCACTCCGGTGAATCCGAGGGTCTCATGCCAGATGGAGGGAATGAGGCAAAAGTCCGATTCGGCCGCGATGCGGTCCAGTTCGCTTTGCGCGTAACGACCGCGGAAGCGCACACAGGCGGTGTCAGTGCCATCCGCATACCAGTCGACCCGAAAGTCCTGCCTTCGTCGCTCGACTCGCCCCAGCACCTCTCGCAAATAGGACCAGCCCTTCTCGTCGCGCCCGGGCAGCACGTTGAGCACGGAGAGCCGGAGGCGACCGGGCACGTCAGCAACGCGCGCGATGGCACGGCACTGGGTAACCGAAGGCGGAACCAGCGGCAGGATTCGCAGCCCACGCAGCGGGCCGGTGGCGGCTTGCAGCCGGGTGGCCTGAGTATGCGAAATGCAGTGAACCACGTCGAGGCGCTCAAGCATCGCCTTCATGCCGTCAAAGCGCAGGCGGTAGGGCAGATCTGAAGCGACCAGCCTCCGCGTCCCGGCATGGAGGCGCAGGAAACCATTGCGAACCCGCGCGAGCGTACGCCAACCCCATGACCCGCGCGGCAACGCGTCGATGCGGCGGTCGAATTCCTGCCTTACCCGGAAAGCACCGTAGCTGGGCGCTGCGCGGCAGCAGTGGCTGCAGGTCAGCTCGTCGCGAGCAAGGGTGCAATTGTGCCCCTCCGGGCGGAAAAGATGAGCCGTTGGGCAAATACTGGAATAATCGTGGGCCGTGAGTACGACCCTAGCCCCTGCGTCCTGAAACTCCCGGATGAGATCAGCAGGCAGACCGAAGAGATTCTGGATGTGAATCACCTCCGGGTGGATCTCGCGCAGCACAGCACGGACTGCAGCGCGCAGTTGTCCAGAGGCGCGGATGTCGCGTATGGGTTGGGCGGTGCCGATACCGGCACCCGGCGGTAATCCGGCGTACACGCCGGCGTTTTTGACTGCGATGATCCGCGTGCCCGCTCGTTCGGACCGCTCGACATGAAGGCCGCGATACCAAGGTCCCAAGCCGGCCAGACACAGCTGGAAGACGTCATGCCCGCGCGCCGCCAGCGCAGGCGGAAGGGCGTCGAGGTAGCCGTTGCTTCGGGTGACGTCGGGATTGGGTCCCGCGCTGATCAGGAGTAATCTCATGCAGCGGGACCGCCGGCGGTGCGACGCGCGCTTAGAACGTGCTCATACAGCATGCCGGCGACGCGGAGCTCGGCTCCGGCTTGCTCGTAGACATGATTCTGCCAATGGGGAAAGCGCGTCCGATCTCGGAACGGCAGCCCGAAGATGGCGATTGCGGCAAATCGTATGCCGCGCCAAGCCATCCGGCGAAGGAAGGGGAGTTGGCGGGTCTCGTGGCGTCCGCGGAGCATGATCTTTCCATTTCCCCGCCCCAGCTCGAAGGCCTCGCGCAGGCCACGCCGAAGGTGCATGCGCTCGGGACGCACCAGATGAAGGATGAACAGAGCGGGGTCGTAATAGAACGGCTGCCCGGGAAACATCTGCCGCAGCCGGACCTGGGGCACCGCCTCCTCGCCGTAAGCGAAGGTGTCCGCGGCGCCCGAAAACCCGCCATCAAACCCGCCCGCTTGTTCAAAAGCGTCGCGTCGAAAGAAGATGTTGCCTCCGCAAACGAACTCCTCCGGTTTGAGTTCGCGCGCGCGATCACCATGGGAGACGGAGCCATAGGCGTCCTTGAACCACGCCGGTTTCGGGGTCTCGTAAAAGGCGTAAAAGGGTCCGCCGAAGCAGATGGGATCGCGCGTGTGCGCGATGGCGGCAGCGCGCTCGAGCCAGTCGGCGCACGCCGTAGCATCGTCGTCGAGATAACCGATCACGCGGCCGCGGGCCCGCGCCGCGCCGTAGACCCGGGCCTTGGGCAGACCGCGCTCTGGGCAGTTGTGGAAGGAGATGTTCGGGTGAGCCGCGGCAAGTGCGGCCGCAACCGCCGGGGTATCGTCGGTCGAGCTTCCGTCGATGATCAGGATCTCGTAGCGGCTGCGGTCGAAGGGCTGGACAAGCAGGCTTTCGACGGCTTGGCGCAGCAGTCGTGCCCGGTTGCGTGTACACAGGATGATCGAGAGCTCGGGTTCGCCGGACATGGTCAGGGCAGGCTCTGGAGTTTGCCGGTGTCTGCGTACACCACGTCGACGTTCGGTCGCGGGGGACCGGGTAGGGGAGCCACGCGCACGTGGTCCATGGTCAGGCCGTGCGGGCGAAGGAGGTCGGTCAGCACTTCCGTGAGTGGGGTGGGGTGTCCGCTGCCCACGTTGTAGACTTCGCCGGACCGGCCGTGGACAAGTATGCGCTCGTAGGCAGCCACCGCCGCTTCTACGGGCAAATAATCGCGCTGGCTGGTGAGCGGACCCACGGTGATATGATCGGTCCGCCCTGCCTTGAGTTCGCGAATCTGTTGTTGGACCCGGCCCGGAAACAGGGACGGACTGCAACCTTCGCCGAGCAGATTGAAAGTCCGTGCCATCACCACGTGCACGTTCTGCTGACGATGGGCGAAGCCCATGATCTGGGTCTGCATGACTTTGGTGAGTCCGTAGACGGACACGGGACTCAACGGAGCGGTCTCGGCCACCGCCCCGGGTGCGGGCCAGCCATACTCAGCGGCGCTTCCAATGAGGAGCACTCGGCAAGCAAGACCGAGTTCGGCCACGGATTCCAGGAGATGCCGGGCGGCGAGCGCATTCGTGCTGAAGTCGGGTTCCCACGCGTTCGCAAAGGTGCCCGCGCAATGAAATACCTCGTCCGGCTTATGCTTGGCTAACAGTGCGCGCACCTCCTCACGACGGGTGACGTCACAGGTGAGAAAGCCGTCGGTTGGCTGGCGGACCGTGCCGATCACGGCACGGCGGCGACCCTCAAGATGGGCCAGCAGATGGCGGCCGGTGAATCCGGTCGCAGCCGTCACGAGGGCTCTCCGTTGCGTCACAGGCCCCATTCTTCCTTCAATCGGGCGAAATCCTGATTCGCGATGTCGTAGTCTTCCGGCCGTCCAATATCGAGCCAGTACCCGCTGAATGGGACGGCCTCGATCTTTCGCCCTTCACGGATGCTGTCCAGCATCAGGGTATCAAATCCGTAGGGCTTTTCTTTCGCGAGGCGCTGCACAACGGCGCGATTGAGGCAGTAGATGCCCATGCTGACGTCGAAATCGAAGACGGGCTTTTCGCGAAAGCGGGTGATCCGCCCGGCGGGATCGGATTCAAGCACGCCGAAATCACTTTTGACGACGCGTTTGTAGGTCGATACGGTGACCTCATTCTGCTGCGCGACGTGGTGGGCGAAGAAGGCCGCGTAGTCGAGGTTGCACAGCAGGTCGCCGTTCATGACCAGGAAATTTTCCGGCAGGTCATCGATCAGTGTTAGCGGCCCAATGGTGCTCAGCGGCTCCTTCTCCTCGGAGTAGTCGATGGCGACATCCCAGAGAGCGCCGTCGCCGCAGAAGGCCCGGATCAGGCTGGCCTTGTGGTTTACCGCAAAGGTGAGGTGCTTGAACCCGGCTCGCGCCAGCTGCCGGATCACGACCTCGATGATGGGCATGTCACCACCGACAGGAACGAGGGGCTTCGGTAAGGTGATGGTGTAGGGGCGCAGGCGCGTGCCTTTGCCGCCAGCGAGGATGATGGCTCTCATGGAGTTTTTGCGGTCTGCAGAGGAACGTAGAGTGAACCAAAGGAATCTGCGTACACGGGCTCGCGGCCCATGCCTGCGGCGGCGAGCTGCGCCTCCACGAATTCCCGGTTGTTTCGACTGTCGCCGACGAAGGCGATTCCGCCGAGAAGCGTGCGGCCCGCCCGGGTGACGGCGGACGCGAGCGGCTCCTCGGAGAGCGCCATCCCATGATGAACGGCTGTCTCCATGATCATGCGCCGCTTGCTATGGTAGGCGAGCGTGGGATCCCAGTCGAAGCCGTAGACCACGCAGTAGGAATCGGTCGCAAGCCGCTGGTTAATGGCTTGGGCGAGCGGCAGCGCCGGGGAGAGCTCCGTGCGCTGCTTCGGCAGGTACCAACTGGCGTGGGCGTTGCGGTACTGATAAAAAACAAGCACACAGGTCAAAACGCCCGCGGTGAGCGGTACCCGGGGATCCGAGACCAACGGGGCGAACGCGAGGCCAAGAGCCAGAACGATGAAAAGGCCATTCGCGTACCAGTAGTAATCGTGCGCAAAGTAGAGATTGGTGAAGACAAGCGGCGGTGTGATGAAAAGGCCCGCGAGTACGAGCAAGGCCCATCGCCAGCGGGGAAACAGCGCCACACAGAGGAGCGCAAACAGGATGTTGATCCGGTTGATAAACAGGTTTCCTGCGAAGAGCTCGAATCGGCGCCAAGTCTCGACGGAGAGCCGCTGATCGATCGTGCCGTAATTCCAGATCCTGAGTGCCTCTGAAGTGAGCGTTGCCGTCAAGGGCTGAGAGGCCTTTATGCCATCGGAGTAACCGGTCCAGAGAAAGGTTGCTGCAACGGGGAGCAAATACGCGACGACGCAGGTGATGGCAAAGCCCCGGAGGTGTGAAAGCGCCGGCGCCGTGCCTGAGCGTCGAAGGAGGAAGGCGATCGGGAGGGTGGCCGCCAGACACCCGGCAAAGGTGGTCGCCTTGGTCACGCCGGCGAGGGCACCGAGGAACGCGAGGCAGATACCCGCGAGCGGCGCCGGCCGCGCTAGCCAGCGGTGAAACGCGACCAGGAACCAGACGCCCAACGCGAGCGCAGTGGATTCAATTGAAAATGCCCGCGACCAGGAGATGTAGGTCGGTGCGAGCAAAGGGAGCGCGAGCACAAAAGGGAGCTCCGGACCCACCCGCAGCACCCGGCGCAGAAGCACGCCGGCTCCGACGAGCGTGAGGTAGAAAGCCGCCAGACTGATCAGTCTGCCGCTTGACTCGAGCGTGATCGGGGTCAGCCAGGACAGGCCGGCAACCAAAGCCTGGTAGGTCGGGAATTCGAAGGGAATCGACCAATCGGGTCCCAAGACCGGCACGGGGTAGGCAAGCGAGGGGCCCGACGCCAAGATCGACTCGGCTACGAGCGCCGTCTGGCTCTGACGCCACGGATTGAAATCGGCAATCGGCCGATTCCAGCCCACGCCCACCATGGCCCAGTGGTACAGGAGTGCAGAGAAGAAAAAGACCCAAGCCAGCTTGCGCTGAGCGCGCCTTGGCGCGTGATCGCCGTTAAGGTCTGGCTTAGGAGCGATCACGAGTGACGATCACTTTCGCGGCTGGAACCATCAGACATTGTAGATGCCCGCCTTGTAGCCTGCTGAATTCTTCGGATTGGAAAACCAGGCGATCGTTTCAGCGAGCCCGTCCTTCAGCTCAGTGGAGGGCTGCCAGCCGGTGAGGGCGAGCATCTTGCGATGACAGCCCAGCAGGCGCTCGACCTCCGATTTGCCCGGGCGCAGCCGTGCGTCATCGGGCACGATTGCCGCCGCCGGATTGATGAGACCGATGAGCTTGCGGGCGAGATCACCGATCGAAATCTCCACGCCCGTGGCCAGATTGATCTCCTGGCCGATCGTGGCGTCGGAGGTCATCGCGACAACAAAGCCTTCGGCGGTGTCGCGGACGAAATTGAAGTCGCGAGTGGCGTCCAGATTGCCCAAGCGGATCGAGGTGGAGCCGGCCAGAAGCTGCGTGATGATGGTCGGAATCACGGCGCGGGCTGACTGCCGCGGGCCGTAGGTGTTGAAAGGTCGCACAATCACGACCGGCAGGTCGAACGAGCGATAGAAGGACTCGGCGAGGCGATCGGCGCCGATCTTGGTGGCACTGTAGGGCGATTGGCCCTGAAAGGGGTGCTTCTCGTCGATCGGGACGTATTGCGCGGTCCCGTAGACCTCGGAGGTCGACGTGACAATGAGTTTGGCCACGCCCGCCTTCCGGGCGGCCTGCAGAACATTGAGCGTGCCCTTGATGTTCGTGTCGACGTAGGAGTCCGGTGAGTGGTAGGAGAAGGGGATCGCGATCAGCGCTGCGAGATGGAAGACGACGTCGCAGCCCTTCATTGCGGTCTCCACGCCGTTCGGATCGCGGATGTCACCCGGGAACACGTCGATCCTGGCCTTGATCTCCGGCGCCAGATGGTCGAGCCAGCCCCAGGAGTTGAAGGAGTTGTAGAAGACGAAGGCCTTCACGCGCGCGCCTCGCGCGAGCAGCGTCTCCACAAGGTGGCTGCCGATGAAGCCATCGGCGCCGGTCACGAGGCAGGTCTTTCCTTGGAGGTTCATGGAGCAGAGGGTTTGGTCGGCATGAGCAGCTTCCGGCCGGCGCGCAGGCGCGTCAGCCAGAGGCCGGCGATGAGGTTGAAATGGGCGCGCTCGCTGATGGGGTGCCGGATCAGTTCGCCCAGCGCCCGGGTGGTTGCATCCCGCTCCGCGTCAACGTAGCCGCGGTTGCGTCGCACACAGGCGCACTCGGCGTAATAGCGGGCGGGCGATACACCTGCCGTACGGACGATGTCCTCCCGGTCGAGATTCGCGAGGAAGTAGGTGTAGAGTTCATTGCACTCCTTCACATGGATCGGGGAGCGACTGTCCTGGGTCGGGTGGTTGCGGTACTTCATCAGGACCCGCGGCACGCGCTTGAACTCAAAGTGGCCGGACAGCCGGTACCACATGTGATTGTCCTGGGTCGTCCGCAGCGATTCGTCAAATTCGCCGACGGCATCGAAGCAGCGCCGTGGAATGAGGTGGGCATTCGCATTGAACGCACCGTACTGGGCGAAGAAGACGCGGCTCATTCCCGGGGGGACGTCCGGAGCGATCTCGAAAAATTGGTGACCGCCGTGGGAGTCGATGTGTTCGACATCGCAGTACAGAATAGTTCCCGCGGGCTCGGTGAGGATGCGCTCAACTTGGGCGGCCACCTTCTCCGGAAGATAGAGATCATCGTGGCTCAACCAGGTGAAGTACTCGCCGGTCATTTCCCTGAGCGCGACGTTGAGCGCGCTTGCGACGCCCCCGTTGGCTTTTTTGACGTAGCGAACCGCGCTGCCTTGGGCCGCGACGAGCTCCTCCAGCGGCCCGGTGAAGGGAGATCCGTCGTTCACAATCAGGATCTCGAGATTGTCATACGTCTGGGCGCGGGCGCTCGCGAGAGCCTCGGCAAAGTACGCGAGATTCACCGCGTCACGGATGAACGCCGGCATGATCAGGGAGACTTTCGGACGTGCACTCATGGGGCGAGGGGGGCGCGTGGGTGCATCACAAACCAGCGCATGGGCGCGCCGCGCAGCTCGTCGGCGTAGTCGCAGAGCTGCTTCTGCAGGTAGACGCGAAGCAGGGGGTTGGCGGGGTAGCTGAAGTCGGTGCGACGGCGCGGCCGCGTGTCGATTTGCTCGATTCGGTGGGACGGCTCGAACCGGGCCCGCAGGCGATCGCCCAGGGCTTCGCGTCGGAGATCGTGGAGCTCGACCAGCACATGGTAGTGGCGAAGCGCGGGGACGACCGGGCCATCGAGCAACTCGTCCTCGGCCCCCTCGACGTCCATCAGCAACAGCCCACTGGGCGAGGTGGTGATCGCCCTCGCCAGTTCGGGCAGGGTGCATTCCCCCCTGATCTCAATCCGATCGGCCACGCCGTTGCGGAGAGCGTAGGCGCTGATCAGGTCGCGCCCGGCCGGATCCTGTTCGTAGGCGATCACCTGGGTGGCGGGCCACCGGCGCGCGCAACCGAGCGCGTAGTAGCCCTCAGCAGCACCGACATTGATGATGAGCGGCGGCACTGCCGCGTCGAACTGCCCCATGGTCTCGACGAGCTCTTGCTCGTAAACGCCGAGGCGTTTGGGCCAATTGGCGCTGCCGACGCTTTGGCCGGGATAAATCATTCCTGCAAAGGGCCCGCCGGCGACCCGTCCGTCGGCGGCGAGCGCATCCATCAGTCGCCGCGCCACCGGTGCCGGACGCAGCGGGGAGGGGATCAGGCCTTTGATGAACTGGGAGAGAAGGGGGGCCATGGGTTTGGCGCGAAGAGCGGGCCGAAACTAGCGCAGATACGCGTAGGTATCTGATCGCTCCGAGATGACGCGGTAGCCGAGGGAAGTCAGCCTTTCAACGCAGCTGCGCTGGGCGGCGTTGTCCACGTGCATGTGTTCGTAGCGGATGATCGCCGGCCGAAGGCGGTCGAAGGGAAACACCTTGAGCAATTCGACGTCATAGCCCTCGGCATCAATCTGCAGAAGATCCACGCTGGTCACCTGGGCGTCGTCGAGCAGCCGATCGAACGTGAGGCAGCGGACCGGCTGGACTTCAATGTGCTGCTCGATGTCGGGAATCATTGGGACTCCGTGACCGCGAATTCCGTCCCGGTGCTTCACGATGTTGTTGCGATCGAAGGAGGCCAGCTGCTGGCTCCACTCGGGCATGCCGGGTACACCGGCCCGCACGGTAAAGAAGTCGCGCGTCCCCTCGGTCTCGGCGACGGCCGCATTGACCAGAGTCAGCCGGCGCTGGTCGCGGTAGTTGTCGGCCAATCGCGCGAAGGGACCGGGTTGGGGTTCGATCAGGACGCCCCGCAGGTCAAACTGCCCGATGTAGCGCGTGATGGGATCCTGTGAGATGCCGTCAAAGGCGCCCACCTGGATGAAGAAGAAGTCGCGGGCCCCGCGCTGTAGCAGCCGATTCCGCAGGACGTAGTCGAAGTCCACCACGTCCAACCGATACCCGCAGCGGCGGAGCGCCGAGTTGAGGCGCGGCAGCACGTGACGATGCCAGAATTCGGTCATGCGCCGGGCGATCGCGGGGATGCCTCGTACTGCCAGTTGAGCGCTGGCGCCACCGGGCCGGGACGACGGGCGATCCAGTAGGGCGAAAGGGTGAATCCGCCGGTCACCTTGAACTCGATCGCGGGGCAGGGGTCTCCGGGTCCGCCAAACAGCCAGCGTACGAACGTCACGCCGGCCATCAGTTCAACCCGATAGCGACCTTCGTTGAGGTAGTGGGCGGGAATGTTCACCCCTAGGCGCGCGAGGCCCGGCTGCAGCCGCTTCCGGTCCCCTTCGCAGTCGTTGTGGAAGCTCCAGAAAACGGCCTGCTGCTGCTCGTCGACCACGGCGACGCCAACGCCCGCGGCGGCATCAAAGCTCGCGACGACGCCCTCGACATTCAGCCAGAGATCGCGGTCCCCGGGAATGGTCGCGACCGCTTCGCCGGCGCGCTCCTGGGAGACCCAGAAGCGCGTGGGTTTGAAATACGGATTATCGAAGGCGGTCGCGTCCGGCGTTTTCCATTCGCTGCCCGAGGCGGATCCTCCGTCCCGCAGATAGCGCCGAATGACCTCACTGACCTGGCTGCTCTGCATGACGAGCCGCCCACTCTGAAGCAGCAGCGCGCTACGACACAGGCGCTGAAGCGACGGCATGTTGTGGCTGACGAAGAGGACGGTCCGGCCCTGCTGGCGGGAGACGTCCTCCATCTTGCCGAGGCATTTGTCCTGGAAGGTGGCATCACCGACGGCCAGAACTTCGTCAACGATCAGCACATCGGGATCGAGGTGCGCCGCGACCGCAAAGGCGAGACGCATGCGCATGCCGCTGCTGTAGTGCTTCACCGGAGTGTCGATGAATTTCTCCACCTCCGCGAAGGCCACGATCTCGTCGAATTGCCGACTGATCTCGCTGCGCCGCAGGCCGAGGATCGCGCCGTTGAGGTAGACGTTTTCCCGCCCCGTCAGGTCCTGATGAAACCCCGTACCGACCTCGAGCAGCGAGGCGACCCGTCCGCGCAGGATCGCGCGCCCGCCGGTCGGTTCGGTGATGCGCGACAGGATCTTGAGCAGGGTCGACTTGCCGGCGCCGTTGCGCCCGATCACCCCCACGACTTCGCCGGGCTGGATGGCGAAGCTCACGTCGCGCAGGGCCCAAAATTCACCCGGATCCGAGGGAGCTGGACCGCCCCGCAGACGCCGGGCGAAGCGAGCCAGGTCATCGCGCAGCGTCGTCGCACCGACCACGCCGAGCTGATACTTCTTGGAAAGCCCTTGGACCTCGATGATGGGTTTGCTCACGGCTTTTTAGGCGACATCAATCACGGTGCGCTCGGCGCGGGAGAAAGCGCTCAGGCCAATGAGCAGCAGCAGGAGAGTGACCCCCCAGGATCCGGCGGCCAGGCCGGGCGTCCACGAACTCTGCCCCAGCAGGGCCAGCTTCATCGCCTCCACGGGTGCGGTCATCGGGTTCAGCACCGCCACCCAGCGCCAGCGGGCTTCCTCGGAAATCATGGACAGCGGATAGACGACAGGCGTGGCGTAGAACCAGAGTTGGACCATCACGGGCATCACGTGCTGAAGGTCGCGGTACTTGCCGGTGGCCGCCGCCAGGAAGCAGCCTATGCCCAGCGAAAGCAGCACGATCTGCGCTTGCGCAAGCACGACAAGACCGATGGCCGGCAGCCAGGGCGTGAGGGCGGCGTGCCCGAAGTCGGAAAAGGTCCGGTAGTAGAGCCAGAGGGCGGCAAAGGTGAGGAACTGAATCACCAGCGCCACATGGTTGCCCGCCGCGACCGAAAGGGGCACGGTGAGGCGCGGAAAGTAGATCTTGCCGAAGATGTGCGCATTGGCCGTGAACGTCCCCGCCACCGCCGGCATGGTTTGCGCGAAATATGTCCACGAAAGCAGTCCGCACAGGTAAAAGAGAACGGGGGGCGAATTGTCCGTCGGGAGCCTCGCCAGTCGCCCGAAAACCACGGTGAGCACCGCAGTCATCATTAGGGGCTGGAGGATAAACCACGCCGGCCCGAGCAAGGTCTGCCGGTACTTGGCGGAAAAATCGCGCTCCACGAACTGGGTGAAGAGATCGCGGTAGGACCACAGCTCGCGCCAGTGCACCCGCAACCAGCCACGGGCAGGCTGGATCACCGTCTCGATGGATGTGCGGGAATCGGGAGAATCAGGGGTCATGCGGTCATGGCTTCGCCCGGTCGCTTCCCGGTGAAAGGACGGCCTTCAGGAATGAACAAGGGGAGTAAACCCATCTGGGGAGATCTAGGTAGGGTGATTACCCTAGCGCCTCGGTTAGCTTAGGGCGGACGGAGATCAGAGCAATCCTGTTGATAGACGAAATGTTACGCGGCAATGGATGCGGCGATTTCCCTTGCCTTTGCCGGACCCGCGAGAGCCTCGATCAGACGAAGCCCGAACTCGAGGGCTGTCCCGGCGCCCCTCGATGTAATCAATTTGCCGTCAACAACTAGTCGTTCATTGATCCGCGCAGCCGGCAGTTCGTCGGACACCGAGGGGTGGGCTGTGTAGGCTCGACCGCTGAGGATGCCTGCGTCGTTAAGCACCGTCGGTGCGGCGCAGATCGCGGCGAGCCACCCGCTGCCTCGGTTCTGGGCCACCACCCGGCGGAGGACGCGGGGATCCTCGCGGAGCCGGCGGACGCCGGGTCCACCGGGAATCAGCAGGAGATCGAAGGCCTGGTCTTCGGGCACGGAGGTCAGCGACGTAGTGGCGTGCAGAGTGAGGCCTGAGCGTCCCGTGACATGGATTCCGTCAGCCAAAGCCGCAATCGTGACTTCAAACCCGGCGCGTCGGAGCAAGTCGATCGGGGTCACGGCTTCAATTTCCTCGAATCCCTCTGGCAATATCACGAGCACGGTGGTCATCTGGGAACTCTATCGACTCATGTGCGCAGAGGAACACGGATTTTTGACCGGACGGCGGCTGGTTGTCTTTGGCGCCGGCTATGTCGGGGCGGCCGTGGCGCTCGCGGCCAAGGCGCGGGGACTTGAGGTGTCTGCGCTGACCCGCAATCCCCTCAAGGCGCAGGCGTTGACCGGGGCTGGTGTGCGGACGGTCGTGGCCGATCTGGCCTCGTCCGACTGGCATGACCAGTTGCCGCCCGACACCGAATGCGTCCTGAATTGCGTGAGTTCCGGCGGCGGCGGACCGGAAGGGTATCGTCGCAGTTACGTCGAGGGCCAGCGCTCGCTCCTTCGGTGGGCTGCCGGAACATCCGCGCCGGGCCGACTCGTTTATACCGGGAGCACCTCGGTTTACCCGCAGGATGGCGGCATTCGCGTGGATGAAGGCGCGCCGACCGACGGGGCGACGGGCACGGCGCGTGTGTTGCTCGAGGCGGAAGACCTGGTGCGCGCGTGGCCGGGGCGTTGGTTCATCCTGCGGCTCGCGGGAATCTACGGCCCCGACCGGCATCACTTGCTGGATCAATTGCGGGCAGGTTCGGGCGTGTTGGCCGGGCGGGGCGAGTACCACCTTAACCTGATCCACCGGGAAGACATCGTCTCGGCCATCCTTGCCGCGTTCGCGGCACCGGGGGCGGTTCCCGATGGAATCTTCAACGTGGCGGACGACGGGGCGGCTCCGAAGGCAGCCCTCGCGGATTGGCTCGCCTCGCGGCTGGGATTGCCGGCCCCGGCGTTTTCGGGCGAACCTGCGATGGGGCGTCGCGGAATCACTCCGGACCGCATCATTGCGAACGACCGGATCAAGCGCGACCTCGGCTGGCGCCCGCAGTTCCCGACGTTTCGCGAAGGCTACCACGGTTTACTCTGAGGTCCGCCCGCCGGTCCGAGCCAGCGGAGGCCTTGGCCACGGGCAACTCACCGGCCGAGGGCAGGTGAGCCATGTGGCCGCCGCTCGGTCGCATGTTTAGCCGCTTTGGG